>JAZQXI010000022.1:0-33808 GCA_045632805.1 Eubacteriales bacterium | reverse complement strand
AAAAGTTTCTCCCCGAAAAACTCGTAATATCGATACTGCTTCAAAAACTCTTCCACCTCATCCGCGGTGGGGATGGAGGCAGCGGCGCCGTGGCGGCTGACCGCGATGGCCGAGACCGCAGAGGCATAGGAAACGGCATCCGATTTGGAGAGACCGTCGCAAAGGCTCTTGCAAAGTCCGCCGATGAAGCTGTCACCCGCGGCGGTTGTGTCCACGGCTTTGATGGGATAAATTCCCGCAAAGCGGACGTCTCCGCCGTCGGTATAGGCGCATCCGCGCTTGCCGAGCGTGATGAGCGCATCCGCACAACCGAGCTTCAAAAGTGCCGAAATCGCATCACGTGTGGTCGTTTCGTCGTCGGGGGAGAAGCCTGTGATGAGCTGTGCTTCGAATTCATTCGGGATGATCAGATCCACATTTTTATAGAGTTCGGGGTCTGCGGCTTTTACGGGAGCGGGGTTGAGAACCACCTGTTTTTGGTGTTTTTTCGTCATACGTGCTGCAAAAAGCACCGATTCCATGGGGATTTCATACTGCATGACCACGATGTCTGCCCAGTCGAACAGGTGTTCGCGCGCGGCAATGGCATCGGGGGTGACGTGGGCATTCGCGCCAATGTCGAGAATGATATGGTTGTCACCGCCGCAGACTGTGATGACCGCCGCACCCGTGGGGGCGTTCACCTTCATGACGTCGGTCGTATCAATGCCAAACGATGCAAGATTTTGAATGGCGAGGTCACCGGAGAGATCGTTTCCGACAGCGCCCAGCATCTTGACATTGCATCCGGTCTTGGCAAGAGCCACCGCTTGGTTGGCTCCCTTGCCACCAAAATTCATGGCAAAGTCGCTTCCCGTCAAGGTTTCGCCAAGCTTCGGAAGACGCTCGGTGTGGATCACGTAATCCACGTTGATGCTGCCGATTACAAGAACGTTTTTGCTCATTTTTGCCTCCACGTTATGCGTTTTTTGTCAGATGTACGAACAAATCGTTGTAAATGCGGTCACGGTCGAGGTGACGTGAATAGAGGTAGTGCGGGCGTGCCGAATCAAATGCGTAGAGGCAATCGCTTGTTACGAACGGACGGGGAATCTCGACCAGATCGCAATATTTCGGGCAGATGACTGCCGCCGCCGCGGTAACGTCCCAAATCACTCTGCCTGCGACGGGCGTGGGGTAGGTGGCACATTCCTCTGCCACGTTGTCCACAAGGTAGTCGCAAAGCGCGTTCTTGCCGCCAAGATGATATTTGAGTTCGGGAACGGAAGTCACGAATTCGGTGCAAACGCCTGCGCAGGGGATCTGTACCAGCGGAACACCGCTGTCAAAGAGTACCTGTGCGCCGGGAATATCCTGGCGAAGATTGAACTCACGGGTGTGGGGGTGATGGAGCGCTGTTCCGCCAAGCCATACCACAGCGGTCTTTTTTGCAAGCTCAGGGCACTTGATCAATGCGGACGCGACGTTGGTGATCGCGCCGATGGCGATGACGATGACGGGTTCTTCGCTGCTCATGACCGTGTTGATGATGTTATCGGCAGCGTCGGATTCGACAGGCGTGTGTTTGTTTTCGAGAAAACGGTCGGATCCGCGATACACGGGAAGGCTTGCGTTGGGATCGACCAGCTTCATGACCTTAAAAATTTCTTGGTAGCTCTTTTCCATGCCGTCTTTCGCATCGGTGGAGCGATTGTTATGGAAGGGAGCCGCGTTGATAGAAAGCAGATTGATCTTCTCGGCACGCATGCAGTACGCGATACAGAATTGGTCGTCTACCTCGTTGTATGCGTCGGTGTCAAGAATGACGTTGACGGGCTTCTCGGAATACAGAAGCTCCTTGAGCGTTTGCAGATTCATTTCCATATTTTTTGATCCTTTCCTGTTTTGGATTCATCCCCATTATATCACATTGCGCCCCGTAAAGCAAGTGGTGGCGCAAAAAATGCGCATTTCGCATGTTTTTTTCAATAGAGGTACTTTTGTGGGGCGTTTTTTGTGTGGGAAACTTCTTATAAGAAGTTTCCCACAAAAAAATTCTCCATCAAACTAACTTTCGTGAGCGTTTTGTGGTCGTGGGTCCCAAAACGCTTGCGGGAGCTATTGTTCTGTCTTCGCTCTAAAGTGACAGCGTGCGGGAGTCTGTACTGCACGAACGCTTTCACCAAACGCAGAGCATGAAAAAAGGAACCACTGTGTAAGTAGTTCCTTTGGTGGGTCACCTAAAAAGGTGGTGAAAGTTTTTGAAGAGGGGTATGGGGAGAAACTTTTTTCAAAAAGTTTCTCCCCTAAAAATCCCACAAAAAACATTCATTTTCGCACATACGTCATGCGTTTTCGCGCTGATTGTTGATATATTCGGAGGGAAGAGCGCCGATGTATTTTTTGAACATGTGGCTAAAATGATTCTGGTTGTTAAAGCCACATTTAGAGGCGACTTCTGCAATGGTGTTGAAGTTACCGAGGTCGATAAAATCTTTGGCGCGCTGGATGCGGTAGATGTTGAGATAATCTTTAAAGGTTTTGTCGAAGCACTTTTTGAAGAGGCGGCAGAAATGCTCGGTGCTGTACTGACACCACGCGGCGATATCTGTGGTGGAGATATCTTCGTCCAGGTGATCGTCGATATAGGCGCTGACACGGGTCATAAAATCGAACATGTAGGAGGCATTTCCTGCTTGCTCGCGGTAGAGCTTGTGCTTGACGACAATGGAATAAAAACGCATCAATTCCGAGAACGCTTCGACCGTCCAACCATCGGGACGAGTTTCAAAAAGGTTGGTGATGCTGTCAAGGCAGCGGCGCAGAATTTCACTTGCCGGATGAGAGGCGGGAATGCGATTTTCGAAGCACATCCCCTTTAAATCGGCAAAAAAGCGGTCGTTTCCGCTCTCGGCGGGAAAGACGTGGTAGGGGTGAAACATCACGCAGCTTCGTGTAAATTTGGCGTCTGAATCCGAAAGATAGGTGCCGTGTGCTTCAAAGGGATTGATGATGAGAACGTCGTCCTTTTCGATCGAGAGTGGGCGGTTGTTGATGACGATCGTGGCGCTTCCTTCAAGGATGCGGAAGATCTCGACCCCCTCGTGATAGTGATAACCCGAAAAGACGAATTCGGGATTGAGAATTTCGGTGACGGATTTGAGAATGGTGCGCGCGATGGGGCGGTAGACATTGTCCATGCGGAAAAGCAGCTTTCGCTCCCCATCCGAAAAGGTATCGCGCAGGGTGCTGATCGGCGGCACAGCGAACAAATCGGTCGTGCCTTTTTGAACGGAACGCATCGATTGCCTCCTTTGGATTTTTTCTGACATCTATATTTTAACACATCATAAGAATAATGTCAATAAAAAAGCAAAAAAAATATCAATTTTGATGTAAAAGATATCAATTTGCATATAGACAGTTTCTTGTAAAAATGATACAATAAACTGAATCATTTTCCGCTTTGTTTAGTGGTTTTGTTTACTTTTTGTTTGCTTTTTAGTGAAAAATAACAAAAAACAGCCTTTGAAACTTATTTTTAAAGCGAACAAATGCGGTTTATTTGTGTGATATTTACAAAATCGAGTCTCGGAATGGGGAGGTAACGGAATGAAAAATCGACTGATTACAATGCTTTTGCTCTTTGCGATGCTGTTGAGCGTGCTGGTGGGGTGTGCTCCGGAGGCGGAAACCACAACCGCAGCGGATGACAACACCGAAGTACCGTCCACTAATACGGATCTTTTGAAATTGGTGGAGAACGGCAAGAGCGCCTATACGATCGTTTATCCGATCAAGGATGCTACCGCAAAGACACAGGCAAAACGTCTGGCTGAGTATATCTCGGACGAGATCGGCGTTGAGATTCCCGTTGTTCACGATTCCCAAGGGAAGGCGAGCGAGTATGAGATCCGCGTAGGCAACGTTAAGGGTGCGCGCGTCGAGGTGCTGGAGGTTTACAAGAGCTTTGGAACGGTTGGAGATCTTGATTTTGCGGTCAAGGCGTCAGGCAACACGGTCTACGTTTACGGTACGGGTATGCAAGGCACCGTTGCCGCAATGGAATATTTCTTGAACAAGATTTTGACGGTTGACCGTGCGAACAGCGTTTTGGGACTTTCCAAAACGGCTGAAATCATTTATCACAAGAACGCAACTCCCGCCGTGAGCATTACGGGAACGGACGAGAATTACGTGTACTTCTCTTTGGAAGCGGGAACGTTGCAGGAGACCTTCTGCCGTTTGTCTTACACGGGCAATAAGGGTTGGCGCGTGCAGACCAAGGGGAATGCATCCGAAGCGTTTGACGATACGGGTGCAGCGCAGAGATTGGCATTTTTCCTTGGTGAGAGCGACCCATCGGGGCTTGAAAAAATCAAGACCGAGACCGTCGGTGATATTCTTACGGTCAAAACGGACGTTAATACGGACGGATACGTGCAGATCAACACCAAGAGCTTCCGCATGGATTTCTTTACCGCGTCCGGTAAAACTGCGGGAACCGTTACCGACCTGTTTTCCAATGCGGGCGGTAGCTACATCAAAGGTGAGTTGTTGCCCGACGAGGCGATCTTTGGTACGGGCGAGCGCTTTAATACTGCCAACCAGCGCGGCAAGCTGATCGAAATGATCTCCCGTGATATCTGGAGCAGCGATCGCTCCTGCTACGTGGTGATTCCGTTGCTTTGCTCCTCTCGCGGAAGCGGTATTTTCCTCAATCGTTACGAATACATGATGCTCGATCTCGGCAGCGGCGGCAAGAACGCATGGAGCGCGACGATCGAGAACGCAAACGTGGACTGCTACATCTTCACAACCGAGCAGATCAGCGAGGTGCTGTACGGATATTCCTCTTTGACAGGCTTTGCGGAGCAGCCGGAGGAGTGGAGCTACGGAATGCTCGTCTGCCGCTTTAGTCCCGACCTCTCTCAAAAGTGGTCGGCTGACGTCGAATGGGCCGAAAAATGGGGACCCGAAGGAGAAAGCACGATTGACGGACGCGGATTCGGCGTTTACGACGTGATCGCAAAGATGGAAGAGTACGATCTTCCTTGGACGGGTATCCTTGCCGAGCCTTGGGGTGTTTATCAGGAAAGTAAGAGAGAGGATCTGAAGGAGCTGTGCGACTACGTACATTCCCTCGGTAAAAAATTCCTCGTGTATATCTCGGTCGGCAATGCTACAAACAGAATGGAGGGCTTCAGTCAGAATTATCTTGTTTCCAGAACTCTGCCCAACGGAACGGTGGAATACAGCCTGATGGATACGCAGGACGTTTCTAACAACCCCGACCGTACGGATGCAAGCTCCCGTCCTTACATCGATATCACCAACCCCGAAGCGGTGAAGTGGTTCTTTGGCTATTGGGAGACATTGAGCAATGAGATCGGTGTGGATGGCTGTAAGATCGACTTCTGTGAGCTGATGCCCGAGGATTGCGATCTGAACTATTACGATGAAAGCATGCCCACCCAGGGCTCGCACCACTGGTACCCTTCCGCGTTTTGCGCGATGTTCTGGGATATGATCTCGGATAAACCGGATAGCGGTATGTGCTACATCCGCGGCGGCGGAATCGGGCTGCAGCGTTCACCTTACGTCTGGGCAGGTGACCAGAAGAGAACCTTTGAGGGAATCGGTCTTCAATTAAAGGCAACTCTTTCCGCAGGACTTTCCGGACTTCCCTTTATCAGTTACGATATGTCGGGCTACGAGTACGGCGGCGGCCGTGCAAGTGTGGGCAACGGTTGGGAGCTTGATTTCCCCTACCGTACTCTCGCATATGAGTCTCAGGTATTTATCCGCGGACTCCAGTTTACCGCATTCACCCTCTGCATGCAGACACACGGAACCGTGCGTATGGCGTACGAATTTGCAGAGGAAGGCGATTTGATCTACAGCAAGGATCGCGTGGATAAGGACGGCAACTATCTGCCGCTGACCGATGCGCAGGGCAATTACGTTTACGACGTGATTCGCGATATGAAGGGAAATCCCGTTTTGGATGCAAGCGGCAAGCAAGTCAATTCGAAAGGGCAATACGGGCACGTGGTGGATATCTACCGCGCGTACGTCAAGCTGCACGAGCTTCTGACTCCTTACATCACCGAGTATAGCAACATCGCTTGCGAAACCGGTATGCCCGTGATGAGACATCTGGTGCTTTCTTATCAGGATGATCCCAACGTCTACAAGATCGATGACCAATATATGTTTGGTGACGCCTTCTTGGTAGCGCCCATTATGGATGCCGGTTATAAGAGAGACATCTATTTGCCCGAGGGACAATGGGTGGATCTCAACAATCCGGATGCCGCGCCGATTGAAGGTGGGCAGACGATCTCTTATGAGGTTGGCTTGACGCAGATCCCCGTGTTCTACAACGTGGATGAGAAGTCCGAAACCGCAGATGAAATCCTTCCGGGTATTCTTGAGATCTTTGCATATCTGGATGAGATCGATGCAGGTATTCCCGATTACATCAAGAATGCGCTTTGATGCACTGACACGTTTGTGCTTTTTATGAAACAAAACAATCTATTTTACCGTGCCGTAACGGTTCTGCTTCTTCTCTCGATGCTGATGAGTATGCTGGTTGGCTGTGGGGGAGAGCAGGACACGACGGCGGCAAATGACGAAGAGATTCCCGATCAAAACGTCCTCTCGCTTGTTGAAAACGGAAAGGCGAATTATAAGATCGTATATCCGATCTCCGCGTCCAAAAAGCTGCTTTCGTTGGTGGATTCCATCGTCGCGGCAGTAGAGGATGCGACGGGTGTGGCGATCAGCGCGGAGCATGATTCCAAGCCTGCCGCCGATTACGAATTGCGGATCGGATACGTCAAGCGCGCGGACTCCATGGAAGTCTACAAGGGCTTTGGCGACATGGGGGATAACGGATATGTGATTGAACAAGTTGGCAATCATATCTATCTTTACGGAAAAAACGATACCGCAACAGAAGCGGCGGTGGATCATTTTATCAACGGTGTGCTTTCTTTGAACCTTGCCAAAAAGAGCGCAAGCATTGAGAGCGGCATCAAGATCCGATACGCCGATCACAAAAACGAAAAAGCCGAGGAGATCGCCTCGGATGAGACCTACCTTTCTTTCCTATTAAATAAGGGAACCCTTGACGAGACGGCGATCCGTATCTCCTTTACGGGAACGGACACGGGTTGGCGAATCCAGTCGAGATCCCGAACGGAAAGTGATTTTGAGGACATCGGTGCCTCTCAGCGGCTTTCTCTTTCGCTTGGAGAAGCTCCTGTTTTGAATACGGAGCCGATCGAGGTGACGCAGGAAGAGAAAACGGTGACGGTAAAGGCATCGGATGACAGCTATGCCGTGCTTTCCATCAACCCCTTTTCGTTGGAGTTTTACACGAAATCGGGAAACGTGGCGGCAAGCTTTACAGAGCTGACCTCCAATTCCGACGGATCGACCATCATGGGCGGTCTGAACGCGGGGGAAGCGGTGTTTGGCACGGGCGAGCGGTTTGACGCGGTCAATCAGCGCGGAAAAAACATCCATATGTTCACAAAGGACATCTGGAGTCGCGCGGAAGCTTGCTATATGGTCATTCCGCTGTTGTGCTTCTCGCGAGGCAGCGGCGTGTTCCTCAACACGTACGAAGAAATGCATCTCAATCTCGGCAACGCCGGCAAGATCGACCAAAAGGACGTATGGACTGCGTCGATCGTGGGAGCCGATATTGATTGCTACGTTTACACCTCGGAGCGGATTTCGGATGTCATTTACGGCTACTCGCTCCTGTCGGGCTTTGCGGAGCCCCCCGAGGAATGGTCCTATGGGATGCTGATCTGCCGCAACAGTCCCGATCTTTCGCAAAAATGGTCGGTGGGTATTACCCCGAAGGAGAATCAGCAGGGCAGAGACCTCGGTATTTACGATGCCATTGCGAAGATGGAAGAATACGATCTTCCGTGGACGGGAGTCCTTGCCGAGGCGTGGGGACCTTACGAATCGAAAAAGCACACCGATCTTGCGGAGCTGTGCGACTACGTGCATGCACTGGGAAAGAAGTTCTTGGTCTACATGCGTGTCGGCAGTGCGCGAGATTCAATGGACGGGTTCAATCCAAACTATCTTGTCACGATGACCGATCCCAAAGGAATCACCACAAGTCTGCTCCCATCCGCCGAGACCAATAACCCCGATACCAATCCGGACGATCCCGGTTCTTACCCCTATTTGGATATCACCAATCCCGAGGCGGTGGAATGGTTCTTTAACGACTATTGGAAATATCTTTCGGAAGAGGTCGGCGTGGACGGTTGTAAGATCGACTTCTGCGAGACACTCCCCGAATACTACCAATTAAACTATTACGATGAAAACATGCCCACCGAGGGCTCGCACCACTGGTATCCGACCGCGTTTTGCGCGATGTTCTGGGATATGATCTCGGATAAGCCGGATAGCGGAATGTGCTATACCCGCGGCGGCGGAATCGGTTCCCAGCGAGCGCCTTATATGTGGGCCGGAGACCAGAAGCGGAACTACCAAAGCTTGGAGTTTCAGCTCAACGCGTGTCTGTCCTCCGGACTTTCCGGGGTACCGTTTATGAGCTACGATATGTCGGGATACCAATACGGCGATGCGTCGCAGGATCCCTACTATGAAGCGCAGGTATTCCTGCGCGGCACGCAGTACACGGCGTTTACCATCTGCATGCAGCAGCACGGAAAGGTGCGGCACGCATTCCAGTTTGCCGACGGACAGCTCGCAAAGGAGTACGTCGACGGTAAATGGCAGACGGTGAAGGATGCGAACGGCAATGACGTTTATCTGATCGAAAAAGGTGAGATGACCTACGTTACCGACATCTACCGCGCTTACGTCAAGCTCCACGAGCTTTTGACACCTTATATCAACGAGTACAGCGAGATCGCGTGCCGAACGGGGCTTCCCGTGATGCGGCATCTGATCCTGCATTACCAAGATGACCCCAAGGTTTATAACATCGATGACGAATATATGTTTGGAGATGCGTTTTTGGTCGCTCCCGTTCTGGACGGTTCTTATCAAAGAGAGGTATATCTGCCACAGGGCAGATGGAGAGACCTCAATGATCCCGAAACGGTTTACGAGGGCGGACAGACCATTCTCTGTGAAGCTTCCTTGGCGCGGATTCCCGTATTTTATAACGAGGATGCCCGGACCAATCAATCGACAACCGTGAAACAGCTTTTAAGAGGAATGGAAGAGATCTTTGCATACCTTGCAGAGGTCGAGGAACGGATCCCTGCGGACCGTTTCGGATAAAACGAACCCTACATTATTAAATATAAGAGAAAAGGGAGGAACACATGAAGATCAAATTGCTTTCAATCCTGCTGGTTCTTGCAACACTTCTGTCTTGTTTTGTGGGCTGTAGCCCCGAACAGGATACGAGCGGAACGGGCAACGAGCCGTCTGGTGACACCCAACCGGGTGCGGAGGGATTGCTTGAAATTGCCAACAAAGACAAGGCAATCTTCAGCATTGTCTATCCCATTGGCGCATCGGAAAAGATGGTCGCGCAGGCGGAATCCATCCGAGACCTGATCAAGACTTATACGGGTACGTCCGTTAAGGTGGCGCATGACTCCGAAAAGGCAAGCGAGCACGAGATCCGTATCGGACGCGTTGCGCGTATGGACGCGATGGACGTTTACAAGACTTATAATTCTTTTGTAAAAAACGATTTTGCCGTGGAGCTTGTGGGAGGCCACATCTACATTTACGGTAAGAACGACGTTGCGATCAATGCGGCGATCCAATACTTTTTGGAAAAAGCAATCGCGGTGAATGAGGACGCACAAACGGTCAGCATCGCCGATGATTACAAGCTTCATTATATCGAGGACAAGAATCCTCCCATCGGTGACGTTTCCAACGACGATACCTACCTCTACTTCACCATGGCGAAGGGAACGCTCACAGAGACCTACGTTCGTGTCTGCTTTACAGGTAAGGATACGGGCTGGAGAATTCAGACCAAGAAAAACACCTATGAGGAGTTTGACGATATCGGTGCTTCGCAGCGCTTGTCTCTCTCTCTTGGCGAACTTCCCGCTTTGAACGTAGAGAAGCTCACGTTTAAGACTGAGGGCGATTACATGACGGCAACAGCTTCGGACGGCAGTGCCGCAAAGCTGAACACCAAGAACTTTTCACTGCAGTTCTTAACGCCGAGCGGGAAGAACGCTTCTACCATTTCGAGCATCTCCTCGGGCGCGGGCGGAAGCTATATTGAAGGTGACCTGCAAGCGAAAGAAGCGATCTTTGGAACGGGCGAGCGTTTTGACAGCACCAACCAACGCGGCAAGAATATCAACATGTTCACCAAGGACGTCTGGAGTAAAGCAAACGCTTGCTACATGGTCATTCCGCTCCTTTGCTTCTCACGCGGCAGCGGTGTGTTTCTCAACATTTACGAGGAAATGAACCTCGACCTTGGTAACAAGGGATTTGGAGAGAATGATACCTGGAGCGCCTCGGTGGTTGAAGCAGAGATCGACTGCTACATCTTCACATGCGAGCGCATGAGTGACGCGATCTACGGCTACTCTTGCCTTTCCGGTTTTGCAGGAAAGCCTGAGGAATGGTCCTACGGTATGATCATCTGCCGCTACGGTCCTGAGCTTTCTCAAAAGTGGTCAACCTCGATCAGCGCAAGTGAGAAACAGGACGGACGCGAGTACGGTGTATACGACACCATCGCAATGATGGAAGCTTACGATCTTCCTTGGACGGGCATCCTTGCCGAGGGCTGGGGATACTCCAAGGAAGACAAACACCAGGATCTGAAAGAGCTTTGCGATTACGTACATTCCTTGGGCAAGAAATTCCTTGTATATATGGCGGTCGGATACGCGAGCTACGATATGAGGGGCTACACGAACGACTATCTGATGACGATGACCACACCGAGCGGTCAAGAGATCTCGCAACTTCCCTTTGCTTCAACCAACAACCCCGATGCGCAAGGCGGACGCGGACGCTACTATTTGGACGTGACCGACCCCGTGGCGGTGAAATGGTTCTTTGAAGAGTATTGGGAGTCTATGAAAAACGAAATCGGCGTAGACGGTTGTAAGATCGACTTCTGCGAGGGCGTTCCCGAATACTATCAGTTGAATTTCTACGATCTGAACGCGGAAACCTCGGGTTCGCATCACTGGTACCCCACGGCTTTCTGTGCAATGTTCTGGGAGATGATCGCGGATAAGCCGGATAGCGGTATGTGCTACACCCGCGGCGGCGGAATCGGTTCCCAGCGCGCTCCTTACATGTGGGCGGGCGACCAGAAGAGATGCTTTGAAAGCTTGGATTTCCAGTTGACCGCATGCCTTTCCTCGGGTATGTCGGGCGTGCCGTTTATGAGCTACGATATGTCGGGCTACCAATACGGCGACGCTTCCACCGATCCTTACGATGAGGCACACGCTTTCGTACGCGGACTGCAATACACTGCGTTTACCATCTGCATGCAGCAGCACGGTAAGGTCCGTCAGGCGTTTGAGTTTACGTACGGTCAGTATTTAAAGGAATATAAGAATAAAGATTGGGTGGTCGTCAAGGATAAGGACGGAAATCCCGTTTACAAGATCAAGCCGGGTGAGATGAGCTATGTTACCGACATCTACCGTGGCTACGTCAAGCTCCACGAGCTTCTGACGCCTTACATTACCAAGTACACCGAGGAAGCCTGCACAACGGGTATGCCCGTGATGCGGATCCTTGCTTTGGAATGGCAGAATGACACGAACGTATATCGCATCGATGACGAATATATGTTCGGCGAGGACTTCCTCGTCGCTCCCATTCTCGACGGCAGCTACAAGCGCGACGTCTATTTGCCGGAGGGCAACTGGTTGGATTTGAACAATCCCGATGCCGAACCTATCGTGGTTGGAAAAGAAGGTAAGACCATTACCTGCCAGGCAACCCTTGCGCAAATGCCGCTGTTCTGCCGATTGGACGAAAACATGGAACCCATGACCGACTTGGCAAAGGAACTGTTGCCGGGTATTCGGGAGATCATGGATTATATCAACTCCATTGATCTGACCGATTGGTATGCAAAAACGACGAAATGACGTTATATTTCGGTAATCAAAATTCAATATATATAAAAGGAGGAATTTGATTTGAAGGTGAAATTGATTTCCGTGCTTCTCTTGCTTTCGGTTCTGCTCGGCTGCTTTGTCGGGTGCGGCGGAGAGCCTGAGGAGACAACGACACCCCCTGCAGACAGCGGGGAGACGCCGCAAACGGATAAAATCGTCATTGCGGAAGATGGAAAAACCCAGTACAAGATCGTTTATCCCATCGGGGCGGGAACAACGGTGCAGGCTTCTGCCGAAGAGCTGGCATCCTTGATCGAGGATACCACCGGCGTAGCCCCCGAGGTCATGCACGATTCCAAGTCGGAGACCGAGTATGAGATCCGCATCGGACGCGTTGCGCGTATGAGCGCGATGAAGGTTTACAGCAGCTACGGTAAACTGGGAGACCGAGATTTCGTGATTGAGGTCGTCGATAACCATATTTACATCTACGGTGAAAACGCGCAGGCTGTCAAGTCCGCGATGAGCTACTTTACCGAAAAGGTGATCAGTACGGATCTGGCTGAGCGATCGGTCGTGATCAATAAGGACCTCAAGACGAGCTACATTGAGGGCGGCGTTCCTTCCGTAGCCTTGACGGGTCATGATGAAAATTACGTTTACTTTACGATTGGTGCCGGCACGATGGGCGAGGCGTACGTTCGCCTTTGCTACACAGGCAACAACGCATGGCGCTTGCAGACCAAGGGAACGCTTTCGGAGGACTTTAACGACATCGGCGCATCGCAGCGTATGTCGCTCTCTCTCGGAGAGGCTCCCAAGTTGGATCTTGAAGCCATCACGGTAAAGACCGAGGGCGATCTCGTAACGGCAACCGCTGCCGACGGAAGCTGTGCGACGCTCAACACCAAGAAGTTTGAAATGAACTTCTACAAGCCGACTGACACGGAAAAGAAGAACCCCTCGGCAACCATCACCAATCTTTCTTCTTCGACCGGAGGCAGCTCGATTGAGGGTAAGATCAATCCCAACGAAGCCATTTACGGTACGGGCGAGAGATTTGACAGCGCAAATCAGCGCGGCAAAAAGATCAACATGTTCTCCAAGGATATCTGGAGCCGTCCGGATGCCTGCTACATGGTCATTCCGCTTCTTTGCTTCACACGAGGCAGCGGCATCTTCCTCAACATTTACGAGGAGATGAACCTGAAGCTGGGAGATCAAGGCAAGTCCGCGCAAGAGGACGTTTGGAGCGCATCGGTCATCGGTGCGAACATGGACTGCTATGTTTACACCACCGAGTACATGAGCGAAGCGATCAACGGTTACTCCTATCTGTCGGGATATGCGGAAATGCCCGCAGAGTGGAGCTACGGCATGCTCATCTGCCGCTACGGTCCCGAGCTTTCCCAAAAATGGACTGTCGCTGTCGAAGAGAGTGAATTGAGCGGCGGCAGAAAACTGGGTGTTTACGATGCGATCGCTTACATGGAAGAATACGATCTTCCCTGGTCGGGTATCCTTGCCGAGGGCTGGGGCGGTTACACTGCGGCGAAACACAAGGATTTGAACGAGCTTTGTGACTACGTACACAGCCTTGGAAAGAAGTTCCTCGTGTATATGCGCGTGGGTACTGCGAACAACAAAATGGATGGCTTTATTGGCGGCTATCTGTTGAGCATGACCACGCCGAACGGACAGATCGAGTACAACCTTCCCGCGGCGGAGACAAACAACCCCGATGCTGCCGGTGCATCCGAAAGGGCGTATCCTTATTTGGATATTACCAATCCCTATGCGGTTGAGTGGTTCTTCAACGATTATTGGAAGTATCTTTCGGAAGAGATCGGTGTTGACGGATGTAAGATCGACTTCTGTGAGACCCTTCCCGAATACTACGAATTGAATTATTATGATGAGAATATGCCTACGAGCGGTTCTCACCACTGGTACCCCAGCGCATTCTGCGCAATGTTCTGGGAGATGATCTCGGATAAGCCCGATAGCGGTATGTGCTACACCCGCGGCGGCGGTATCGGCGCACAGCGCGCTCCCTACATGTGGGCGGGCGACCAGGCAAGATGCTACCAGAGCCTGGAGTTCCAGTTGACCGCATGCCTCTCTTCCGGTATGTCGGGCGTGCCCTTTATGAGCTACGATATGTCGGGCTACCAGTACGGATCGGCGTCCCAGGATCCCGAGTACGAGGGTCAGGTGTTCGCCAGAGGTACGCAGTTTACAGCGTTTACCATCTGTATGCAGCAGCACGGTAAGGTCCGTCAGGCGTACCAGTTTGCCGAGGGACAAAAGAAAATGAAGATGATCAAAGAGGGCGACACCGTTCGCTGGGAGGAAACCGGCGAGTGGCTCATCCACCCCGGACAGATGACCTACATTACGGATATCTACCGCGGATGGGTCAAGCTCCACGAGCTTCTGACGCCTTACATTACCGAGTATAGCGAGATCGCATGTCAGACGGGTATGCCCGTGATGCGTGTGCTGGCGCTGGATAAGCAATGGCAGAGCGACTCCAACGTTTACAACATCGACGACGAGTATATGTTCGGTGACGCGTTCCTCGTTGCTCCCATTCTGGATGACTCTTTCAGCAGAGAGGTCTATCTGCCCGAGGGCAATTGGAAGGATCTCAACACAGGCGAGATTCATCAGGTTGGCGAAGGCGGCAAGCGGGTGACTTGTAAAGCATCTCTTGCGCAAATGCCTGTCTTCTGCAGACTGAACAGTGAGTTGCAGCCTGTAACGGAGACGGCGGCTGAGCTGTTACCCGGTATTGAAGAGATCTTTGAATATCTCAACAGCATCAAGCTTCCCGCGAAGTTCCAAGCAAGATAATTGAGACCGCATCATTTTGAATTCTAAAAGGCAAATCATAAAAATCATTCAAACGGAGGAAAAAACTCATGAAAAAATTACTGATTGTGCTTCTCCTGATTGCGAGCCTGACCTTGGTTCTGGCAGCCTGCGGAGGAGAGGAAGAAACCACGACCCCCGCACCGCAACAGCAGGAAGAGCTTCCCGCGGTTGTTCCCAACAAGAACGGTACCATTGACAAAAACATCTACTCGGGCAGAACCGACTTGGTTGAGCTTGTGATTCCCGAGGGAACCAAGGTTATCGCGGCAAGCGCGTTTGACGGTTGTATCAACCTCAAGAAGCTCGTGCTTCCCAACACGCTTGAGCGTATCGGTTCCGAGTCCTTTGCAAACTGTGTATCTCTGACCGAGATCCACGTTGGCTCCAATCTCAGCGCAGTCGCGAAGGATTCCTTCAAGAACTGCCCTGTTGAGACCGTTGTATTTGCTGACAACCTCAAGGACATCGAGGGTCAGTTCAAGCTGAACACGTTTGCTATGCTGAAGAACGTTAAGATCGGTGCAGGCACGACGAGCATCGGTTCCGGCATGTTCGCAGGTTGCGCACATCTGGAATCCATTGAGCTTCCCACGGATCTGGTTTCGATCGGTTCTAACGCATTCGAAAACTGCGCAGCTCTGAAGAACGTAAAGTTCAACGATAAGCTCCAGAAGATCGGTGCTTCCGCATTTGCAAACTGCACTTCTCTTGAGACCTTAAGCATCCCCGCAACCGTTACCGAGGTTCATGAGAACGCATTCAACGGCTGCAGCGCCCTGAAGGAGATCAAGCTTCCCGACGCGATTACCGCCATCAAGGCAGGTACTTTCAGAAACTGCTCTTCCTTGACCAAGGTTGAGGCTGCAGGCATCACCGAGATCTATGCGGAAGCATTTGAGGGCTGTGCCGCACTGGTCACCGTTCCCGTATCCGCAAAGGTTACCAAGATCGAGAGCGAAGTCTTTACGGGCTGCGCATCTCTTGAGGCAATTGATATTTCCGGCGTGACCGAGATCACCGACAGAATGTTCAAGGACTGCACGAAGCTCAAGAACGTTACCCTGAATGCAAATCTGACCAAGATCGGTACCGAGGCGTTCAGAAATACCGCTCTGGAAGCATTCACCTTCCCCGCGACCCTGACCGGGATCGGTGAGACCGCATTCATGGAGACCAAGCTGACGACCGCTGATCTCTCCGCTCTGACGCTGACCGCACTCCCCAACTACCTGTTCAAGGATTGCGCAACGCTTGAGACCGTTCAGCTCCCCGCAAATCTTGAAAGCATCGGCATGTACGCATTCTACAACACCGGTGTGAAGAACGTAACCATTCCCGAAGGCGTTACCTACCTTGCAACCAACACCTTTGCATACTGCGCATCTCTTGAGACCGTCAACCTCAACAAGGTTACCAAGATCGGTAATGACGCGTTCAAGTCCTGTGCGAAGCTTGGGAACGTTGATCTGGGCGACGTAACCGAGATCGGCGCATTCGCATTCGCAAGATGCACCGCTCTGCAGACCATTGATCTGACCGGCGTTGTTGTCATCAAGAACGACGCGTTCCACAACTGCTCCGCACTTACTTCCGTTACCGTATCCGCATCCCTGAAGGCAATCGAGGACAGCGCATTCTTCTCCTGCAAGAAGGATCTGACCGTCAACGGTGCCGAAACCGTACGTCTTGATATGTGCGGCATCCTCAACTCCGCAATCGCAGGCGAGGACGTAGAGGGCAAGATCAATTCCAAGGGCGTTGTAACCAACAACAAGAGCTACGAGGACTACGTAAAAGAGCTTGAGGAGTGGAGCAAGCAGTGGGCAGATGCAAATAAGCCCGAGGATAACACCGAGGAAACTCCCGCAACGTAAAATCAGAATTGCCACATAACGGTGCTCGCGCAAGGAGCGGGGAAGGGAATTCTCCCTCCTTCGCGTGAACTCCACAAATTATAATAAGGAGAAGAACCGAAAATGAAGAAACAGTCATTTTTAAAGCTTTTCGCATTATTGTTGGCAATGATGATGGTAGTGCCGATGCTGGCGGCTTGCGGCGGCGAGGCTGAAACAACTGCACCGGCAGAGGATAATAATAACAACAATAATGTTGAAGAACCTACTGTAAAAGAAGAGCGCGACTACATTACGCTCGCTCACGAGGGCGTCACCGAGTTTTCCCTCGTTCACTCTAAGGAGGCGTTGGTCCTGACCAAATCCGAGGCAACTCTGATGGCCGAGTCGATCGAAAAGATCACGGGCTGTGATATGCCGATTATCACCGATGCTTCCGAATACACCAAAAAAGAAATCATCGTCGGAGTGGTTGGCACGATGGGCCGCCCCGAGGTGGAAGAATTCGTAAAGCCCTATAAGCTTGGACTTGATGACTACGTGATCAAGATGATGGGAGAGGACCTGATCATCGCGTGCGGCTCCAAGGAGGCGAGCGTAAAGGCACTCACCTATCTGCAAAAGAGATTTTTCTGTATTGACGAAGAGGCACGCACGGTAAAGATCCCCGCGGATCTGGACTATGTGCTTCGCTATGAGGATAAGAACCGTGAGAACGGATTGAGTCTGGTTCTTGTTGACAGAAAGGCAGACGACGCGCTGCTCTTTACTCTCAATCCTCGCTCCGAGGCAGACGTTCCCTGCCGCTTGACCTACACCGGAAACGGCGGTTGGAGAATCCAGACCCAGTATAGTCAAGGCGCGCCCTTCAGCAACATCGGCGCGGCGCAGCTCATGACCCAGACACTTGGCGAAACGCCTGCTGTGAAGCAGGAAAAGCTGACCTATGCGACCGAGGGCGACAATCTGATCGTTTACGCACCCGACAAGACCTTTGCAGTGCTGAATACCAAGACCTTCTCCCTCAAGTTCTGCTATGCGGACGGTACCATCGCCCGCACGCTGACCAAGCTGAACCATCAGTTGGTCGGTAAGACCGAGACGCTCTCTCAGTACGCTGACTTTACGTTGAACGATACCGAGGCGATCTACGGCGGCGGTGAGAGATTTGACGCCGTAAACCAGAGAGGTAAGACCGTGATCCTGCAGAGCGGCGACGCAGAGGATTCCGTGAACAACTCCTACATCTCCGTTCCGTTGTTCTCCAGCTCCCGCGGTTCGGGTCTGTTTATCAACAACAACGGATACATGGTTGCGGATATCGGCAAGACCAATCACAACAATCTGCACATTCAGTTCTCCTCGGGTAATGTCGACTGTTACGTTTTCGTAACCAACAAGATCACCGAGGTGCTGAACAACTACGGCATCATCAGCGGATATGCGGAAATGCCCACCGAGTGGAACGACGGACTCATGGTATATCGCTACAATGATTCGATCGATACCTACGAGAGCATTTCCAAGATGATCGCCAACATGGAAACCTACCGTCTGCCTTGGACGGGTGTCGTAGTGGAAGGTTGGGATATTTACGACTTTGACAGACACGAGGAGCTGAAGCGTGTGTGCGAATTGGTTCACAGCTTTGGTAAAAAGGTGATCTGCAAGGTGAACGTCGGTTATATGCCCGGCTTCGATACGCTTCCCGAAGCGTTTGCTTTGACGGATGAGCAAAAGGAAGGCTTTATGCTCTCCTGGACCTTCAAGTATTACTACAGTGAGCCGAAGGGCGATAGCTACGCGACCAGTACGATCCAGACCACGACCACACAGAACATCCCCATGCTCTCCACGGCGGGTGACATGATCGAGGCTCCGATCTTCGTTCAGGCTCCCGCAACCTCCAAGGATCCCGCAACCTGCAATCCGTTCCTGGTCAAGATTGAGGGCGGCGAGAGAATGGACACAAGCGATGATATTCAGTACTATACCAGAACCTATATCGACATCACCAATCCCGTGGCTGTTGAGTGGTTCTTCGGACTGTACTGGGATTATCTGATGAACGATATCGGTGTTGACGGTGCCAAGGTCAGCGGCGGCAACCAGCTTCCCGACGTATTGGGAACCTTCAACTTCCACAACACGGACATTCCCAGCGGCGGCGCACGCGGCTGGTATCCCACCTACTTTACCGCTCTGCTTGACAACGTGCTGGCAACCAAGCCCGACAGCGGCATTTGCCTGTCTTGCGGCGGCGGTATCGGCGTTCAGCGTAACACGCTCGTTTGGGGCGGTGAGCAGAGCCGTACCCTCAACCGTCTGGAAAGACAGGTGAAGGCAATCGTTTCCGCGGGCCTTTCGGGTATTCCGTTCGTTGCCTACGATATCGGCGGTTCCTTCTACAAGAACGGTGAGATCCTTGACATCGATAAGGATGCAAGCATCTTCCTGCGCGCGACCCAGTTCGCAGCCTTCACGGGCTCCATGCAAACGGGAAGCGGTGACGTAAGAAGCGCGTTCGACTTTGCGATCGAGGATGCGGATTACACATACGTAACCGACCTCTACCGCCTGTACGCAAGACTTCATACGGCATTGATGCCCTACATCAATGAGTACGCCGAAGAGGCGACTGTAAACGGCATGCCTCTGGCACGTCATCTGGTGCTTGCATATCAGAATGACAAGAACGTTTACGACATCGACGACGAGTATCTCCTTGGCGGCGCGCTCCTCGTAGCTCCCGAGCTTTACGGTCTGGAATCCAGAAGCGTATACCTGCCCGAGGGCGAATGGGTCAACCTCTTTACCAATGAGACCTACACCGTTGGCGCGGAAGGTAAGACGATTGAAGTAAGCGTTGATATGGCGCAGATCCCTGTATTCTATAATAAGAAGGCTTCCTCCAAGACGCTGGCAGAGGTTCTGCCCGAATTGCAGGAGATCATCGCAGAGATCAAGGCGGTTGAGATTCCGTAATTGCGAAGTGCGGAGGCGTGAGGGGTAACGACGTCTGCGGACGTCTACACCTCATCCGCCTCGTACCTCGGCACCTTCCCCTCGAGGGGAAGGCCGGTTGATCTTCTCGGCTTCGATGAAGATATACCGTTTTATACAAAAAAAGAAAAGCCCCTACCTTTTAGTAAAGCAAGCTTCTTTTAGCCTTCCCCTTGAGGGGAAGGTGGCAGCGTTAGCTGACGGATGAGGTGGAAGATTGCGGAAATGCTTTGCGCAAACGCAGAGCGCATGAACATGCCAACGGTGCCTCGTGTCAATCTGCACAAAAAGAAAAGAGCGTTTTTGTGATCTTTGTTGCTTGACAGAGGCTGGGTTATGCGGTATAATATAGTAGACCTACAATGCCCTTTTGTGTTGGGGTGTTGAGAGAGACGTGGGGAAGCCCGCGTACTCACAAAAAACAAAAAAGGAGAAAAAGAACATGAAAACACTGATCAGAGTAGCTGTCCTGTTGTTGGCACTGTTGATGATCGTTCCTTGTTTGGCAGCGTGCGGCGGCGAAGCCGAGACCACCGGCGGCGGAAACAATGACGATAACAACAATAACAATAACAACATTGGCGACTACGTTATGCCCGAAAAGGTAGACATGCAGAGATATGTCTACAAGGTATTTTCGCGTAATGATAAGACCGGTAACGGTGCTTTCAAATGCGAGGACTTCTACGTAGATCCTTCTCAGGGTGGTGCAGACGCACTTTCTTATGCAGTCATTCAGAGAAACAACGAGATTGAAAGAGACTATAACTGCGTGATTAAGAATCAGCCTTCGGTTATGGAGAGCCAGTTCGATGAGATGGCAAGCTTCTTTGACGGCGGTACGACCTTCGAGCTTGCAATCATCATGTCCATTGACTCGGCAATCTGCGCAACCGCAGGTTACCTGTCCGACCTCAAGGCAGGCGTTAACTCCAAGTATTTGGATCTTAACCACAAAGCATTCGACCAGAACTCCATCGAGCAGCTGACCCTGGGTAACAACCTGTATTACCTCAGCGGTGACATGAACATCTCCTCCATGGATAACACCATTTCCACGATCTTCAACCTTGCTATGTTCCAGAACTCCAAGGACGGTATCATCGAGAAGACCGGTCGTTCGGATTTCGGCGATCTGTATCAGATGGTTCAGGACGGCACCTGGACGGTTGAGAACATGCTGAAGATCGCAGCATGCGTCACCAACGATTCAAAGGACGATGACGGTGAGCTGGCGTACGATAAGGGCGATACCATCGGTTACTTCGAGTATCAGGCATCTCCTCTGTACTACTACTACGGTGCAGGCCTTCGTATCACCGAAAGCACGAACGGCTATCCCGCATTCACCATCACCTCCGATAAGGCACGCGAGGTTTACACGTTCCTGTTCGATAATCTCAACATTATCAAGAACCCCACGATTCCTAACGGTGCTTCCGGCGACCGTGCAAAGAACTTCCTTTCCGGTCAGGTTCTGATCGCGGACTTCCTGCTTTGGGACGTTCGTAAGCAGATCTATCCCGCGGCAATCGACTTTGCATACGGTATCCTTCCGATTCCTACCTATGAGGAAAATGAAGATTACCACTGCGTTGTTTACTTCCAGAACTGCCACCACCTGTGGGCAATCCCCTACAAGAGAGCAAGCATCGAGAACTCTGCTCGTATGATGTACATCATGGCTGCTTACTCCGGTAAGCCCGACTCCACCATGGATGCTTACTACGTAAGAACCATGTACATGGAAGTTGCACGTGACGACGGTTCCAGAGCTTCTCTGGATATCATCCGCGGATCTCTCGTATACGACATCGCTCTGCTCTACACCCAGAACGGTCTGTGGGGTAACTTTGACAAGCTGCTCATCAACATCGACACCCGTTCGAACATGGAGTACGATGCATACACCACCGAGCAGGCTATGAAGAAGGCAAACGACGAGATGCAACAGACCCTTGACGACTTCGATAAGAAGAGTGAAGGCGACGGCGCAGGCGCATAATAATTGAATCATTTCCGTCCCGTCGCCGTTTAACGGCACGAGAGGGATCTCATGCGGGAGGGACGCGGTGTTTGCTGCATCCCTCCCGTCACCCCTAAAACGGTAAAAACTCAACGCAAGTCTCTCAAACGCTTTAAGGGGCTTGCTTTGGGCTTTTACACCAAATCTTTCCAAAAAAAGGAGAAAGCTATGAAAGTAAAAAAGAAAATTTTGTATTTGGTCGCAACGGCTGTGTTGGCAATGACACTGTTGCTTGCATTGGTCGTGCTTCCTACGATGGCGGCAACGACGACCTATGCGACGCAGAATTTTAACAGCGTGCCGTTGGGAGCGAAGGGGCACAGTGGCTTAGGCACCTATTTTTATCAACGGGTCGCTTCCAAGGCAGAGGTCGTCATCGACCCTGCAAATCCGACGGGCTCCAATCGCGTGCTGAAGCTTGCAAGTGCGGTTGAGAGTACGGCGGCGCTGGGCTACGACGCTTTGCTTTACAGCAGCAATGTTTGCAAAATCACGTGGAACAGCGGCACAACGGTCAATGACATGGGCGAGACCGTTTACACCGGCACCTTCCCCGTGAGCACCGCTACTTATTTCGTGGAAAGTGCTGATAAAAAGACAGTGCGTATTCTCGATCAGGTTGGAACTGCCTCTTATACGGTAAGCTCCAATAAGATCACTTATAAGGATGAGTCTGTTACCATTACGTGGGGCGAATATGAGTACGACTATTTCGGCAACTACGTGATGTACGGCTATTTCAAGAACGCCGACGGTGCATTGTTCCGTGTCAAGAGCCTTGACAGCGGCGCAACCTGCATTGTGATGGATCGGTATGAGGGAGCCTATACGGTGTATAACACCAAGGCTGTTGAGGAAGCATTGAACGGAAACGGAACGGGTAACGTTGACCGTAACCTGGTTATGAAAAACACCACAATGTCCTCCGGTACGGTTGTTTTGCAGGCAGATTACTATATTGAAAACGACAGTAAGGGCGTTTTTGAGAGCCAGCACGTTAACTTCACTGCGTACAATGATAACGGCGTAGTATCGTCAAACAAATCGTGGCTGAACTACTTCAACATCAATCTGGAAGCGGGAACCTTGAACCCCGAGTTTTCTGTGACGAACGGTCCTGCGTCGATTACCATGGAAAAGGAAACATGGAACACCGTTTCGTTGGTCATTGAGTTGAGCTCCGGTAACGTTGGACTTTATTTGAATAACGTCCTTCAAACGTCGGGCAGACTCTATAAGAGCGAGCTTTTGAATACGCTTACGCTGAATAATAATTCGTGGAACGTTGCCAAGCTGATGAAGAACAGCAACGGTCCCGATAGCTATCAGGGCGCAATGTACGTTGATAACATCGTTGCGCACAGCTGTAGCAGCAGTATGGTCAAGACCTTCTCGACGGCGGATGATGCAAATGGCAATCCCGTGATGTTCATAGACGTTACCACTGCTTCGGGACGCAACACCGGTGTAGCTCCCGGCAGTACGATTCTGGTGAACGAAGGTGTAACGGCTGCAAACGTATATCTGACCGACAGTCTGACCGAGGGACTGCTGGCTCCCGTTGAGGGCGCGTCCATTCGTCTGACCAACTCCAGCGGTATCCGTTATGCAACACAGGTCAATACCGAAAAGCTGAACGCGCTCAAGGCATATGCCGATGCGGGCAAGATCAAGGCGCTTGAGATCGGTACGCTGATCACACCTACCTCCTACGTAAAGGAAGCGGGCGCGTTTACGGTAGAAGCACTGGATGCTTTGAATCACAGTTCCAACTATCTTGACGTCAAGGCAACCATTGGAAAATACTTTACCGTTCAGGGCTATACGCTGGCAGATGGCTTTGATAAGACCTTTGTCGGTTCGATCATCAACATCCGACATGCCAACATTGCCCGTTCTTTCTCGGGTATCGGTTACGTGCGTATCGTTTTGAATAACGGTGTTGAAAAGTACATCTACAGCTATGATTACGCGGATATCGGCGCGAACGTGCTTCAGGATAACTATTCCCGTAGCATCGCGCAGATCGCAAGAGTTTTTGTCAACAACGAGGCGTTCGCACAGTACAGAGACATTCTGCAAAGCTTTATTGACGGCACGACGGTGATGAATCTCTCGTCCTCGCTGGTCAAGAATGCCGAGTATTCTATCAATACCTTCTATTTCCAAAATGCGGCAGGCATCTCCATGCGCTTGACCTATGACGGCAACAACGGTTGGAGAATGCAAGCGGTCAAGCCCACGCAGTCTTCCGTATATTATAACGATTTTGATAACATGGGCGCGGCACAGTCGCTGTCAATGTACCTCGGAGAAGGCTATAACGACGTGGTGAAGAATCTGACCGTTACCACCGAGAGCGGCAAGATCAAGATCACTGCCGAGGGTACGGATTCTTACGTGACTGTCAATACAACCGGCTCCTTTGGTATTCAGTTCATGTCCGCAAACGGTGTTCTGATGAATAACGTTACCTCCGTTACCTCCGATGGCTCGAGCGTAACGATGAAGGGCGGCTTGCTCAGCGGCGAAGCCATCTACGGTGGCGGTGAGAGATTTGACTCCGCAAACAAGCGCGGCAAAATCATGCAGCTCTATACCTACGATGCATTTGACGGAGGCGGCAAGGATGCGGCCGGTAACCTGATCGGTACCTACACGGCGATCCCGCTGTTCACCAGCACCAGAGGTAGCGGTATGTTCGTCAACCGTTATGAGATCATGAGCTTTGACTGGGGTAAAACCTCGAGCAACGTATGGCAGATCGATCTGGAAAATGATCTGATGGATATTTACTTCTACTCTACGGGCAAGATGACCGACGCGATCAAGGCTTACACCGATCTTTCCGGTCACGCAACGCTTCCCGAGGAGTGGGCACAGGGCGTTTTGATCTGCCGTTACTCTCCTGATTTCGCTTCTCTTGAAGGCGAGACCATGATCTACAAGACGCTGACCGAGATCCCCGGCTATGAGACTCTGTTGGCAAGTGCGAACGGTACGCAAAAGGCATACGAAAAATGGGTTGCAAACGGTAACACCTTTGCAAACGGTACGTATATTTATTCCGGTGAATTGAGAAAGTACCTCTACATCGACACCGACGGTGACGGAACGATGGAATTCATCCGTACCACCAAGAAGGGGCAACCCTCCGGTGCGGGTGTTAAGGCGATCGTTCAAGGCTTGATCGATGCAGGTATGAAGCCCGACGCAATGGTTCTTGAGGGGCTGAGCTGGTCGAATATTTCCAAGGGCAATGTTTCCGCAACCAAGAATCTCAACAACGTCAAAGAGGTTTTGCAATGGCTTGACGAGCAGGGCATCAGAACCACCCTCTACATGGGGATCGGCGGCATTAGTAACACGATGCTCGGCTATAAGGAAGAGTATCATTTGCATGCGGACGTGATCATCACCGTAACGCAGGCAAGCGTATCCTACAGAAAGCACAACTACACCAATTCCGAGATACTCAATACTACCAGTATTCCCAGAAGCGCAGCATCGGATAACCCCGACGCGTTTGGATCGCTTTCCCAGAACTATCTGGATATTACCAACCCCGAGGCGGTGAAGTGGTACATGGATATCGTATGGGGGCAATTGATCGACCTTGGTGTTGACGGTTGTAAGATCGACTTCTGCGAGACCATGCCCAATGGCGGTTCTATGCCTTTGACCGCTAAAAACACGCGAACAGGTCTTTACGAGCAGGTTGGTTCCGCATCGATCACCTACAAGTGGTATGATCCCACGGTCTTTGAGGACGATGAGGTCCACCATGCATACTCCTCTTACTTCATTTCCGAGTTTATGAAGAGCATGCTGGAGCAGAAGGAAGCAAAGAACATTCCCGACGGTTTCGTGGCACTCTCCCGTGGCGGCGGTATCGGTTCTCAGAGAAACCCCTACATGTGGGGCGGTGACCAGAACCGTAATGAGGTCAACCTCACCACGCAGCTTCTCTGCGTGATCAACTCCGGTATTTCGGGTATTCCCTTCATGACCTACGATATGGCAGGTTATGCATATACGGCAGGCGCTTACTACGATTGGGACGGTTGGGATCTTTCCAAAGGCGATGCCCCCAACGTGGATATCGCTTACTCCGCAGATATTGAGTCAAAGATCTTCCTGCGTGCGATCCAGTATACCGCATTTGGTACGATGATCCAGACGCACGGTGACGTTCGTCACGCGTATGAGCTTGAGCTGATCGGCTATGAGGAAGGCTACGCACAAGAAGTAGTTGCTCGTTATACCCAGCTCCACAGAGACTTGATGGATTATCTGCAAAAGTATTCTCAGATTGCGTGCGACACCGGTGTGCCTGTGGTTCGCCACATGGTCCTCAACTATCAGAATGACGCAAACGTCTATGATCTGGATGATCAGTTTATGATGGGTGATGCGCTGATGGTAGCACCGATTCTGACACTGGATACCTACTCGCGCAGCGTATATCTCCCCAAGGGCAACTGGATGGATCTTCTGACGGGCGAAACCTATCAGGTGGGAGACGGCGGCAAGACCATCACGGTGGACGCCGAAATCGATCAGATTGCGGTATTCCTGAATCTGGATGCAAGCCAAGAGGATCTGGAGATGCTTGCGGATGTTTTCAACAGCAAGAGCTGGCAGACGATCAACAGAGGCGTTTGGATCCCGATCGTCTCTAAGGATGACCCCTACGGAGAAGACATTTTCTAATCTGAATGATACCATCGCGCAAGGTGGCTCCCACGGGAGCTGCCTTGCGCACGGTTAAAATGAATTTTCAAAAGGAGTGTTTCACATGTGGCATAAGCTGATTTCGCTTGGATTGATCGTTTTGCTCGTGCTGTCACTTGCCTACTGTACTCCTCCGCAGGAAACCGAGACCACCACTGCAAAAAACGGTTCTTCCAATCAGGATCCTGACAAGGATCCCAACGAAAACGATCCCAACGAAAACGATCCCGGCGGCGAAGGCGAAGACATTTTCGGCGAGCCGGGTGGCGACGAAAACGGTGAGACCGATGGGGAGAACGGCGGTGAAACGGATGACGGGACCGACGGAGATAACGGCGGCAACAACGGCGGTGATAACAACAATAACAACGGCAATCAAAACGGCGACAATGATACTCCCTTTGGTGGTGGCGACAAGGAAAATTCCAATGATTCTTCCGACGAGGAAGAAAGACCGGATTGGTCTCCTTGGGTCTGATCCCCTTTTTGATGAAACTGATTTTTTTGTCATAGAACGGAGAATATGTATGAAACGAAATTATGAAAATCCGCAAATTGAGTGGATCCTGTTGCTTGAAGAGGACGTGATCCGCACCTCGGATGAATCCGAGACCGATGTCCCCGAGGTTGAAACCGACAGCAATGGAAATGCGTGGTCTCCTTGGGTCTGAACGCGTAAATGCAGTGGTTGCAAAGAAAAAAGGACGAGAAGCTTTGATGCCTCTTCGCCTTTTTTCTTTTCTGCTGTTTCTCTTGATTTCGGTGCTTTGAACAATTTTGAAAAATGGATTTGTGGCAAAGTGACAAAAAGAGTAGGCGGAGACGATTTGTACTTGACAAAACGGGTAACAAAGAGTATAATAAAAATGGATATTGAGGATTGTCTCATAAAACATATAAAAAGGAGATTTCGGATATGAAAAACGTATTGAAGATCTGCTTGGTCATGGTTCTGGTGCTTTGCATGGTTCTTGCCCTGGCAGCATGCGGCGGCGAGGAAGAAACGACCACTGCAAATAACGATAACGGTGCAGGAAACAAGCCCTCTGTCCCCGATGACGAAAAGTTTAACGGTGACAACAAAGAGGAAGAAAACGTTGATCCTCTGCCCGAGGGAAATTCGACGACCGACCCCTCAAAGAACGATATCTTCGAATAATTTTACAGAAAACACCAATGCCGTACTGTGTAACAGTGCGGCATTTTTAGGAGAATGGATATGAAAAAAAGAATTGTTTGTACGGTACTGCTGGTGTGTCTGTTGCTCCCCTTGGCGAGTTTTTCGGCATTTGCCGACGGAGAGGGGATCGCGGTAACGGTTAACGGCGAGACGGTTTTGGCGGGAGCGGATGGCACGCTGGATCTGGAGAGCTGTATTGAAGAGGACACCCATTTCGTTTACGCAACTCTCGTGCATGCCAACGGGAAAGAGGAGATCTCTACCGATGCCAAAATCACCGCCGAAGCGGGGCTTTCGGTAACGCTTCATACGCTTGCCATGCGCCAATACGGCGCGCCGCAGGCGCGCACTTGTAGGCCTCTTGGATTGCGATTTGTCACGGAGCTTTCCAAGTCGGATTATTGGGCGATTTATACCGACAAAAACGTTGATGAGGTGGAAGTCGGAACTCTGATCGCGCCTCTCGATTCGGTTTTGCAGGCGGGCGCTTTGACGCATGAAGCGTTTGCTCAAAGAACGGTTTTGGACGTTGAAGCAACTCCCGGAAGTACAACCTGGTACGACAGCAACGTCGCCAAGGATACGGTCTGTTTTGCGGGGTCGATCGCCAACGTCAAGGAGACGCACTATAACATGGCGTTTGCGGGATGCGGATATTTCCGCGTGACGATGAAGAACGGCGCGGTCAAAACTCTGTACACCGAGAACGATGCGGCAAAGCTTTCATCCGGAACGCTTGCCGTAGCTGCGATTTACCAATCGCGATCGGAGAGCTTGACAGATGCGCAAAAGGAAGCGCTGAAACTCTTTTCGGATGCATACAATGGAGATATGAAGATGCTTTATAAAGAACTTTTGGACGGATTGAATGTGCTTGCGATTGGCGACAGCCTGTTTGCGGGCGCATATGAAACGGTGGGAGATGCCGTGTGGGTCAACCGCCTTGGTGTGGAATACGGTTGGAATCTGACCAATCTCGGTATTATCGGCGCGACGGTCTCTTATGATCCCGAAAGAACTGCCACAAATAAATCGATGTATCAGCTTTTGATGAATGACCCGAGCTATACCTTTGGCGGTGCGGGATACTATTCCTGCGGAACGCCGTCGGGCAACCCTGAGGATGTAGATCTCATTCTTTTGGAGGGTGGCAGCAACGACTACGGTTACAAGGTGCAGGCGCCTGTTGGAAACGTGGGAGTCAAGGATGCCTCGACCTTCCTTGGCGCGTGGTACATGATGACCGAGGAGCTGCTTGACCGTTATCCCAATGCGCTTATTGTGTTCGTAACAGCGTGGAGAAACCTCGATCAGACGAGAGAGGATAACGCCAAGGCGGCGGAATATACCTCTGCGGTAACAACGCTTTACAACCGTACGTATTCCAGCCACAAGCGCGTGTATATGATCGATGCGGGAGATCCTGCAATCTCGGGAATTTCGATGCTGAAGGCGGACGGAACCAAGAATCAGGAATTCGTTTCGGAATATGCCTATGACATGTTCCACCTCAACGACGCGGGCATGGAGTTGATGGCGAACAGTATGCGTCCGATGCTTTGGGACGTGATCGTTACCGAACGCGCGGTCGCACGCACCGAGGCGGAGCAGATGCGTTGGGATTTGAGTAAGCTCAACGTGCTGGCACTTGGAGACAGCCTTTTCTACGGCGCGCTTCAAACGACGGGCAGTAAGGTTTGGATGAATCTTTTGGGGCGTGAATGTGATTGGAACATCACAAATCTCGGTATCGGCGGCGCGACGATCTCTTACGAGGAGACCCGAAACGCCGAGCGTATTTCGATCTATCACGAGCTGTTTACCAATTCCGGCTACAAATACGGAAGCAAGAGCGATTCACATTATTACAACGGTGGATCGACCAAGGGGAAGGACAAATCCGAAGTGGATGTGATTTTCCTGCAAGCGGGAAGCAATGACTACGGTCCCAAGGTACAGGCACCGCTTGGAACGGTAGGTTCGGAGGATCCTTCGACCTTCCTTGGCGCTTGGAAGGTGGTCACCGACCGACTTTTGGAGGAATATCCCAACGCGACCGTGATTTTGATCACCGCGTGGGAAAACAACAATCAAAAACGCGATGACGGTGCCAATGCGATCGAGTTCACTTCCTCGGTGGTGGGGCTTTACGAGGCGCTTTACGCATCCAATGAGCGTGTTCAATTGATCAACGCAGGAAGCCCCGCGATTTCGGGTGTGGATATGCGCAGCGCACAGTTCAGAAGCCTTTATGCTTATGATTCCTTCCATCTCAACGATGCAGGCATGCGTCTGATGGCGGATAACATGCTTCCTCATATCTGGAAGATCCTTTGCGGAAAATAAGGGTGTCTGTGGGGCAAACCTCTTGTTAAGAGGTTTGCCCCATATCCTTTTTATTTTCTTTGTTTCGAAGTGCTTTTATCAGCCGCTTTCAAAAAGCCACTTGCAAGTTGCAAAGCGGTGTGTTATAATAGATTTAGTAGAAAAAAGGAGGCAAGAGTATGAAACGCTTGATTGCTGTGCTGATGGTGTTTGCTACGCTGATGTCGGCGGGAATATCGGTCGGTGCCGAGGAAGGGGCGCTTTGCTCGGTGACGGTGAACGGCGAGTCGATCTCCGTGCATGCGGGGAAAACGCTGTTTGCGGTTTGTGAAGGACTGGGAAAACAGCTTGTGTATGCCGAGGTCACGGACAGTGACGGGACTGTTGAGCTGGTGACGGATCCCGCGTTCGTTGTGGAAGCCGATATGACGCTTCGTGTGCTTGCGGTCTCGCTTGTGATGGAGTCGGCCGCCGAGGTGCGCCAAGTGCTTCCTTCGGGCGTGCGCTTTTTAACACGCCTTTCTCAAAATTATCTCAACCTTGTTTCTGAGGATGACAAGATCAAAGAGATCAAAATCGGCACGCTCATCCGTCCCGTGGATTTGTTAGAGGATGGTGTTTTGACGCATCCTACAGGAAAAGAGCTGTGCTTGGATGTTCCCGCAACGCCGGATGCTCCTTATCAAAAGGATGGCGATGCGCTGCTGTTTGCGGGGTCGGTCGTTTCCGTCAAGGAGAAGAATCACAGCCGACTGTTTGCGGGTAGGGGATATATGAGCGTTACGCTGACGGATGGGAAAACGGCTACCGTTTATGCGTCCGGCACACTCCCCACGGGCGCTTACGGATGTCTTGCGGCGGAGCTTTTGCGGGATGAGACGGTGGAATTGACCGATCTCGCAAAAGGATTTTTCAAGGACGTTGCCAACACCATGTACACAACGGATCTTGCGGCTCTTGACGTGCTTGCGATCGGTGACAGTCTGTTTGACGGTGACTTCCTCAGAGGACACGAACAGTGGATCGGACTTCTTGGGAGACAATGCGCGTGGAATCTGACCAATCTCGGCCGCGACGGTTGGACTGTGGCATACAATCCCGAAGCGTATGAGGACTCTGCAAAGGTGCGGCAATCGATGTATCACAATCTTTTCAACAACTCCAAATACCGATATGGCGGAGACGGCTCTTATTCCAGAGGCGTGCCGTACGGAAAAGAGGGGAGCGATGTGGATGTGATCCTTTTGGAGGGCGGAACCAACGACTACGGTTGGGGAATCCCTCTCGGTGACGTGGATTCACAGGACGGCGGTACGCTCCTTGGGGCGTGGAATCTGATGATCGAAAAGCTGCTGACGGATTATCCGAACGCGACGATTATTTTGGTGACGTCCTGGCACAACACGGGAACACGGCAAAAAGACGGTGCGTCGCGCATGGACTTTGTTGCCGACGGCATGAAGGCGATTTACGAGGCACACTATGCTTCCAACGAGCGAGTTCGGTTGATCGATGCGGGGGATCCTGCTGTGACGGGGATCAATATGAGCGATAATCGCTTCCGCGCGCAATATTCCAAATCAGTCAAAGACGTCAACCACCTGAACGCGGAAGGAATGAAGATGATGGCGGATGCGATGCTGCCTCTTCTTTGGGAAACGCTATGCAAAGTAAAATGAAGCGCCAAAGGATGTGGACGGCAAACAGCCGATGCGTATTTTGGGGGAGCGTTGCGACCGTTTTTGCGTTGATGCTGGTCTGGAATATTCTCACCCCCATGATGGCGGATGATTTTTCCTATTCCTATAGCTTTGCTACCGAGGAGCGGATCGCCTCTTTGGGGGATATCGCGGAGTCGCTTGCCGCGCACGGAGAGACGATGAACGGGCGAATTGTGGCACACTTTTTTGCGCAACTGTTTTTGTGGCTTCCCGGCTGGCTGTTTGACGGCATCAATGCGCTCTTGTTCGTCGCCCAGCTTTTGCTGATGCTGCGAATTTGCGGCGCGACGGAAGGAACGCGGACGGGGTTGTTTTGGCTCTTTGCCGTCTGCCTTTTTCTCGCAACACCCGATTTCGGGCAGGTCAATCTTTGGCTGGACGGTGCGTGCAATTATCTTTGGAGCATCGTTTTTGCGCTCTTGTTTTTGCTTCCCTACGTGGATGCGTTTCTGCGGGAGCGTCGGATGCACAACCCTTTGCAGATCTTTTTGTTTTGGGTGGTTTCCTTTTTGGCAGGCGCGTATCTGGAAAATGTTTCGGGCGCGGCGATTTTGATGGCGGGGCTGTTTTGGATTGGCAATCGCCTTTACGGAAACAAAAAGCTTGATCCGTTCCTGCTTGTGGGGCTTCTTTTTGCGGTCGCGGGGCTTGCTACCATCGCGCTCTCGCCCGCGCAGTTTGCAAATAAAGCGTCGAGCTTCTCATTTGGTGCGATCCTGCAAACCTTTTTGATCGCGCTTGGTGTTTTGGGACTTTTGGCGCTCCCAATCGGAATTGATCTGTTTTTGCTGTTCCGCGCGCGCAAAACGGGAGTGGGGCGGCGTGTGATCCTGACCTCCTTGATCTTTGTTACGGGTGCGCTCGCTTCGAATTTTGTGATGGTTTTGGCATCCTATTATCCGTTGCGTTGCGCCATTGGATGTACGGTCTTTCTCACCGTAGCGGCAGGGATCCTTGCCGCTTGCATGGACTGGGATTGGCAGACCGATCGCGTCTTGCGGCGTTCTTCGCGCATGCTTTTGGTTGCGCTTTTGTTGGCGGTGATTCTCGGAACGGTTGATATCGCCGCAACGCATCATGCAATTCGCCAAAACGAAGCCGTGATCGCGGACGCGCGGGAAGCGGGAGAGCATACGGTCACGCTGACCTGCCCGACTCCTTACACCAAGTATAGCGGACTCTATAACCTGAAATATCTCGGCATCGGCACCGCGCACGATTGGCCCAACGGCTCTATGGCAAGATATTTTGACATCGGCGGAATCATCGGGCGCGATGCGGAGTAAGAAGGTTTTTGGAGGTTTTTTTGAGGGGGAAACTTCTTGTAAGAAGTTTCCCCCTCACCCCTTTCAAGAACTTTCACCGCTTTTTTAAATGACCCTCAAAGGGGAGTACATTCATGGTACTCCCTTTTGTTATGCTGTGCGTTCCGGTGAAAGCGTTTATGCAGTACAGATTCCCGCGCGTTGTAACTTTAGCGCGAAGCCGGAACAATAGCTCCCGCAAGCGTTTTAGGTACAGGATTGCCAAGGCAATCCCAGCGCAAAACGCTCACGAAGATTAGTTTTGAGAATGGGAGAACAAAAAACGCACGTACAAAGCGCAAGCTCTATTGTAAGGGAAGCTTCGCAAGTGTAATAAATGACACCATCCATGCGCCAAACTAACTTTGGTGACCACTTTGGGTAGCGAAGCGGCGCGAGCGTAATGAATGACACCACGGTGTGGTGTCAGAACGCGAGCGTGACCGAGCCGCAGCGAGAAGTGGCACCAAAGTGGTGGCGGGAGCTATTGCTCTGTCAACGCACGAAAGCGACAGCGCGCGGGGATCTGTACTGCATAAACGCTTTCACCGGAACGCACAGCATAACAACAGGAAGCACCATGAATGTACTCCCCTTTGAGGGTCATTTAAAAAAGTGGTGAAAGTTCTTGAAAGGGGTGAGGGGGAAACTTCTTACAAGAAGTTTCCCCCTCAAAAAACCCACCCCCCCTCAAAAAACCTTCTTACTCCGCATCGTGCCCGATGA
>JAZQXI010000021.1:0-36158 GCA_045632805.1 Eubacteriales bacterium | reverse complement strand
CTTTCGTAAGCGCGTGGCGGTCGTGGGTCCCAAAATGCTTGCGGGAGCTATTCTACTGTCAGCGTTCTAAAGCGACAACGCGCGGGAGTCTGTAGTGCACGAACGCTTTCACCAAGCGCAGAGCATGAAAAAAGGAATTGCCGTGTAAGCAATTCCTTTGAGGGTGCTATAAAAAGGTGGTGAAAGTTCTGAAAGGGGTGTGGGGAAAACTCTTTCAAGAGTTTTCCCCACGCAAACCCTTTTTAAAAAGACTTAAAACCGATAAATCTCTCCCGTCTTAGCCGACGTGTAGATACCTTCAAGGATGCGGGTTACGCAGAAAGCCTGTTCGGGCAGAGTCAGGGGGACGGTGTCGTTGCGGACGGCTTCGATCCAGAGACGCTCTTCGCGGTCAGCGGCGCTTTCACCTTTTGCACCGTCAAAAAATGCCGCGCCGCCTGCATTGAAGTCGGGCTTGAGAACGTACTGGCGTCCGTTGCGAATACCGTTGATACGGAGTCCGTCGATCATGTCGCCGCCTGCAAGCGTTCCGCAGACAGAGGTGACGGCTTCGCGGTAGTCCAGCGTGTTGAGCGCCCATGCGGATTCGAGGACGATGGTGGCACCGTTTTCCATGACAATAAAGCCGAAGGCAGAGTCCTCCACCGTAAACTTGTCGGGATCCCAGTTGCCCCAAGCGTTTCCTTGATTGGTGTCCTTGTTGAGCTTGTGATAGGAAGTGCCGACACAATATTTGGGCTTGTAGTTGTTCATCATCCAAAGGGTCAGGTCCAGCGCGTGCGTGCCGATGTCGATCAGAGGACCGCCACCTTGCTCGTACTCGTTGAGAAACACGCCCCAAGTGGGAACGGCACGGCGACGAAGCGCGGTTGCTTTTGCGTAATAGATATCACCAAAGGTGCCGTCTTCGGCTTCCTTTTTCATGAACTGCGCGTCATCGCGGAAACGCGACTGGTAACCGATGGTCAGCTTTTTGCCCGTGCGGCGTGCGGCGTCCAGCATTTTTGCGGCTTCCTCGGAGTTGATCGCCATAGGTTTTTCACACATGACGTGCTTGCCGGCTTCCAAGGCAGCTACAGTGATCAAGCTGTGGGAGCGGTTGGGGGTGCAAACGTGTACGACTTCAATGTCGGTTTCTTTTAAAAGCTCACGATAGTCGGTAAAGACTTTGGCACCGGGAATGCCATATTCTTTTGCGGCTTTTTCGGCTCTTTCGGGAACGATGTCGCAAAAGGCGACCATTTCGCAGTCCGCGACCTTTTTCAGGGATGGCATATGCTTGCCGTTGGCGATTCCGCCGCAACCGATGATGCCGACTTTGATGATTCTTGCCATGTAAAATTCCTCACTTTACGATAGGATAGACGGTGAAGCACCGTACAAGCATATCATAGCATGTTTTGGAACGTTTTGCAAGAGAAATTCGAAAAATGTCGGGGATTTCAGAGCTTTCCTTCAAGCTCCTTGCGCAGATTGGCAAGAATACGTTTTTCCAAACGGGAAATGTAGGATTGTGAGATGCCAAGCAGATCCGCTACCTCTTTTTGCGTCATTTCATCTCCCGTGCGCATTCCGTAACGAAGCTCGATCAGTTCACGCTCACGGGGATCAAGATTTGCCACGGCATCCCGAACCATCTGGCGTTCCTCATATTGCTCCATTTCGTAGAATACGCTGTCTTCATCACTTCCAAGAATATCGGAGAGGAGCAACTCATTGCCATCCCAATCCACGTTGAGCGGCTCGTCAATCGAAACCTCGCGCGCTTGCGTGCTGTTTTTGCGAATGTACATCAAGATTTCGTTTTCGATGCAACGCGAGGCGTAGGTGGCGAGCTTAATGCTTTTGTCGGCACGAAAGGTGTTGATGGCTTTGATCAGTCCCACGGTACCGATGGAGATCAGATCCTCAATACCTGTTCCCGTGTTTTCAAAGCGTTTGGCAATATAGACCACAAGACGCAGATTGTGCTCCACCAGATGTGAGCGCATTCCCTCGTCATCGATTTTTGCAATGCATGCGGCTTCTTCCTCGGGGGAGAGGGGGAGAGGAAGAATGTCGGGGCCGTTGATATAAAAAAGCCCGTTCCGTTTGCAAAAAAACAAAGCGATGCGAATACGCAGGCGTGAAAATAGATTCATGAAAAAACTCCTCCTTGTTGTGTTGTCACTTTAGGCGGCAGGGATAATGGCGTCAAAGCCGCGGGTACTTTCTCCCAATGGGGCAGGTGCCAACAAATAATCGGCAGAAAAACGCTCCCGTCCGTTGCAGACGGTCAGCGCGTCCGGTAAAACAGACGGAAGAAGCGTGTCACCTGACGCTGTATGCGTGGGAATCAAGCGGATGTAGCGAACATAGCGTCGGTCACGAAGCCATGCCTCGGGAGAGGACTGTGACATGGCGTGTGCAAGAGGCGGAGGAAGTGCCTCTGTAAGTCGGTCGCGCTCTACCACGATCACGGCTCGCCCGCTGACGGGATCGCGCAAAAGATTTCCGGAATCCACCATAGCACGGAGCGTTAGCTCCTTTTCGAAGAGACGTACCTCCAAAACAACGCTTTTGGTATGTCCCGAAAGTCCGAAAAAACGCCCCCCGCGCAGGGTAAACAATCCCGCCACCGCACTCAACAGTGCAAACATCCAAACCGAAAGCCCGTCACCCTCCAAAATCTCCAGCGGAAGATCCAAGCGGTTGAGAAGCGCGTATAATGCCGTCATCACGCCTCCCAGGATCATCGAGGTCAACACCTCCACGGCGGCGCATTGAAAAAAGCGGGGAACGGTGAATGCTTTACCCGCAAACGCGATGGCACACATCACGCCTCCCGCAAGGCAGTCGCAGGTAAAGCCGAGGATGCCGTCCATTCCGCAAAGGAGGATCGCGGCGGCGTAGATCCCTCCAAACACGGCGGCGAGAAGCGCGCGTAAACGATTGACGCGTCGATGCAGGAGCGATGCGGTGATCATCAGACAAAGCAGATTCATACTGGTGTTGATGAGTATGTAGAGATCAATGTAAACCTCTTCTTGCATAGGAATCTCCCTTCAAAAACGGTTTGCTAATATTATAACTCCATGCGAGGACCTTATTTTGTCGGAAAAGAGAAGGCGGAAAAATTTTTTTCGAGAGGGACTATACTTTTTGAATGAGATGTGATATAATGATGGGAGAAACCAAACAAAGGAGACCCTTTATGTCACATTTATCCGATTTTCAAGCGCTTCTTGTGAAAAACGGCTACGATGCAGCCATCGTTTCGGAGGCGGCGAATCAACGATATCTTTCGGGCTTTGATTTTCACGATGGCTTGCTCCTCGTTACAAAAGAGAGATCCTATCTGCTCACCGATTTTCGCTACGTAGAGGCGGCGCACGAAAAAGCAAATCCCGAATTGGAGGTTCTGACTCCCTCCGAAGGACACCTCCTCTGTATCATGGGGTTGCTTGCCGAAAACGGCTGCCGCACCGTTGCTACGGAGGATCAGTCGCTTTCCTGCTCGGAATACGAGCGTTATCGCGCTTTGTTGAAGGATTATACGCTTTCGGGCGGTGCGTCTGCTCTGTTTGCGGAGCTGAGAATCCATAAAACCGACGAGGAATTGGAGTGCATGGATCGTGCGCAACGTATCACAGATGCGGCGTTTACGCATATCCTCTCCGTTCTGACACCCGAAATGACCGAGATCGAAGTCGCTTTGGAGCTGGAATTCTTCATGCGTAAAAACGGCGCGGAGGGTTTGGCGTTTGATACCATCGCGGTATCGGGAAGTAACTCCTCGCGCCCGCACGGCACGCCCCGTTATTGCAAGCTCGAGCGTGGCTTTCTGACCATGGATTACGGTGCGCGTGTTGACGGATATTGCTCGGATATGACGCGTACGGTCTGCCTTGGAAAAGCTGACGCGGATATGAAAAAGCTCTATCAAACCGTTCTGACGGCACAGAAGAATGCGCTGGAGGCGGCGGCAGAGGGCGTTTCTTGCCATGCGTTGGATAAAATCGCGCGTGACGTGATCGACGGAGCGGGATATCAGGGCTGCTTCGGTCACTCTTTGGGGCATGGTGTCGGTCTTTACGTGCATGAAAAACCGAATCTTTCTCCCAAGACCTCTCCCGATGTGCTGCTGGAGCGCGGACACGTGGTCACGTTTGAGCCGGGGATTTACGTCGAGGGCAAATACGGTTGCCGCATCGAGGATATGGTCGCGGTACGCAACGACGGAAGCATCTATGATTTTACCAAGAGCCCCAAAGACCTGATCGAGCTGTTTTAAGGAGGAATCTATGATTGTTGCACTTACGCCATCGCCCGGGGAGGTGACCATCCGATTCTGGTCGCTTGCCGAGCAGATTTTGGAGGCGGTGGGAAGAAACGACACGTCGGTGGCAATCGTCAATCTTGCGGGCGCGTTGCTTTCTATGATCCTTGCGTATCTTTTGGGAAGCATCAATCCGGCAGTGATCATTTCGCGCGTGTTTTATAAGGACGATATCCGCCGACATGGCAGCAAAAACGCAGGTACGACCAATATGCTCCGCACCTACGGAAAGGGAGCGGCTGCCGCAACCTTGGCGCTCGACCTTGCCAAGGCGGCAATCGCCGTTTTGCTGGGACTTTGGCTCTGGGGCTTTAACGGTCGCGCTTTGGCGGGATTTTTCGTCATGTTCGGACATATGTTTCCGGTATTTCACCGTTTTAACGGCGGTAAGGGCGTGGCATGCCTTGCGATGGTCGTTCTGATGATCTCACCCATTACCTTTCTGTTCCTGCTGGGAATCTTTTTGGTGGGAGCCATCGGTACGCGCATGGTTTCCTTCGGTTCCATGCTGGCGGCATTGTTATATCCGCTGATTTTGCAGGCGTTTTACACAATCCCCGATCTTTCTATCGCCATGGCGGTATTTTCCGCCGTGTTTGTTGTGTTTGCGCACCGTGAAAATATCAAGCGGATCCGCGAGGGGAGTGAGCATAAGCTGGAGCTTTCCAAGCTGTTTAAAAAGAAGGATAAGGACGAGTGATCTATGACGGGTGAAGGATTGATCCATCCCGTATATGCGCGGATGTCGGAGCTGATTGTACGCGCGGCGGCGATGGGATTTTTGAAAAAGGCGGTGCTTTCCAAGCCGGATGACAAGACGGTCGTGCGCGCAACACTGACGCTGCGGCAGATCGGGGAGCGGACGCTTTTGCAGTTGGAGACGTTCAAGAGTGATAACAAGGCAATGCATGAAAACATGCAAGCAGAGGATGCCGAGGCGGTCTCCTCTCATGTGTCTTGCTTTTCTCAGATCAATCTGCTGACCACGGCAGGGGAGTGTGAGCTTCGTCGCTCCAAAGGAGGCAAGGTGACGCTGATTGGCGGTGATAAGCTTGCGCGTGCTATGGAAAACGGGAACGCGCCCGTTGCCAAGCTCGAAAAGAACAACCGTGAAAAGAGTTATATTCTGCGCGGTGACGAGCCTTTTTTAAAGCTGCTTGGTGTCAGCGATGAAAACGGACGCATCAAGGACAAAAAGCAATCGAAATTCCGTCAGATCAACCGCTTTTTGGAATTGATCCGCGATTGTCTTTCGCATCTTCCAAAGACGGGAGAATTGCGCATTTGCGACCTGTGCTGCGGAAAGAGCTATCTTTCCTTTGCGGCATATCATTATTTTGCGAACGTATTGCAACGAAACGTCAAAATGACGGGCGTGGATCTGAAGTCCGACGTAGTGGAATATTGCAACGGTGTCGCGCAAAAGCTTGGGTTCCTCGGTTTGGAATTTCGTTGCGGTGATATCCGCGAATTTACCGTCCCCGAGCATGTGCATTTGGTCATTTCGCTCCACGCGTGCGACGTTGCAACCGATATCGTGTTGGAAAAGGCGGTGGAATGGCAGGCGGACGTGATTCTTTCCACACCTTGTTGCCATCATGAAATGAATCATACCGTCAAGTGTGAGGCGCTTTCTTTTATTACGGAACATTCGATGCTGCGTCAAAAGCTGTGCGACGCGGCAACCGATGCGCTTCGGCTCAAACACTTGGAGGCGAGTGGGTACAGCGTGTGTGCGTTGGAGCTGATCGACCCCGAGGAGACCCCCAAGAACATCATGCTCCGCGCACTTCGCAAGCCGAATTTTGATCCTTCGTCGGAAGGCGCGCGTGCTTTGATGGAGGAATATCTTGCGGCAAAGCGCTTCTTGGTAGGGGATAGCCCCGTAGCGTTTTGAGATTGGAGGAGAGACATGTTTAAGCTGTTTTCAAGAAAAAAAGATCCCAACAGCAAACAGTACCGTTGGGAGATGGCAAAGCAGATGAGCAACCATCATATCAAATACGTGACCGAAAAGATCAACGACGTGGACGAGGTGATTGGCAGAAACGGAGGGCTCAACATTCGCGATGACGAGCTTTTGGTTTTTGCGTCGGCAGACGTATTGATGCGATGCAAGATTGAACAGATGCAGGCGTGGGAGCTGCTTTCCAAGGATGGCGTAGTCATCACAGCTCCCGACCTTGAGCATGGCGGCCGCGAACGCACGATTATTGTTTACTACGTGTATTACCGATAACGAATAACGCCCTCGCGGGAACCCGCGAGGGCACAGACTGTAGACAAAACTACCGGTTTTCGCTTGCCAATATCATCCAATAAAGGGCGAAAATTGCGGCAACAAGCCGCAAAGCAAAAATCACGGGGTGAGGATCAAATGCGTTTGCGCATTTGATACTCACACCCTCTTTTATGATATCAAAAAGTGTGTCATTTCTTTTTGGAGATGCTCATTGAAAAACATATTATTTCGTTTCCCGCAGCTCTTTGATCACGTCTACGCAATCGTTGTTGTTCTTCAAATAGGTGAAGATCTCCGTCAAGCGGTCAACCGAAAGCTTGAGGAAAGCCTCCCCGATGGTAGGCGAACAGCCGATGGGCGCGTACCCCGAAAAGGCATTGGGATAGTTGGCACCCCAGGTTAGAGGCATGGAAATTCCGTATTGGGGCGGGAAGACCATGCGATTGACAGAGATGCCGCTTTCCGCTTCAAATCTGTCAGGCGCGACCAGATGGGGGTGTGTACCGTACACCAACGCGGTCTCTTTGAAATCCGCATGACCGCCGCCGGTTCCCGTTTGCGCAAATTTTGCAAGCGTTTCGTAATCCTCTTTGGTCAGCATCGAGAAATACTCGGGATCTTTTTTTGCCGCCTCCAAAATATTTTTGGGATCCAGTTGAGTTGTAAAATCGTATGCCTTACAGCTCATAACGGCATAGCTTCTTTTCTTACTCACCATGAAACGCTGGAAAAGTCCCAGCAAAGAACCGTTGCCGCCGTGAGAGGCGCAGATTAAAATTTTGGTAAAGCCGTTGCGGGCAATCTCCTCACAAAGCTCCTCCAAAACGGTGAGTAAGGTTTGCTGATTGAGAGCGACATATCCGTGCTTTCTCGTTTCAGACGGATTTTCATAGAGGGATGCCGGTCCCACGTCGCCGAGCCACATCGTGGTCGGAAACATCACAACGTCTGCCCTTTCCGCGGCAAGCTCTACAATGCGATCCCCTTTGATCGAGTCGGTTCCAACCGGCAAATGCTGTCCGTGCTTTTCCAAACATCCAAGCGTCATGACGCAAAGTCCGCCCGAACGCTCGATCGCCCCTTCAAATTCCTCTTCCCTCAAATACTCCCATTTTATATCCATTCCTCCTGATATTTTTTGTTGCAAAACACTGTAATGAGTATTTTATCATTACTATTTTATCACAAAAAAAGCATCTTGTAAAGCATGAAATTAAATGCACTTGCTTTCACACGAATGTTACGGTATAATAGAAAAATATCATAAGAGAGGGACTGTGACGGAGCTTTTAGAATTGGCCTGTTTTTGCGATGACGCACAGCGTGAGAATTTTTTCAAAACGACAAACATTTCAATTTCGCCGCCGCGATCTCACAATCCGTGTATCGCTTGGAGAATGAATCGGGTATCGCGCGGTTTGCAAAAATATGGTGTGTTGTTTACTGCTCCTCACCATCACTCGGGGTGGTTTTCAAAAAGTAGATCATAAACGGTAAACTCAATAGTCCCGTCAGTACGTCTGCAATCGGCTGTGCCATCTGGATGCCCGTAAGACCGAGAAAATGATGTAAAATAAGGAGCGTGGGGATGAATGCCGCGCCTGAACGCAGGATCGAAAGCAGCGATGCGATGCCCGCCTTACGGATGCTTTGGTAGAGCATGTTGACGGGAACCGATAGCGACATGAAGATCAAGCCTGCGGATGCATAGCGTAATGCGGGAACCGCGATCTCCTGTACGGCAAGCTCCTCTTGGAAGATCCTGACGATCGGTTCCGCAAAAATACCGCCGAGAAGCGCCAATACGCCGACCAGGCATAAGCCGAACACCGTGGTGAAGATCAATCCTTTTTTGACACGGGTGTATTTTTTTGCCTGATAGTTAAAGGATGCCACGGGTTGGAAGCCTTGACCGATGCCAAGACCGACGAACATGACGAGCGACGAGAAACGATTGACCACGCTCATCGCGGCAATTGCCGCGTCGGGATTGGCAATGGGGAGACTCTTGGTCAGATTGTTGAGCAGTCCGCCCGAGATCGAGTTCAACCCCTGACGGATCAGAGAAGGGAAGCCGACCTTGGCAATGGAAAAGTATTCGCCAACGCTTCGGCTCACGGCGCGCAGCGAGATACGGCTTTGCGCAAATTTTCTGTAGAGGATCAAGAGAATGGTAAAACTGATCATCTGCGAGATCGCGGTCGCCATGCCCGCGCCAAAGACGCCCAGCTCCAATACACGAACGAGCAGATAGTCGCCAAAGATGTTCAGAATACCGCCCGTGGAAAGTCCGATCATCGAATAAAAGGCTTTTCCTTCATAGCGCAGGTTGTTATTTAGGATCAGGGAGCAGATCATAAAGGGGCAGGCGATCAAGACCCACATGCCGTAATCCTTTGCGTAGGGCAGGATGGTTTCGGTGCTGCCGAGTACGCGCATCAAGGGATCAAGAAAGAGCAGTCCCAGTGTCATCATCAAGACGCCAAGGGTGCCGCCGACGAAAAAGGCAGAGGAAACGTAGCGGGTCGCGCTTTTGGTATCCTTGTCCGCCAAAGCCTTCGCAACAAAGGTTCCCGAGCCGTGTCCCCACATAAAGGCGATTGCTTGAATGATGGATTGCAGGGTGAACAGAATTCCCGTTGCCGCCTGCGGACTCTCTCCGAGCGTTCCCACAAAATAGGTGTCCGCCAAATTATATACGCCCGTGATCAGCATGGAAATCGTTGTTGGAATTCCAAGCGTGACGATCAGACGGGGGATGGGCGTCTCGGTCATTTTTTGATAATGCCGTTCGGCTTGTGTCATGGTGATTCTTCCTCTTTTCGAGCAGTTTTTCCTTTATTATACAGGAAAATTGCCGCGATTTATCCATTATTTTGTAAATAAAGCGTTTTTTTGTCGTTTATTGCCGCGATTTTTTCAAAAAAAACAGATTTTCAAAAGAAAAAGTGAAACAAGCTATTGACAAAAGCGAGGCTTTCGGTGTATAATATGGTAAATGGAGCTTGCTCGAAAGGAGTATCAGTATGTTTGGAAATTTTTTTAACGATTTGACCAATACGGATTTGTTTGGCTTGCTTGCAAAGCTGACAGACGGTCTGACCCAAGGCGCCGAGGGACTTGGAATTTCTCCGATGGTATTTTATATTGTGGGGCTTGTAGCAGCACTTGGAATCGGTGTGTTCGGCTATAAGCTGATCAAGCTGCTGACGGCAGCAATCGCGGCTGTGATCGGATACTATTTTGTAGGTGCTGAGTTGTATTTCTGGCTTTCCGCTACGTTGAATCTTGATCTGCCCACTTGGGTTCCTTACATCCCCGCGGCAATCTTCGGTGCGTTGTTCTTCTTGATGGCATTTAAGAAGTTCTCTTATGCATTCTACACCGTTATGGCATTGCTTGGATTTGTGTTGACCTATTTCTACACCACCAACATCGTGCTTGCAGTGGGCGGCGCGTTGCTGTTGGCGCTGTTGTCGATGTTCATCCTGCGTGTTTCCTTCATCCTGCTGACCTCTGTGAGCGCAGCGTTTGTAGGCGTCAGCATGGTGTCTGCAATGGTTCCCTCGTTGGAACTGCTCAAGCTTTCCTACACCAACTGGATCGGCTTGGCAATTGTCGGTGTCATCGCATTGGTGATGATCGCGGTACAGTTGATCATCACGCACAAGGATTCCCCTGTTGCGTCGAACCCCATTGCAAAGCTGGCGAAATCCAATAAGATCATCAGAAGACGTGTCATCAGAGATCTTTAATTGAATATTACCCAAAAACGCGGAGCGAAAATGCTCCGCGTTTTTTTATGCAAAAAAACATTTTTTAAATGCCATTTTTTGACATGGTGCTTGCAAAATAAGGCTTCAAAAAAGCGGTTTTGAAGCGTATGACGGATGCGTTTTGCAAGTTGGAAAGTGCGGTTATGCAACCAGCTTTTTCCAATTGTTTCATTCATTCAAAAAAAGCAGAAAAAACTTTGTTAAAAGTGACGAAATTTGATGTCATGAAATTGAAAAAATTGATACAATTTGAAAAAGCATTCTATTTATATATAAAACTATTGCAAAAATATGGGTCTTGTGGTATAATTGTATACGTATATTTATGTCGTTATCAAAAACAGTGAAAAACTCGTGCGCGAGAACCCCACGTTTTCGCACCGAAGGCAACTTGGTATAAACATTCCAAAATAACGGCGAAAACTCAAAAATGCGAGGAAAACAGTATGCACAAAACAAACAACACACAAACCAATTCAAGGATGAAGAGACTTGCGAAGCCTCTTTTGACGTGGATTCTGATCATGGCTTTGATGATTCAGACGTTGGCTTTGAGCTGTTCTGCTTTGGTCACCAATCTGTCATCTCTGATCGGAGTTCCCGGGGCGAAAGAGGAAATCTTTTCCGGCGGCATCGGTAAGTTCGACAGCGACGAGACCATTGCACGCTTGAAGAAGGAATTTCTCAAGTCGATCAATCAGGATCTGCTCAAAAAGGTTGAGGACTATGAGCTGCGCGGCGAGGTCGACGTCATTCTGACCTTCTCCGACAACTCCTTGGTTTCTTCCTTTGCAGACGCAAAGCTTGACATGACCTACGGCGAGTATCGCACCTCTCCTTCGGCGGCAAAGCTGAGAGAGAAGCTGGCGGCAAACCAGAACAAGGTGCTGGCACGCCTTGAGGAAGCGGGATTGATCAGTGAGATCAAATACCGGTACTATCACGTGGCAGACGGTGCGTACGTTTCGACGACTTACGAGCAGTTGAGTGCCATTTGTGAGATCGAGGGCGTTGAGCGCGTGATGCTTTCCAACACCTACGAGCCTGCGATCGCGGTAGAGAATCCCGTCAACGTTTACGATACGGGTATTTTCAACAGCGCGGACGTCAGCTACACGGGTAAGAAGACCATCGTAGCGATTTTGGATACGGGATGCGATTACACACACACAGCTTTCACCACGCATCAGGTCGTCGATCCTCTTTACAACCGTGACATGATCGAGGCACTTCTGGCAGATACCGAAGCATATGGCTACGATAACTCCCTGGAAGCGCGCGAGGTCTACTACGGTAACCTGACCGGCAACAAGATCGCGTTCGGTTACGACTATGCCGATAAGGATCCGGACATCATGCCCTTTGCAAACGAGCACGGTACGCACGTTGCGGGCATTATCGGCGGTAAGGACGATACCATTACGGGCGTTGCGATCGATACGCAGCTCGCGATTATGAAAGTCTTCAGCGATTATGAGGTTGGTGCTGAAGACGGTGACATTCTGGCAGCTTTGGAGGATTCCATTATCCTCGGTGTTGACGCGATCAACATGAGCTTGGGTACTTCCTGCGGATTTACCCGCGAGGTAGACGACGAATACAAGAACGAGCTGTACGATAACATTGAGGTTGCGGGCATTTCTCTGATCGTAGCAGCTTCCAACGACTACAGCAGCGGCTTTGGCTCTGAAGAGGGTAACACCAACAAGAGCGACAACCCCGACTCTGCAACGGTCGGATCTCCTTCGACCTATACGGCTGCGCTTTCGGTCGCTTCCATCAACGGTAACAAGGATAAGTACATGCTTGCTAACGGCGAGTATGAGATCTTCTTCCACGAGTCCGTCAACCAAAGCGCAAAGGAGTATGATTTCTTTGCGATGTTGGGCGTCACTCCCGGACATCCTCTGGAGTATGAGTACGTTACCATCCCCGGTGTCGGTATGCCGATCAACTATGAGGGCGTTGACATTGCGGGCAAGATCGCACTGGTTCGCCGCGGAGACATCACCTTTGAGGAAAAGATGCAGTACGCTTATGAGGCAGGGGCTATCGCGATCATCATTTACAACAACGTGTTCGGCGATATCATTATGACGGTCGGTAACGACACCAAGATTCCCGTTATCTCCATCGGTAAGGATGAGGGTGACCTCTTGGCGGAGCAGAAATCCGGTAAGCTTTCCTTTAAGTACGAAAATCAGGCAGGTCCCTTTATGAGTGACTTCTCAAGCTGGGGCCCCAATCCCGATTTGAGTCTCAAGCCCGAGATCACAGCGCACGGCGGAAACATCCTCTCGGCAATCCCCGGCGGCGGATACGACAAATTGAGCGGTACCAGTATGGCGGCGCCCAACATGTGCGGTATTACCGTGCTGATTCGTCAATACGTCAAAGAGAAATATCCGGATTGGACTCCCGAGCAGGTCAGAGACCTTGTCAACCAGCTCTGCATGTCCACCGCAACCATCGCGCTGGACCGCAAGGGCAATCCTTACTCCCCCAGAAAGCAGGGCGCGGGTATTGCGGATATTCTGAAAGCAACCACGACTCCCGCCTACCTCTTTGTTGAGGGGCTTGGAAAAACGAAGCTGGAGCTTGGTGATGACCCCACACGTTCGGGCGTTTACACCATGAGTATCAACCTCAAGAACATTTCCGACAAGACGGTCAGCTACCGCATCGGTAACATCGCGATGACCGAAACGCTCTCCACGTCCGATCCCGAGTACGTAGCAGAGATCGGTTACATCCTCTCCAATTCTTCCGAGTATGCGGTTGAAAACGCAACCTTTACGGATGGCGTGATCTCGGTTGAGGCAGGAAAGACAGCAAAGATTACCGTTACTCTGAAGCTTTCCGCGGCAGATAAGTCTTATCTCAACGCAAGCTTTAAGAACGGTATGTACGTGGAAGGCTTTTTGACCTTCGATAACACCGACGCAAACGGTGTTGACCTGAACGCTCCTTTCTTGGCATTCTATGGTGACTGGGGCGAGGCTCCCATCTTTGACCTTGACTACTACGAGGTTGAGACCGAGGCGCACAACAACGCGATCGACGACGAGGATAAGATCAAGGCAGACTACTATCCCACCACCCCCACGGGTACCTATTATTACGATTACATCCTGCCGCTTGGCAGCTACGTGTACACGATGGATGAAAGCCTTTATACCCCGATTCCCGCAACCGAGGAAAAGGCGGCGCTCTCCTACTATGCAGACAGTATCAGTGGTATCTACGGCGTCTTTGCGGGACTTTTGCGCGGTGCCAAGGAGCTGAACATCTCCATTAAAAATGCCACTACGGGTGAAGAGGTTTGGAGCGATACGCAGTACAACTGTTATAAGTCCCACTATAACGGCTCTCCTTATCCGTATGTTTCCATGATGCGTTTGCCGATGGCAAATTACGAAACGGGTGACGTTTTTGGCTATAATAACCAGCGCTTTGAGGTGACGCTTTCCGCAAAGCTTGACTGGGACGGCGACAACCGTAATTCCAACGATACCTACTCCTTCTCCTTCTATATCGACTACGAGGCGCCCACCATTACCGATGCGACCTTCCGCACCGAGTATGATAAGGCTTTGGAGGAAAACCGTTACTACGTCGATTTGATGGTTTACGATAACCATTATGCAATGTCCTTGCGTCCGATCATCGTTTACGACGATCCTACGGCAACCGAAGACGATGAGGTACAGGACAGAAAAACGTATTCTTCTCTTTGCGAAAATCCCATTCCGATTTATCAAGAGGGACGCGGAACGGTGACCAAGGTCTCCGTTGAAATCACCGATTATATTGAATTGGTGAAGAATTCTTCGATGCCCGAGGGACTTTGCTTCTATCTGGATGACTACGCAATGAACTCGAGCGTCTGCTACGTTCCGTTCCCCGAGACCGAGAACACTGATCTGGAATTCTTGACGCCTTCCGTAGATATGGATATCAACCAGACCATGGATCTGACGACCTACCTGGCGCGCAAGGATGCGGATGTGATCGAGGCAGGATATCTCAAAAACTTGACTTGGTCCTCTTCGGATGAGTCTGTGGTTGCAATCAGCCCGGAGGGGCAGATCGAAGCCTTGAAGGCGGGAAGCGCGACGGTCAGCGTGACGGCTTCGTCTTGGACGTATACCGAAACGGTGAACGGCGAAGAGGTCGAAAAGCCTCTTTACAAGACGTTGATTATTAACGTCAGCGAAAATAGCGTTGACAATCCCGATTCTGCCGACAACGTGCAGATAGAGGATCTCAAGTTTACATCCTATAAGACGCTGTTTGCGTTCAACAGCGATATTGATTACTCAGAGATCGGCATTACCGATTCGATCAGTTACTTTGGCGGAAACTACAGTATCGCATTCTATCCCTCCGAGCAGGTGCAGCTTGAGTACCGACTGGATCCTTGGAATCTTTCTCCCGACCGCTACGAGCTGAAGTGGAGCTCCAGTAACCCCAAGGTCGCGACCGTTGATGAAAACGGTGTTGTGACGGCGGAAGCCGAGGGTAAAGCAAGAATTACCTTGCAGGTTACCATCGACGGAAAGACCTCGCTTTTGGCAGCGCGTTGCGCGGTAGAGGTGAAGAGCGAATTCGTCATTGAAAACCGTACACTGATTGCTTACAAGGGCAAGGGCGGAGACGTAGTGATCCCGGATGATGAGGGAATCATGACCATTGGTGCATTTGCATTCTGTCACTACGATCTGGATAACGAGAAAGAGGTAGAGACCGACGAGGACGGTAACTACGATATGGACGACAAGAAGTCTCCTCTCGGAAACGATACGGTGACCTCTGTGGTGATTCCCGATGGCGTTGAGACGGTTGAAAAATATGCGTTCTACAACTGCCATAAATTGAGTGACGTTACGCTTCCCGAAACCTGCAAGACCATTGGCGAGAGCGCATTTGAGGGTTGTGAGGTTTTGGAAAACGTCAACTTTGAAAATGTTACCGTGATTGGTAAAAAGGCATTCTACAATTGCGAAAGCTTGACCTGCGATGATCTTGGCGGCGTGGATCTTTCTTCCATCTATGCGCTTGGTGACTATGCATTCGCAAAGACCCGTATCCGCGAGGCGATTCTGACCAATCTCAGTCGCAGCGGTGTCGGAGCATTCTCGGATTGCTCCAAGCTGGAAACCGTTGAGCTTGGCAGAAAGACCCGAATTGCCGAGAGCATGTTCGAAAATACACCTGTGAAGAGCATCGTGATGTATTGCGATACGGTTCCGGATAAGGCGTTCAAGGGCTGCGAAAAGCTGACGAGTGTTGAAATAGTAGGAGATTTGACCTACCTTGGCGAGGAAGCATTCAGTGGCTGTAAGAAGCTGGCAACGGTAACCTTTGGCGGTGTTTGCGAGCAGATCGCTCCCTTCGCATTCTACGGTTGTTCTTCTCTCGAAACGCTGACTCTCCCCAATTGCGCGTTCGTGCTTGGTGATTGCGCGCTGATGGATAGTGACCTGACCGAGCTTGTGTTCGCGGAAAACACCGTGATCGAAGCGGCGGGCATCGGCGTTCTCAGCGGCATTAGCGGTCTGTCCTTCAATGCAGACGCTTCCGCATATTATAAGGTACAGGACGGCATCCTCTACAGCAAGGATGGCACGCGTATCGTTATGGTGCTTCCCGATGCACGTCTTGGCGACTTTGTTGTCCCCGCAGAAGTTAAGGAGATTGCAGACGGCGCGTTCTCCTATAATCGTTATCTGACCTCTGTTTCCTTTGCAAGCGGTTCCGCACTGACCATCATCGGTGCCGGCGCGTTTGCAGGATGCTCGGCGCTCAAGAGCGTTACGCTCCCCGAACAAAATGTTACGATCGGTGATCTTGCGTTCTATGATGACGTAGCACTGAAAACCATCAATCTGGAGAACGTTCTTTCCGTCGGCGCTTACGCGTTTGAAGGAACTTCGCTCGGTACGGTCAATCTCTTGTCCAACAACGTGACCATCGGCGAGGGAGCATTCTACGGCTGCGATAAGCTGACACTCATCACCCTTGGTGCAGGTGCGAATATCGGTTATTTTGCTTTCTGCGAGACCACTGTTGTCAGTGTGATCATGAACGGCGACGGCGTGACGGTTGGCGATGGTGCATTCTATGGTTGTGCGAACCTTTCCACGATTGATTTTACGAAGATTACAGGAAAACTTGGCGCATACGCATTCTACTACTGCCAGTCCCTGACGAGCGTTAACGCGCCTTACGTCACCGAGCTTGGCGAGGCTTGCTTTGCAGATTGTCCGAACCTTTCCTCCTTCAGCGCGGAGCGCCTTGAGGTGATCGGAGATAACGCGTTCGCTCCCAGCACGGACGAGAATGGTGATGTGATGTCCGCATCGGGTGCAACCTTTGTGACCTTCTATGCTCCCGCTCTCCGTGTGATCGGTGAATATGCGTTCTATGGATGCATTTATTTGGCAGAGATAGATTTGTCCAATGTGACCGAAATCGGCGCCGGTGCGTTTGCGATTTGCACGTCGCTTACAAGCGTGACGCTTTCCGAGACATTGACCGAGCTTCCCGATCTTGCGTTCTACGGATGTGCTTCTTTGACAGAAATCGATCTCTCGCATATCGTTCGCTTTAACTACGGTGCGCTTTATTTGGCTCAGCTGCCCGCGCATCTTGAACTGATGAGTGCCGAATACATCGGAAGCCTGGCGTTTATTGAACAGGATGCGGAAGATGGCGGTATTCACGTTCTCGAATCGGTCAATGCTCCCAATCTGACCTATCTTGGAGATCAGGCATTCGTCGGATGTAGCCTCCTGACCTCTGTCAGCGCTCCCAAGCTTGAGCATCTTGGCTACGGTGCATTTGCGTACACCGCAATTGAGGAGTTTGAGATTTCTTCTGCGCTGAAGGAAGTGGAATTCAGCGTATTTGAGGGAACGCCCACCTTTAAGAGCTTCTATGCGACCGTAAACGGTGAAAAGGTTTACGACGCAGAGTATGAGACCGTTATGATCCGTGACGGTGTCCTTTACATGGTTGTCAACGAGGGCTACGTGCTTACCGTTTATCCCGCCGCAAAGGAGAATACGGAATTTACTGTTGCGGAAGGTACTGTCAGAATTGAGTATACTGCCGCAATGGATAACAAGAGCCTTGAAACGCTGATCCTTCCCGAATCCATGAAGAGCATCGGTAACTATGCGTTCTACAAATGCGATAACCTTAAGACCGTTGTCTTCCGTTCTTACTATGCGCCTCACCTTGAGGGCACCGTAACGGGAGATACCATCGAGATCACTCCCGAAACTGTGGAGGATTTCCCCGGATTTGACACGCTTTACCGCTATGATTACTACTTCAGAGAAGCAGACATCATTGCAATGCCGTTCTACTACGTGAACTTCATTGCGGCGGTCGGCTCCAAGGCGGCATCCGAAATGACCTACATCCTGCCCGACAACAACGAGGGCTACGATACGATCCTTTATAAGGCTTACTTCAAGTCGAGTGATGAGACCTCGGGTCCCACCACGGGAAAATATGCGCTGGCATTTATCGAGGCTGCCAAGAGGCTCCCCGACGTGGTGGATCGCTTTGACAAGAAGCTGATCGACGCCGCGATCAACGCATATAACGCACTTGAGGGACAGGAAGATGAGTTGGCAAGTGTGGATCAGGCTCTCATTGATCGTTTCTTTGCGGCACGCAGTGAATATAACGTCAGCGTGGCAGAGAACATGATCGCGCATCTGTTTGATATGGATTGCTCGGAGTACTCTTTCAATCTCGTGAAGGAAGCAAGAGCATTCTTCCTGTCGTTGAGTGAGGAAGAGCAGGGTAAGGTTGCCAATGCCGATGTTCTGACCCAAAAGATCGAAGAACTGACCAAGGCAATGGGTATGACACCCGACTTTGAAAAGACCTTTGCGGAGCATTTCCCCGAGGAAAATGATGCTCCCGAAAACGACACTCCCGATGCACCCACCACTCCCGATGAGAACGACACGCCCGATGAGGGTATGCCTGTTTGGGCGATCATTCTGATCGTTGTCGGTTCTGTTCTGGTGCTTGCGGGTATCGGTGTTGGAATCTACTTTATTATTCAAAAAAAGAGGGCTGTAAAATGACAAAAAAGCATTTGATCCTTCTGACGTTTCTTACCGTCACCCTGGCACTTGTGCTGTCGGGGTGCGGCAAGAGCGAACAAAATCTTGACGGAATGTACATTGCGACGTTTGATATGAATCAGGGCAAGCTGGATATCATGACCACAGAGGTCACCACGCAGATCCATTATGCGTATGACCCCGGTTCGCTGATTCTGGACCCCGCAACGTACAACAATTATGAAATTCTTCGTTCCGGATACCGCTTTACCGGATGGTATACCGGTGTGGAGTGCAAGGAAAGTCAGCGTTGGGATTTTTCCAAGGATAAGATCAATCAAGAACAGCTTACCCTGTATGCCGGATGGGAAAAGGAGATCGTCTATAGCTACACGGTCTGCTATTCCGACGGCGACAAGACCGTGAAACTCGGAACCTATTCGGTTTCGGCAGGGGATGTGTTTGACGATTGGAGCGGTTACGCAAAAGATCGTGAGGGCTTTACCCCGAGCGGCTATTATTCCGACAAAGAGTTGACCACGCCGTGGGATTTCGCAAGCAAGCATCCCGGTGGGGCAACCGACACCGACATTTGCATTTACGTTGACTATATTGAGGGCGATTGGATTCTGGTGAACAACTATGACGAGTTGCAGTCTGCCATCGGTGGCGGAAACATTTATCTCACCGCCGATATCGATTGCGGTGGGCAGGAGCTTTCGTTCGGAAGAGAATTTGATTACGTTTTTGAAGGGAACGGACACAAGATCACAAACTTTACCGTTGAGCAGTTCGGTACCGCGATTATGCCGTCTGTTTCTCTTTTCCAGACACTGACGGAAAACGCAGTGATCCGAAACGTAGCGTTTGAAAACGTAACATTGAAGTTCCTTAAGATATCCGATAATGCGCGTACGATCAAGGTCGCGGCACTGGCAAAAGAGTCCAGAGGCTGCACGGTTTCGAACGTGACGATCAAAGGAAAGCTGGTCACCACTTATCAAGAGGAGATGCCGCGTTTGAATGAAGCATTTTACGAAGCGGATAGCACCGGTGAGCTTACGAACTTTACAGTTGAAATCACTGTTGAAAAACAAAGTTAAAAATAGATAAGGAGAATGCAAAGATGAAAACAAACAGAAAAAGACTGCTTGCCCTTCTGTTGGCAATCGTAACACTGGCTGTGACCCTTGCGGGATGCGGCGGTGATCCGAGCGATCCTGCGGGAAGCGGCACGGTCATTGACAATGAAAGCACCCGTTTGGTACTTTCCACCTCGGAGCTGGATGGCGTATTTAACCCCTTTTACTCCTCCTCCGCACCCGACGGTCAGATCGTCGGTATGACGCAGATCTCGATGCTTTCTTCCGATAAGGAAGGTAAGGTTGCGTACGGTAAGGACGAGGCATGCGTGGTACTGGATTATGAAGCGATCCCCCAAAAGGATTCCGCTGGCAACACCAAAACCACCGTTTACCGCTTTGTTCTGAAGAATGACATCAAGTTCAGCAACGGTTCTCCTCTTACCATGAAGGACGTGCTGTTCAACCTTTACGTTTATCTTGATCCCGCTTACTATGGCAGCGCGACCATCTATTCCACCGATATCGTAGGTCTTGATGAGTACCGCACGCAGAGCAAGAACAAGAATGAGCAGGATGACTTTGACGCCACCTTCTTGGCTCTTGCGATCGACCGCCGTCAAAGACTTGAGGATTGCCTCGAGCTTGTTTATGAAGAGAATTCCAAAAAGAGCTTGGAAGAGGCTGAGCTTATTGCCGCATTGACCGAGGTCATGAACGACTTCAAGACCGATATGCCCGAATACGGCACGATTCTTGGCGACTACGAGCTGGCAAAGAAGTACTTTAAGGAAGAGCTGGAAAAGGATTACGGCTATGCCAAGGGTACTGCGGAGGATATCGTCTTTACCGATAAGAACGGTAAGAAGGTCAATTTGACCACCGATACCGAGGCGTTCCTTTACAATGAAGGCTTTATTACTTGGGACAAAAAGGCGTACAAGTTTGAGTATGCCTTGGGCGAGGATTCCAAGAACTGGAGCGAAGAAAAAGCAATCAACGCCATCTATAATAGCTATATTCCCAACAAAGTAATCGACGTCATTACCATGTGGGCAACCGCAAGTGAGTTGTTGAATTACTTCTCCTATTTGGAAAAGCAGGCATACTTTGAAAACATTACCGATGCGGATAGAATCGAAAACATTTCGGGTATCCGCTACGCAAACCGCAAGGAGAGCGTGACGGTTAACGGTACGAAGTACGACGTTCCCACCATCGGCAAGGACGGCAGCGTTACCAAGGGTAACGAGGTGCTTGAGATCACCATTAACAAGGTAGACCCCAAGGCAATCTGGAACTTCGCGTTCACCGTAGCGCCGATGTACTACTACTCCAATGAGGAGCAGATCAAGAAGTTTGACTATGAATCCAACTTCGGTTTGGAATTCGGTAGCATCGAGTTCCAGGACGAGGTCATCAAGAATCCCAAGAAGATCGGTGTCCCCGTTGGCGCAGGTCCTTACAAGGCAACCACCCGTACGGGAGATTCTTCCGCGGTGGAAGCAGGTACCTTTAAGTCGAACAACGTCGTTTACTTTGAGCGCAACAGCCACTTCATGTTCGACGTAAAGATCAAGTATATCAACTATCAGGTCGTTTCTACCAATCTGATGCTCGATACGCTGTACTCCGGCGGTGTTCACTTCGTTGAGCCTGCCTGCAAGCAGGAGAACATCGACAGCCTTGAGGCAAAGAAGGGAGACGGTTTCTCCAGCTCCTTCGTGATGACCAACGGTTACGGTTATATCGGTATCAATGCCGAAAAGGTTCCTAACATTTATGTCAGACGCGCAATCATGTACGCGATCAACACGCAGCTTGCCGTTGACTACTACCACGGCTATTCCTACAGCATCTCCCGTCCGATGACGATGGCGTCTTGGGCGTATCCGAAGGATCTTGAAGGACAGTACTATGCATTTGATGCAACCGGCAAAAAGATCGATGAGATGATGGCGGAAGCGAAAGGATATCACCCGAACAGCGAAGGCGTTTACACCGACGGTTCCCACACCTGTAAATACGTCTTTACCATCGCGGGCGATACCACCGACCACCCCGCATACAACTCTCTCAAGCAGGCTGCCGACATCTTGAACAAACACGGATTTGATATTGAGGTTAAGACCGATATCAATGCGCTTTCCAAGCTGAACAACGGTGATTTGACCGTTTGGGCAGCAGCATGGGGCGCGGGTGTTGACCCTGATATGTATCAGGTTTATCACATGGATTCCACTGCAGGCTCCACCGCAAACTGGGGCTACCGCGCAATCAAGGCGAACAACGGTGGCAAGTATGATACCGAGCTTGCACTGGTTAAGGAGCTTTCCGAGATCATTGACAAGGCAAGAGAGACCCTTGACGAAAAGCAGCGTATCGCGTTCTACAAGCAGGCTTTGGATCTGGTCATGGAATTGGCTGTTGAGCTGCCTACCTATCAGAGAAGTGACCTGTTTGCATACAATTCCAATGTAATCGACGAATCCACCTTGACGCCCAAGAGCGAACTCACGCCTTACAACGGTCCTTTGAGTCGCATCTGGGAGGTCAGTCTGAAAGAAACCAACTAATACTCGAATCCGAGGAATAACAGAATGGTCAAATATATACTGAAACGGATCGGTCTTTCGATCGTCATCCTGCTTGGTGTTTCCATTATTATCTATTTCCTTGTACGGCTGATGCCGACGGACTACCTTGAAACCAAGTTTTCGGCTCAGCTCGGACAGGGAACTATCACCAGAGAACAGCTTGACGATTTTAAAAAGAGATACGGTCTTTACATGCCGGATGCATATCTGGACATTGAATTGGGAGAAAAGAAGGATGCGGAAGGGAAAACGGTGGTGATCCCCGAGGGAACTGTTTTCCGTGTCGACACCAAGGTTTCGGAGTACGAGGACTTTGACAACAAGATCCTTTCTCCCCAAGAGTTTTACGAAGGAACCTATTCGTGCGATCTTAAAGGCGTTGTTCTTGAGATTGAGATTACCAAGTCCCAAGCGCTGGAATACCGCATTGTTGACCGAAGCAATGCGGACACCCCTAAAACATTGGAGTCGGGTATTTGGAGCGTACAGGACGGAGGCATTGAGCTGCGTCCCGATGCCAATATCGACAAGGCGTATGCCGTTGATATTACTTACCTGCCCGCTACGTTTGGCGAAAAATTTATGGCGGTCCTTTCCGGTTACTTCTCATGGCTTGGAAATATGCTGCGCGGTGATATGGGTCAATCCTTCCTCTACCAGCAGCCCGTTTCCACCGTCATTGCAGAGCATATGTGGATTTCTTTCTTCATTTCGCTCGTAGCATTGGTTTTGCAGTTTGCCATTGCGATTCCCATGGGGATTACCAGTGCAACCCATCAATATTCGGTGCGCGACTACACGGTTACAGTCATCACCATGATCGGTATCTCGCTCCCGTCCTTCTTCTTTGCGGCACTTCTGATCAAGATCTTCTCCAGCTGGCTTGGATGGTTCCCGGCATCGGGCTTGGTCAGCGGTTCATCCGCAAGCGTAGGATTGGCGCACCTGGGTGACATGGTATGGCACCTGGTGCTTCCTATGGTGGTGCTGGTCGTGCTTTCGATCGGTGGATTGATGCGTTATACCAGAACCAATATGCTGGAGGTGCTGAATTCGGACTACATCCGTACGGCACGCTCCAAGGGACTTTCCGAAAAGAAGGTCATTTACGTACACGCCTTCCGCAACACCATGATCCCCTTGATGACGCTTCTGGCGGGCATCCTGCCGTCCCTGTTTGGCGGTGCGATGATCACCGAGGAAGTATTCAGTATCGACGGAATCGGGCGCTTGGCGTATAAAGCACTTCAGCAAGGAGATATTCCGTTTATCATGGGCTACAACATGTTCTTGGCAGTCTTAACGGTTATCGGAACCCTCTTCTCCGACCTGATGTATGCGGTGGTTGACCCGCGCGTCAAGCTGTCTAAATAAGCATTCCGACAAACGATATGGAGAAAATTATGGACGAAACAATGGATAAAAGAACAGATCCGGCGGATGCACTTGAGGAAGTTGAAGTGCATTACAAGGAGATGTCACCTGCGCAGATGGTGTTGCGGCGATTCTTCCGCTCGCGCCTGTCTCTGGTTGGTCTTATCATGCTTGTGGCACTCTTTGTATTTGCCTTTGCCGGTCCTCCCGTGATGCATCTGTTCGGCTATGAATGGTATGAAATCGATACCGACCATACCCCCACCGTTAAGCGTTCGGGGTATTGGATCGAAGCTGAGGATCCCAACGGAAATCCCATCAAAACATATCAGTTCATCGAGAGTACGGTAGATATCAACGCGTATGCTCCGACCTCTTCCTCTCACCCTCTCGGAACCGATGAAAAGGGACTTGACGTATTCATCCGTTTGATGTACGGCGGACGTATCTCCTTGACGCTGGGCTTTGTCGTCGTCATTTTGGAGACCATCCTCGGCGTGATCATGGGTGGTATTTCGGGGTACTTTGGAGGAAAGATCGACCAATTGATCATGCGTTTGGTTGATATCCTCAACTGTATTCCCACGTTGCCGATTTTGTTGATCGCTTCCGCGGTTATCGATTCATGGGGCGTTGAGTCCCACATGCGAATTTATTACCTGATGGTAATATTGACCATTTTCGGTTGGAGCGGCACCGCGAGAATGGTAAGAGGTCAGATCCTCTACCTGCGTGAGCAGGAGTACATCGTTGCCTGCGAGGTTATGGGAATCCCGACCTGGCGTCGAATCTTCAAGCACCTCGTTCCCAACATCATGCCGCAGCTGATCGTGTCAATGACACTCGGTCTTGGAAGCATCATCCTGTATGAATCTACGCTGAGCTATTTGGGATTGGGTATTCCGCTCCCGTATGCTGCGTGGGGAACCATGATATCCTCCTCTACCGACCCCGTTACCATGGCGTCTTATCCGACGCTTTGGATCCCTGCGGGTATTCTGATCGTTATCGCGGTTCTGGCGTTCAACTTTGTTGGCGACGGTCTGCGTGACGCGATGGACCCCAAATCGAAGAGGTGATTAGGATGGCGAAAAAACAAAAGAATCCGAACACGCTCACCTTAAAGGAGAGCCGTGCGATCATCAAAAGCAATCTTCGTGAAATGAAGCGGCTGGAAAAAGAGAAGCGCCGTAAGGTGACGCTTGCCGATTATACCACAACGATGAAATCTTCCGACAATATTCTGGAGATCGACAATCTGCAAACCTGCTTCTTTACCGACAACGGCGTCGTTCGTTCGGTCAACGGTATCACGTTTGACGTTCCCAAGGATTCCATCATCGGTTTGGTGGGGGAATCGGGATGCGGCAAGAGCGTGACCAGCCTTTCCATCATGCAATTGGTACAGGCACCGCAGGGTCAGGTTGTTGGCGGTGAGATCCGCTTCAACTCCGGTGATCTTGGAACCGACGAAGCAGGCAACACCAAGTGTTACGATATTACCAAGATGCCGACCATGGAAATGTGCCGCATCAGAGGTAAAGACATTTCTATGATCTTCCAAGAGCCGATGACAAGTTTGAATCCCGTGTTTACCGTTGGATATCAGATCGAAGAGGTCTTTCTGCTCCATAACCCCGAGGCAACCAAGGCTGACGCCGAGAAAAAGGCGATTGAGATGCTTTCTTTGGTCGGTATACCAATGCCAGAGACCATTGTCAACTACTATCCGCACCAGTTGTCGGGCGGTATGAGACAGAGAGTTATGATCGCGATTGCCTTGACGGGTAACCCCAAGTTGATCATTGCAGACGAACCGACCACAGCGCTGGACGTTACCATTCAAAGTCAGATTTTGAGACTTTTGAAGAAGGTACAAAAGGAATGCGGCGCGTCGATTATGCTCATCACCCACGACCTTGGTGTTGTTGCGGAGATGGCGGACTACGTGGTGGTCATGTACGCGGGTAAGATCGTGGAAAAGGGAACTGTGTATGAGATTTTCGACAACCCCATGCACCCCTACACCGTAGGCATCCAGAAGGCAAAGCCGTCTTTGGAGTCGGATGCTTCCGATGAGCTTTACAGCATTCCCGGAAACGTTCCCAATCCGATCAATATTCCCGACGAGTGCCTGTTCAAGGGCAGATGCAACCGCCGCTGCGGAAAGTGCGCGGGAACTTATCCCAAGGAAATTAAGATTACCGAAACACACAGCGTGTTCTGCCATTTGTACGACGAGGAGAGAGGTGAGGAATGATGGAAGAAAAGAATATCACCGTATCCGAGAACGTGCAGGACGAAAAGGACTACATTCTGCGTGTCAGAGGACTCAAGCAGCATTTTCCCGTCAAAAAGGACATCTTCGGTCATCCCACGGCATTTCTCAAGGCTGTTGACGGCGTTTCCTTTGATTTGGAGCGCGGAAAGACGCTGGGAATCGTAGGGGAATCCGGTTGCGGTAAGACCACACTCGGACGTACCATTCTCCGTTTGTACGACGTGACCGAGGGAACGGCACTTTATCACACAAAGGACGCAAAGGGCGAAGACAAGTTTTACGATCTTGCCAAGATCCGTAAAAAGGAGCTTGCAGGACTTCGTACCGAATTGCAGCTCATCTTCCAGGACCCGTATTCCTCTTTGCCGCCCCGTATGACGGTTGGCGAAATCATTGGCGAGGCGGTACGCGTACACAACATCGTTCCTGCGGATCAGGTCAGCTCTTACGTGCGTAACGTTATGAAGCGTTGCGGCTTGCAGGAGCACTATTACGACCGCTACCCGCACGAGTTTTCGGGCGGTCAGCGCCAGAGAATCTGTATCGCGCGTGCTTTGGCGGTCAAGCCCAAGCTGGTCATTTGCGACGAGCCTGTCTCGGCACTTGACGTGTCCATTCAGGCACAGATCATCAACCTGCTCAAAAAACTGCAGAGGGAAGAGGGAATGTCCTACCTGTTTATTTCCCACGACCTCTCGGTCGTCAAGTACATCTCGGACGAGATCGCGGTCATGTATCTCGGAAACGTCGTAGAGATGGGCTCGACCAAGGAGATCTGCACGAACGCCAAGCACCCCTACACGCAGGCACTGTTTTCGGCAGTTCCCGTTGCAAATCCACACCACAAGTCCGATCCTGTGGCGCTGGAGGGTGAGCTCCCCAGCCCCACCAATCCCCCCAAGGGATGCAAGTTCCATACCAGATGCAAATTCTGCACCGACCGTTGCCGTGAGGAGGCACCCGAAATGACCGAGGTCAGCCCCGGACATTTCGTTGCCTGCCACTTGTGCGACGAAAAGGCTGCGGATGAAACTTTGGGATCATGAAAGACAAGGATACCAAGCAAAAAAAGAAAAAGCGCAAGGTCGTTTATTACGAGGACACGGGAGACACCGTGTACTCGATGGCAGCCTTGCACGGGCGGACTCCCGAGGAGCAGGAAGCGTTTGATGAGCAGAGAAAACGCTACGTTAGCTTCAATTGGCGGGAAAAGCGCGCGATGATCGCGGCGGCATTTACGGTTTACGGACCGCTGTTCCTCTGCATGATCGGCGCATTCCTTCTGGCGGCATTTTTGCTCTATCTCTTCCTGCTTTAAAAAGAGACGCTCAAACAACCAACAAAAACCAGTCCAAGTTCTACAAGAAAGTCATTTTTATGTAACCCAATCGCGAATGCGAAAAAAATATATGGAGGTTAGACAGTATGAAAATGAACAAGAAAGCTCTTGTTGGTATCCTGTCAGCCGTTGCCGCGGTTATTCTGATCGCTGTACTCATCGTCGTATTGGTACAGTGCAATCAGGAACCCGAACAACCTGAGGATCCCGGCAAGACCACTTGGCCCGAAGCCGGTGTGTACTACTATGATGGGGGCGTACAAGAGTATACGCTCACACTCAACGCCGGCGGATCGTTTGCTCTTGACGTAAAAGGCAAGCTCGAATCAGGTGTCTATACGTTGACGGACGGAGTTCTCGCTCTGGATTTCAATGCCGAAGGCAAAGAAACCATTGAGGCTGCTCTCTCCGGTAATGTGATTACCCTGACCTATGACGGAGCTACCATGCGTTTCCTCAAGAAGGTGACCTACACGGTCAGCTTTGAGACGAACGGTGGAAGCGCTGTTAAGGAAGTGACCGTTCTGAACGGTAAGACGGTTGCAAAGCCTGCCGATCCCACCCGTGACGGATATCTGTTCATCGGTTGGTATGCAGATAGCGAGTTCAAGAACGCGTTTGCATTCGATGCACAGCCCGTTACCGCTGACACGACAATCTACGCACGTTGGGCAGAGGAGTCCGCAGAGGGTATCGAGTATACCGTGGATTTCGATCTCAACTATGCCGCAACCGAGGTTCCCGCAGCAGTTCAGACCATCGGTGCCAAGCTCTATGATCTCCCCGTTCCCGAAAGAGACGGCTATGAGTTCTTGGGTTGGTGGATCAGTATGAGTGATGACGGCGAAAAGCTCTCCTTCCAGTATAAGGACGGCATGGAGCTTGACGCACACACCACGCTGTACGCACTCTGGCAGATGATTGATACGGGCTCCAAGCTGACCGCTCCCGTTGTCAACATCGAAAACGGTGTCATTTCTTGGAATGATGTTGAGGGCGTACAATCTTACATGATTAAGATCCTCAACGAAGATGGCGAGGCGCTGGTAGACGATAGCTCTGCAGCTACGACCTACAACTTCTCCTTTGCCGATCTTGCACCCGGCGAATATCAGGTAGTGGTAACCGCCCGTGCAATTTCCGGAGAGGCAAACAACTCCGAGGCAGTCCGTTTCTACACGAACAAGGCTCTCAGACGCGTTTCTCTCTTCAACGTGATCGATTCCATGCTGATTTATAACACGGTCGAGGGCGCTGACAAGTACCTCATCACCGTTGTGTGCGGCAACCCCGATCACAATCATACCGCTTTCGATAACGGTACTTCCCGAGTATTCAACTTTGCAAACTGCACGATGGCCGAAGAGGGTATCCGCTTTACGGTAACGGCAATCGGCGAGGGTTACGCCGCTTCCACCTCTAAGGAATTCGTATACGTAAGAAATCTTGACGCAGTTGAGGGACTTCGTTTTGACGATGCGACTCAGACTGTATCTTGGGATGAGGTTCCGAATGCCGCTTACTACATGGTTTCCGTGAAGTGCGGTAACGCTGCTCACAATCACGACTTTGTGAACAATGGCAGCAAGACCTCTGTAAGCCTGAAGGAATGCGCATCTGTGAAGGATGGCATCGTGGTGAAGGTTTATCCTGTGACCCAGGGCTACAATTCTCCCGCTGCAAGCGAGTACATCTATCAAAAGAGTAATCTCGCAACGCCTTCCGATATCCGTCTTGCAGGTCACCTGCTCTCTTGGGCGGCTGTTGAGGGCGCTACCAAGTACGAAGTAAAGGTTGGCGATACGGTTCTTGAAACCGAGACCAACTCCTGTGATCTGACCGAGGCTCTTGATTGGGTTGAGGGTTCTGCATATGCCATCAGTGTTCGCGCACTGGGCAGCACGGAGTCTCTCTGGAGTGATGTGATCACTGCTTCCTACAATGCAATGGTCAATAAGCTCACCTACGCTCAGAGCGTTCTCTCCTGGACTCCCGTGATCGGTGCGGTTTCTTACGAGCTGCAGATCAACGACGGTGAGATCCAGACCATCAACGACGGTTCTGTTTGTGCAAAGGTTGCACTGACCCGTGAGGGTAAGAACGTCCTCAAGCTCCGCTTTGTGGATGATTTCAACCGTCCTTCCGAATGGGCAACGATCGAGGTTGTCGCACATGCAGTGATCTTCGATACCCGCGCAGGTAGCGAGATCCCCACGCAGTACAAGGCAGTAGGCGACAGCATTGAGCTTCCCGTAACTGCGAAGACCGGCTACACCTTCAGCAACTGGTACAATGTTCCCGGCGGTCCTAAGGTAAACGGTTTGGCTTATACCGACACCCTGTTTGCCGAGTCCGGCGCGATCGTACTCTACGCTTATTACACGCCCAACGCATACACCGTTACTTACAACTACGGTGAAGGCGGAACGGGCGACAAGACCTCTGATCTTGTCTACTACGAGCAGAATTATCAGCTGATCGTTCCGACTCCCGCAGACGTTGCAGGTGCATTCGGCGGCTGGTACAGCGAGCCTTTCGGTATGGGTGTTCAGTACACCGATGCAAAGGGTAACAGCTTGACTCCTTGGAATTCTCTCGAGGGTGCTGAGCTGCACGCATTCTGGATTGACGCTGCTCTGGAATTCAACCTGAGCAAGGTCAACGGTAAGGACGCATACGTCGTTACCAAGGGTCAGAGAATCGCACTGGTCGATGAGATCACGGTTCCCGCGACCTACAAGGGTCTGCCTGTTGCAATGGTAGCAGGTAACGCATTTGCAGGCTGCACCAACCTCAAGGTGATCAATCTGCCCGATTCTTTGGAGCAGATCTCCCAGATCACTCCTTTTGACGGTTGTACCAACCTGACCGCAATCAACGTTTATAAGACCGACAGCGCGGTGACGCCCGTTTACAGCTCCAAGGATGGCGTTCTGTTTGAGAATGATGCAAACGGCGCTCCCACCAAGCTTCTCTACGTTCCGATGGCAAAGACCGGTACTTATGCAATTCCTTCGGGCATTACCGAAATTCCCGCAGAGGTATTGCAGGGCTCCGCTCTCACCAAGGTCGTGATTCCCGCAACGGTTACCAAGATCGGTAAGTCTGCATTCGCAGATTCCAAGAATCTTGCATTCGTTGTATTCGAAAGCTCCACCACACGCGCAGCAGAGCAGAACCTCGTGATCGAGGCAAAGGCATTTGCAGGTTGCTCGAGCTTGGCAAATATCATTCTTCCCGCACGTCTGACCAACATCGCGTTGGATAAGTATGAGCTGAAGGATGGCACCGTCATTACCGATAACGTTGACGATGCATTTGCAGGCTGTACTAATCTCACCATTGAGGTTGCTGCAAACAACCAGTACTACAAGGCAGTCGACGGTGCGATCTACAGCGTTGACGGCAAGACCCTGTACTACGTATCCGAAACTGTTGCGGGTGAATTCACCGTTGCAGCAGGTACGCAGACCGTGGCTCCCGGTGCGTTCATCGGTTGTCAGGGCATCACCGAGGTGACCATTCCCAATACGGTAACTCTGATTGGTGAGTGCGCATTCTACGGTTTGAACGCAAATCTGATCAAGGTAGCCTTTGAGGGCAACGGCTTCAACAACGTAACGATCGGCAAGTATGCGTTCCGCGCGTGCGAATCGCTGGGCGAGATCGAACTGGGCGTTGGAAGCCGCGTGGCAGTTCTCTCCGAGGGTGCATTCTACGGATGTACTTCTCTGACTGCTTTCGAGGTTCCCGCAACCGTTACCGAGATCGGTAAGGAAGCTTTCCGCGACTGCTTCGAGCTTAGCGATCTTGTCTTTGCTAATGACGGTAATGCACCTACGTTCGGCGAGGATGCATTCTATAACTGCATTTCGTTGGAAAGCGTGACCCTGCCTTCCGCCATTACCGAGATTCCCGCAATCTTCGGTGGTTGCACGTCTCTTGTTGAGATCAACATCCCCAACGGTGTCAACTTCACCTCCGAGGACGGTGTTCTTTACAACAAGGATATGACCGAGCTGATCTTCTTCCCGCAGGGTAAGGTAGGCGACTTTGAGGTTCCCGCAACGGTCACCAAGATCGCTAACGGTGTCTTCAAGGGCAACAACACCCTTTGGGAAAACACTCTGACCCTTCCCGCAGGTCTTACCGAGATTGGCAATGAGGCGTTCATGGAAAGCCACATTGGCAACATCGTATTTGCAGAAACTCCCTCCGCGGAGTCTTTGACCATTGGTGAGAGCGCATTCCAGCAGGCACTGCTTGGCACGTTGGCGCTTCCCGCAAACGTTACTTCCATCGGTGCGCATGCATTCGAATGGGCAACCGCTGACGCAATCCTCCTCTCCGAGGGTATCGAGTCGCTGGGCGACTATGCGTTCTACAAGACCACAGCAGGCGAGGCAGTCGTTGTTCCCGCATCCGTTAAGACCATCGGTGCATACTGCTTCGTAGGTCAGGAGGGCGAAGGATACTACGATCCTTCCTACGGTGTCGCTGTTGAGCTGACGCTGGAAGGTTCTCAGCTCGAGACCATTGGTGAGTACGCGTTCAACGAAAATCCCAATGTAACCGAGATCACCATTCCCGCGTCTGTTAAGACCATTGCAAACTATGCATTCTATGCAAGCTACGTTGAATCTCTGAACTTTGCAGAGGGCAGCCAACTTGAAACCATCGGCGACTACGCGTTTGCAGATACTTACGATTACTGGAACTACAAGTACGGTTTGGGTGACCTGACTCTTCCCGCATCCCTTACTTATATCGGTAAGTATGCGTTCGAAAATGCCGGTCTTACGACTCTTACCTTTGAGAGCAACGGCCCCGTATACGAAGAGGTTGAGGGCGAGCAGGTACTCGTTCCCACCGCAGATCTCGTGATCGGCGCATATGCGTTCACGGAAAACGAGCTTGAGGTTGTCAATTTCTCCTACAATTTGGTTGAAATCGGCACCGGTGCGTTCAAGGGCTGCGGTAGCTACTCTTACGATTATAGCAGCTGGAGCTACGTATACGCCTTTGAAGTGAACTTTGCCGCTGACGGTAAGCTTGCGATCATCGGCGAGTCCGCGTTTGAGGACTCCTACCTTAACGGTGACATCGTTCTGCCCGCATCTCTTGCAAACCAAGCGCCCGTTGTGGACGGCACCACCGGTGAAAACCGCCTTGCAATCGGTAAGCGCGCGTTCTACGGAACGGGTATCACCTCCGTTACCTTTACCTCCGGTACGGGTGACGTAACGATCGGCGCCGAGGCATTTGCAGAGTGTGAAAGCCTCGTAACGGTCAACCTTCCCGCAAACCTTGCAAACTATACCACTGCTGAAGGCATTACCATTGTTGGTATCGAGGGCGGCGGAGCGGCATTTGCTGTTACCGGCAGCTGGTCCTCCAGCAAGCTCGCAACGATTACCGTTGCAGAGTCTGAAAACGTAATCTTTGCGGTTATCGACGGTATTCTTTACCTGACCGACGAGAACGATCTTCCCGTTGAGTTGCTCCTTTGCCCCGCGCAGAACGCAGGTGTTGATGGCGTGGTAACGATTCCCGCAACCGTAACCAAGATCCACGACAACGCATTCAACAAGTGCACCGGCATTACCTCTGTCGTATTTGCCGATAACAGCGCACTGTTGAGCATTGGCGCAAACGCATTTGCAAATTGCGACAGCATCGAGACGCTGACCCTGCCCGCAGGCGTTACCACTATTGGTGAAAAGGCATTCTACTCCTGCGATAACCTGAACACCTTGAATCTGCCCGCAACTCTGACCGTATTCAACGCTTCTATGGTAGAGTCCTGCTACAAGCTCGCAACCATTGCGATCAACGGAGAAGGTGAGTACTATCAAGCAGTTGACGGCGTTCTGTTCAGCGCAGACGGCAAGACGTTGATCTACTATCCTGTTGGACGTACGGATACCGAGTATACGGTTCCCGCAGGCGTTGAGACCATCGCTCCCTATGCGTTTGCAAACAACGACGTTCTCGAAAGCGTTCTGCTTCCCGCAGGTCTTAAGACCATCGGCGAGCGCGCGTTCTTCGCATGCGGCGAGCTTACTACCGTTGCGATCCCCAATACGGTTACCTTGATCGATGCCTATGCATTCTCCAACTGTAGCTATCTCGAAACTCTGACCTTTGAGGCAGACGGAACCGAAGGTCTGACGATCGGCAATAACGCTTTCTATTACACCTCTTATCTTGAGGCTGTTGAGCTGCCCGCAAGATTGACGACGCTTGGCGACAACGTATTCTACTCCTCGGGTCTTGAGAGTGTAACCTTTGCGCAGAACAGCCAATTGACTGTGATGGGCAATGCAGTATTTACGTATACCGATCTGGTTTCCGTTGATCTGCCCGCAGGTCTGGTTTCCATCGGTGATGATACTTTCTTCTACTGCGAGTATCTTGAAACCGTAACCTTTGGCGAGGGCTTGATCTCCATCGGTAACAGAACCTTCGGCGGCGCTACGGCACTGACCTCGGTCAGCTTCCCCGCGTCTCTTAAGACGATGGGTATCAATACCTTCTACTACTACGCTTACGATCCCATTGGCTGTGGCAATCTGACGAGCGTTACCTTTGGCGAGAACAGCCAGCTTGAGGCGATTCCCGCAGGTACTTTCGCATATTCCAGTTTGACCTCCTTTGAGATCCCCGCAAACGTGCTTGAGATCAGTGACCGCGATATCACTGCCGATACTGAAGGATATCCCGGCGCGTTTGAGAGTTGTACGGCTCTTGAAACCGTAACCTTTGCAGAGGGCACGAAGTGTGCAAAGATCGGTGCAATGGCGTTCAAGGGCTGCACGGCGTTGAAGAACATTACGATTCCCACGTCGGTCAGCACCATTGGTCAGTCGGCATTCGAACACTGTGAGACTTTGGAATCCATCGTGATCCCCGAGACCGTGACCAACTTTGGCTCCGAGGCATTCAGCGCTTGCTTCGCATTGAAGGATCTTACCTTGAACACCAAGGCAACCGAGCTTCCTTCCATGATTTTTGCAAACTGCCATGCATTGACCGAAGTGACCATCCCCGCATCCGTAACCTCTATGGGTATGGGATGCTTCAGCAACTGCCATTCCTTCACTGCTTACCACGTAGCAGACGGCAACACCGCCTTTAAGGCAGTGGACGGCGTTCTCTACAGCGCGGATGGCAAGACCTTGATCGCTTATCCTCCTTACAAGACCGACAGAACCTTTACGGTTCCGAAGGACGTGACCCTGATTTCTGATGAAGCATTCTCCCGCGCAGGATACCTGCAGGAGCTGCGCTTTGAGGAGGGCGGCACTGCGGATCTGGTAATTGGAGAAGATGCTTTCTACAATTGCGCAAATCTGATCAGCGTCATGCTCCCCGCAAATCTCGTTGAGATTGGTGATGGTGCCTTCTACTATTGCGACAAGCTGGTTGAGGTTTACAATGCTTCCAACTTTGTTATTGAAGTCGGTAGTTGGGAGAACCCGGGTGATCTGGATCCCTACAACGTTTACACGCCTAACGAGGGCGAGAGCGCGTTGAGCTACGTTGACGATTTCGTAATCTTCACCTACGCGGGTGTTGAGCCTTATCTGATGGCGTATAACGGCAATGCAACCTCTCTGACCCTTCCCGAGGGCGGATACGGCATCTGGGATAACACCTTCAGCGAGGGCAACGGTATCACCGAGATCATCATTCCCGTTGGCTACGGCGACATCGGCTACGATGCGTTCTATGGATGCAGCGACGATATGATTTTCCTGGTATGCGAGACCTCTAAGCCCTCCGATTGGAGGTCCTCCTGGAACGGCGGTCGTGCAGTAGTCTGGGGCTACGACGGTGCAGAGCACACCTACACCTTTGTAACCGGTTGCGATGAGGTTATCGATCCCATTACCACGCAATATGCAATTGCAGTTCCCGGCGAACTGACCCTGGACGGCTTTGTCTTTGGCGGTTGGTATAATAACGAGGCTTGCGAAGGCTCCGCACTTTCCGGCTCTTACTACAGTGCAACGGCTACCACGCTGTATGCAAAGTGGATGACCGAGGAAGAATGGATGATCTTGAACGCAGGTAGCAGCTTTGATGATCCTTATATCATGAAGCCTTGCACTTCGGCACACGTTGTGATTGATGAGGCAGGAGAATACAGATACTATGCGTTCACCGCTCCTGTAAGTGCATCGTACACCTTTACGGTCTATAATCACACTGCTGCGACGATCAGCGATACGTATGCATATCTCTATCACGAGAGTGACCTTAGCGACTACCTCAAATATGATGATGAAAGCGGAGAAGGTTCACACTTCCTCATCACCTACAGTTTAGAGGCAGGCGAGACCTACTATCTTGTGGTGAAAGCCTATTCTTCTTCTAAGACCGGTGAATTTGACATCATCATAGACGGTCCTGACGGTTTGGAGCATACCTATACCTTTGTAACGGGTTGCGACACTGTGGTCGATCCCATCACATCCGCGGAAGCGATTACGATTCCTACGGGTGCGGAATTGACGAACGGCGACCTTGTGTTTGCAGGCTGGTACACCAACGAGAGCTTCGAGGGTAATGCAGTTTCCGGCTCTTACTACAGTATCACCGGTGCTACCTTCTATGCAAAGTGGATCACGCAGGAAGACTTTGATGCGTTGTATGCCGGTACAAGTGCTGCATATGCTTTTGAGGCTGTCAACGGTGCAAGTCATACGATCGTAGACAACGATTCGAATAAGAGGGCTATGATTTATTTCAAGGTTACGGCGACAGAAGACGTTACTTTGACCATCAGCACTGTTTCCGGATACGATACTGTTATTAAGATCTTCGATAACGCAGGTTACGCGGATAGTTTGTCTGGGGCTCTTAAGACTCAGGATGGTTACGGAACGGATGAGACGTTGGCATATGACTTTGCAGCAGGAACGACCTACTACATTGTTGCATACACGTATTACGCAGATGATGACGGTGACTTTACCGTTAACGTAACCACAGCATAACCAAATCGCTTTCCCAAACCGCCTTTTGGCGGTTTGGGAGAGAAAAACTACGGGCATACG
>JAZQXI010000020.1:0-3966 GCA_045632805.1 Eubacteriales bacterium | reverse complement strand
TCGTCCCGAAGCGTGCCGACGCGCTCGACAGCGGTATTTACGACGTATATCATGATCGGTGTTCCGTTAAATCCTTTTGCAGGTGTAAATGTCGCACGATCAAACAAAACCGTATAATGCGCCCGAATATGGATATGACCGTCATCCTCGATCAAGCCCTTGCCTATGACGTATTTTTCAAGTCCGCTTTTTTCAAACAGCATAAAACCATCCTCCTTCTTTTCATACCTATCACAATTTTAACAAAAGCACCAACTCTTGTCAAGCAGTATGATCTGTCATTCCTCTGTCATCATCCTTTCTGCAATAAAAAAGCCAAATGCCGGCTAAAGCATTTTGCTATGTATGCAGAAGGCTTTTTCTTTGTCTTCAGTGGGGCAATATTGGGGATTCGCTGGTTCGAATCCTTCGTGCCGAAAAATCGAAAATGGATCTATGAAAAATCAGAAAAATTTATTGACGAAAAAAGCAGAGAAATCTTTCAAAATCGATCCGTACCGCAAATTTTTTGAAATCGATCCGTGTTTTTCGGTCGGTGTGTAGACTTATCCCTTGGCGATGATGGAAAGTTAGTCTTTCCCGCTGTCTGCCGGGGACTTCTTTCATGCTTGGAAACTCGCCTATGTAATATCAAATAACCGTACGGTTAGATATCCTCCGATCTCTTTGCTATAATAGAATATTTTTCATTATAACACAAACGCATGGGAATCGCAAGGAGAAAAGCAAAAGAGCATCCTTGCCTTCGGTAGAAAATTATGTTATAATGAGGGAAAAAGAAAACGATGCGTACGACAGAAAAAGTCGTAAAACCATCTAATATTGTGAGGTATATCCATGAACAGACATATTTATACAATGCACAAGCCCGCTTCCTGGCACGGTGAGCTATGGCGCGAGGCACTTCCCCTTGGCAACGGTCTCACAGGTGTACTCGTACCGGGTGCGATTGCCGATGAAAGCATTCAATTTAACCGTCACGACCTTTGGCATGGCAAGGGAGACGGTGGATCCGTTCCGGATATCACGGAAACCTTTCAAAAAATGCGGGATTTCATTGATCGGGAGGATTATGTTTCCGCAAATCAAGATAACATCCTGCACGCGTTGCGCGAAAAAGGATATTTTGCGTATTGCGAGTCACCCTACCCATTGGGATGGCTGGATTTGAAATTCACTCCCGACGGTATGTTCCGCCACTATCGACGAGGCGTAAATATGCGCACGGGAGAAGCCTTTGTCGAATTTACGGTGAACGGATGTCGGTACCGCAGAGATATGTTCGTCTCTCGCGACAGCGATATTTCGGTCATCCGCATGAGTGCCGAAAAGCCGTTCACGACCACATATGATTTCCGTTTGTTTGAAGAAACAGGTTCATGGGAAACCACGAAAAATCGCATCATCCGAACGGCACAAAACGGGAAATCAGCCGCAAATTTGCAGTTTATAGGAGAATTTGCCTCCGAAGTATCGGAAAAGAAGCTTGTTGTCACAGGGCAGGAATATATGATCCTGATCCGATGCTCCTCCAATGGTTCATCAGCAGAAATCCCCAAATTCTGCGGAGAAACCTATAATTCCCTGCTGAAAAAGCATACTGCCCTGCACACACCTCTGTACGATGCCGTAACCATAGAGCTGGAAGAAGACACCGCATTTGCCGTTTCCAACGAGCGTATGCTCGAGGAGGCATACGACGACGTGGCATCTCCCGCTCTGCTGGAACGTCTGTGGCGATTCGGCAGATATTTATTTATCTCCGCCGCAGCCAAGGATGGCAATCCCGTACCGCTTTACGGACTTTGGCACGGTGACGATCATCTGCAATGGTGTCAGTACGTTGCCAACGAAAACGTGGAAATGACCTATTGGCATACCATGGCAGGCGGACTTTCCTATGCGATTCCCGCTCTGCTTCACTACTATACTGACAAAATCGATAAATTCCGCGAATGCGCCCGACAGGTTTTCGGAATGAAGGGAATCTGGATTTCCGCATACACCACGCCCCATTCCGCCGGTCTTTGCGTTCCCGTGGCGGTAATCAGCAACTGGATCGGTTGCGCAGGGTGGCTTTGCCGTCATTTTTGGGAATATTACGTTTACACAGGAGACGAAAAGCTTTTAAGGGAGGAAATCCTTCCCTTCATGTATGAGGCGGCACTCTTCTTGCGCGAATACACCGTCATAGAAAACGGAGTCGCGCGACTGTATCCTTCCGTTTCCCCCGAAAACACCCCAAAAAATCTCTTTGATCTCCCCACGCAATCTGCCACCGGACACAGATGCCCTGCCGTTCAGAACGCCACTATGGATTTTGCAATCATGAAGGAATTGCTCACAAACCTCCTTGACGGCATCGAAATCACAGGGTTGTATATCGAAGAAGCTCCTTCCTTCCGCGAGCTCCTTGAAAAGATTCCTCCGTATTTTATCAATCGCGAGGGCGCCGTACAGGAATGGATGCATCCGAATCTGGAAGATAATTACGCCCACAGACACCTTTCTCATATTTATCCCGTTTTTCCCGGCATGGAGGTAACGGCGCAAAACGATCCCTCGCTGTTTGAAGCATTCCGGAAAGCCGTAGATCTCCGTAAGCTCGGAAGCCAATCCAATTGGTCTCTGACACATATGGCAGGTATCTACGCCCGTTTTGGTGAAGGAGAAAAAGCTGCAGAATGTCTGGATATCATGGCAAAAAGCGTGCTTCTGGACTCTCTTTTCACCATTGCGAATGATTGGCGCGGCATGGGGATCACTCTCCCCTGGGGTAATCCTCCCGTCCAGCTGGATGCGGTTTTCGGCACCGTCAACGCCATCCAGGAAATGATATTCTGCAGACAGAAGGATGCTTTGTCTATCCTGCCTGCGCTACCGAAAAAACTGCACGCCGGTTCCGTCCGCGGAATGGTCTTTCCCGAGGGCAAGATCGATATCGCATGGAATACTCCCGAACAGGTAGAAGTGACCGTACACGCACATCGCACATTGGATACGGATATTCTGCTGGCAGGCAAAAAAATGTGCCACATTCATCTTGCCGCCGGAGAGAAAAAAACGATCCCGTTCCGCTAATAAAATTCGTCGGCCAAGGATAAACATCGTCATTTGCCCCACCCCTTGAACGATTTCATGTATTCCTTCCGCAACGAAAAAGGACGAAGAATTTAACAATTCTTCGTCCTTTTTATTGAAATTTACTCAAAATAGATAGACATTCCGTTTTTTACTGATTTTTCAATTTTCCAATGTTTTTTCAACGATTTCGTGCTTTTTTCTGAATTTTTGATATTCTTCAAAGTATCTTACGGAATCGGGATGTCCGCAATATGCAATGGTAGACGGCTCGTTAAACATACCGAGATATTGATAACAAAGCACGACGTCAACGTAAGGAGAGATCGCCTCAAGCTGCTTTTCCACACGATCCATAGAAGCCGGAATCAAAGCACTACGGTATACGTCCGCTTCAAATTCAAACACCTCCATATCTGCCCAAAGTGCGCTTCTACCCGCCGCATCGTGTGCGGCACGAAGAGCCTTATAGTATGCGCCCGTCTGATCGGGGGTGGATTTGCGAACACCGATCTCATCCTGATAGGCGATGATATCCACGTCAAGTTGCTTAAGCTGCTCCACATACTCCTCGTCTGCAACAAGAATGTTCGTCCCGTAAGGAGCGATCAAGGTCTTTGTATGAGGCGCGATTTTGTGCGCGTGTGCGCTGTAAGCATTTACGTATGTGATGAATTCTTCGAGAAAATGACCTTTTATACAGGTTTCATCTGGAAAATACCAGCCGTAAAAGCTCTTATGGCTTCCGTACTGCGCACAAAGCTCATCCATCGCCTTGAAGGCGCGCGCGGTTACCTCGGGAGAGGTCATATTTTCATAGGTGTGAGTCCATACGCCGTAGAAGCCGCAGGAAACGAATACCTTCATATCGCATTTATCACATTC
>JAZQXI010000019.1:0-7605 GCA_045632805.1 Eubacteriales bacterium | reverse complement strand
GGGCCACTGTGCCAGTGAGCAGAGTCCCTCGCCGCCCAGCGTTTCCCACATTTCCTCCGCCAAGTGCGGTGCAAAGGGACAAAGCAGACGGGCGATGACCTTGACCTCGTCCTTGGTGATGCTTCCAACGTCGTAGATCTCGTTGAGCAATCCCATCATCGAAGCGATCGCGGTGTTGAACTTGAGATCCTCGATGTCAAGCGATACCTTTTTCACGGTCTTATGGATCGCGGACTCCAATTTGGGAGTAACTCCCTCCCCTTTGATCAGATCGGTCAGATCTGCCACACGCTCAAGGAATCTCTTGCATCCCTTCATGGAGCTTTCATTCCAAGGAGCGGCACTTCCATAGTCACCCATAAAGAGGACGTAGGTACGAAGAACGTCCGCGCCGAATACGTCTACAACGTCGTTGGGGTCAACCACGTTGCCCTTGGACTTGGACATCTTCCCGCCATCCGGTCCCAGAATCAGCTCCTGCGCGGTTCTCTTGGCGTAAGGCTCCGAAACGGGTACCACACCCAGATCATACAGGAACTTGTGCCAGAAGCGGGAGTAGATCATGTGACGGGTGACGTGCTCCATACCGCCGTTGTACCAATCAACGGGAAGCCAGTACTTGAGCTTTTCGGGATCGGCAAACGCTTCGGTGTTGTGGGGATCGATATAACGCAGGAAGTACCAAGAGGAACCTGCCCACTGCGGCATAGTATCGGTCTCGCGCTTGGCGTCACCGCCGCACTTGGGACACTTGCAGTTGACGTATTCGGGGATCTTTGCCAATGGGCTCTCGCCGCCCTCACCGGGTTCAAAATTCTTGACGTCGGGGAGTCTGAGCGGCAGCTCTTCGTAAGGCACAGGAACGATGCCGCAGGCAGGACAATGCACGATCGGGATCGGCTCACCCCAATATCTCTGGCGGTTGAACGCCCAATCCTTCATCTTGTACTGGACGCCCATCTCACCGATACCCTTCTCCTGCAGATGCTCGATCATACGTGCGATGGAGTCCTTTTTGTTGGTGTATCCGTTGAGAAAATCCGAATTAATCATTTCTCCGTCGCCCGCATAGGCTTCCTTGGAAATATCACCGCCCTTGATGACCTCGACAATATCGATGCCGAACTTCTTTGCAAACGCATAGTCGCGCTCGTCGTGTGCGGGAACTGCCATGATAGCACCCGTGCCGTAGCCCATCATGACGTAGTCGGAGATATAGATCGGGATCTCCTTGCCGGATACGGGATTGATCGCGGTCAAGCCCTCGATGCGCACACCCGTCTTTTCCTTGACGAGCTGGGTACGCTCGAATTCGGTCTTCTTGGCACACATCTCACGGTACTCGTCCAATGCGCCAATGTTGGCGATACGATCGCGGTTTGCCTCGATAATGGGATGCTCGGGCGCGATGACCATAAAGGTAACGCCAAAGAGCGTATCGGGGCGAGTGGTATAAATACGGAGCTTTTCGTCGATCTCCTTAAGCGAGAAGTTGACGAACGCACCCGTGGATTTACCGATCCAGTTGACCTGCTGCTGCTTGACGTTGGGAAGATAGTCTACCTCCTCAAGCCCCGAGAGCAGCTTGTCTGCATACTCGGTGATGCGCAGATACCAGACAGCCTTGGATTTTTGCACAATGTCGCTGTGGCAGACGTCGCATTTGCCGCCCTGGGAGTCCTCGTTGGAAAGGACGACCTTACAGCTTGGGCAATAGTTGACCAATGCCGTATCACGGAACACCAATCCCTTTTCGAACATCTTCAAAAAGATCCATTGCGTCCAGCGGTAGTAATCCTCCTCGGTCGTATCGATCACACGGGACCAATCGAAAGAAAATCCGACACGCTTAAGCTGGGATGTAAACTTTTCGATATTGCGGTCGGTGACGATTCTGGGATGAAGGTTATCCTTGATCGCGGTATTCTCGGTGGGAAGTCCGTATGCGTCAAAGCCGATCGGAAACAATACGTTGTACCCCTGCATTCTTCTCTTGCGGGATACCACCTCAAGTCCGGAATACGCCTTGATGTGACCGACGTGCATGCCGTGTCCGCTGGGATACGGGAATTCTACCAGCGTGTAATATTTGGGCTTTGTGCTGTGATCTTCCGCGCAAAACGCCTTTGCCTCGTCCCATTTCTGTTGCCACTTTGGCTCAATCCGTTTAAAATCGTATTTCATGTTTATTCCTCCACGCTCTCGGCGCTTGCCTCATCAAGTCCTACAAAGTGGATCTCCTCGGCATCACCGTAAAGCTTTTCCAACTGATAAAAATCACGCAGCTCGCGATTGAAGATGTGAACGATAACGTGGCTGTAGTCCAAAACCACCCAGCCGTCGCTGTCTCGTCCCTCGTAGTGCACGGGATCAACACCCCGCAAGCCCATCTTATATTCCAGCTCACCGCCAAGAGATTTGACCTGCGTACTTGAATTACCCGTGCAGATCACAAAATAATCGGTGATCACAGTTTGGTCGTTGACACGCAAAACCTTGAGCTTGTGCGCCTTTTTGGCATCCAGAATGTCAAAAATCGCGTGTACAAGCTCTTCGGGAGTCGCATCGGTCAGCATTGGAAGCTGTTGTTGCATTGTTTCATCCATTATTCGGTATTTCCTTTCTTATGGGTATCTATACTATATTTATTACAAACAAATTTAAGTCAGCGGCAACGTTTTGGGATCGGCACGGTAAATGCGTGTAAACAGCTTGTTGCTCTCGCGCAAAAACACACCGTCGGGATCAAACGTCTCATCCTGCAACGGAACAGGCGGCAAAAGATACGCATTGATCATATCGCACGCGCCACGCCTGTTGAGCACGTAATACCACGCCCCGCTATTTCCTTGCGCCGCCTGCCCGGCAAGCGTTGCCATGGGAACCTCATCGGGGTCACACTCCAAAAGCACGCGCAGTACGCGAACCGCATCCGGCAATCCCACGTCGGTTTGAACACCGGTCAAAGCCAACGCCAATATACGCAGAATGCTGACCGGAGAGAGCGACTTGCATTGCTTTGCAAAGGCACGCAAAAACAATTTTTGCGCATCCAACCGTCCCAGATCGGCGTTGACATATCCCGAACGGTAGCGCACGAATTGTTCCGCTTCATCACCGCCGAGACGCATCCTTCCCTTTGGAAGCTTGATCTCAAGCCCTTGTGCGGGGTCGGAATAATACATGTCCTGTGGGATTTCCAGTTCCACACCGCCGATGGCATCGACTAAGCTACGAAAAAAATCCAGCTTTAAAACCACGAAAAAGTGGATCGGAACACCAAGGCTTTGAGACATGAACTGCTTGATCCCGCGCTCTCCCAACACCTGCATAGCGCCGTTGAGCTTTTTATAGTCGCGATCGGTGTATTCCGCATAGGTATCGCGCGGAATCTGCAAGATGCTGACGTCCTTTTGCGTTTCGTTGACAGTGACAAGCAAAATGCTATCGGTCAATTTTGTTGAGCGGTCACAGCCAAGCAGCAGAAAGCGTGTCATGCGATCCTCGCTCACACCGACAACGGGAAGCGTTTCTTTCCCCTCGTCGGCGCGTACGGGAATCCATTCGTTTGTGATCAGCATAAGCAGGATCAACAGCACCGTTACCATTCGTTTCATTCCGACACCTCACACAAAAAATATGTAAGGTGGAAATCGGTCAATATGTTTTTCGGTTTGCCGCCTCGATCAAAAGCTCATTTCTTGCCTGTATCGTATCGGCAGCAACCAATTTTTGCTCTGCCAATAAATCGCGAACGGTCAGATCATAGGACAAAAGAAGCGTATCGCACAAGAGTGCCGCCCGCTCATTCCGATCCATCTCGTGCGGATTCGCGCCAAAAAAGTAACGGCGCAAAAGCACGCAGGACGGAAAGGTTCTCGATTCGTCAATGTAATCGGCAAGGTACAAAAGCTTTTCGGTCAATGTCATTTCCGCATGCCCCGTGGTATGCCAACGCACCGCATCGATGATGACAGGATCGGCATATTCTGGAAAATCATTCGGAATCCTTGCCGCCGCCGTGCGGGCATGAAAGGTCTTTGGAGACAACAGATCGGCAGAAGTCAGCTCAATTCCGTATTCATGACACAGCGCGATCTGCTCCTTGGCTTCCAATTCCTTTGTGATATCGTGCAACAGTGCCGCCGCACGCATCAGCATACATTGCTCGGGACAGTAGAGCGCACACAGGCGGATGATCATTTCCTCTACTGCAAGCGTGTGCCGAAAGCGTTTTGGGGACATGCAGGACATGACACGCTCACGAAGCGCATCCAGCATGGTTTCGGTGATCGTAATCATTATGCTCTGTCTCCTTCCCTTTCAAACGTATAAATGATTGTCATTGATGTATGTTTCCACCAACGAAGGAATCAGATCAGCGGCGCTTTTTCCTTCCCTGATCCGAGAGCGGACGTCGGTGGAAGAAACCGTGATGGGATCTGTGACGATCCGACGCACCACTTTTCCATATTTTTCTTGATACGCTGCGATTTTTTGAACGATGCGGGCATCCAGTAAGGGATCCTTTTCCCGTCGGATATATACGGGGTAGCAGAGCTTAAAGATCTCCTCCGGCTCGCGCCACTCGTCAAGCGTGAGCATCATATCGGTGCCGCACAGAAGGAAAAGTCGGCGATCCTCTCCGTAAAGCTCGCGCAAGGTGTCCACCGTGTAGCTCCTGCCCCCCCGACGGATCTCCATATCACTCACATAAACACCCTCCATGCCCGCAAACGCGCGTCGGCACATTTCGAGTCGATGGATGGGATCAATATTGATTTCGGGATCCTTATGCGGTGGGAGCGCTGTGGGGATCACATAAAGGAAATCCAGCCACATCTGCTCCATAAATGCACGTGCCGCGGCAACGTGACCGTTATGCGGCGGTGAAAAAGTGCCGCCGTAAATGCCGATGCGTGTCATGCGTGCGGAAGCTCGATGGTCGGCTTTTTGGAGGACGGACGGTACAAAACGATCTTGCGTCCCGTTGCCGCAACAGGTTCCGCTCCCAACGCCTCTGCCAGCGCGTTGACCAACTCCCGAGGATCCTCTCCGCTGTTTTCCAATACGTGGAGCTTGATCAGCTCCTTGGCTTCCAAAGCATCGGAAAAGGTCTTGAGCATATTTTCGTTGAGTCCGCCCTTGCCGATCTGCATGATCGCGGGAAGAGCGTTTGCCATACTGCGAAGGTAGGCTCTTTGCTTGGATGTGATCATAAAAATCCTTTCATTCCGTGATATTCCAACCGTTTTCGCGCAGGATCTCAACCAGCTCCTCGCGAAAGGCGGAAAACACTCTGACAAATTGCGTATTATTGAGATAAATATCCAACGCCATCTCATTCCTTGCACTGACGTGCTTGACCTTATCTCGTGTCAGCTCCAGCGTGTGTGTGGCACACTCCAAAGAGAGAAAGATCATGCTTTTTTCGGTCAGGATGAAAAATCCGCCAACCGTTCCGTGCTTGACGGTAAAGCGCACGGGCTCATCGAACAGAAACGGCTGTTGAAGATCCTTTTTCATGCGAGCATAGGGTAAAAATTTGACGTAGAATACGAGCGGCAGAACGACGGACACCAACAGCGTCACGATCGCTCCCACCAAAAGCCCTATGCGCCAGTCGGCAAACATCGAGACTCCCGTCCCTGCAAAAATGCCAATGATAACCGACAAACGGCGCACACCGGGCGATGCAAAAAACTCGGAAAATTTCATGGGTTATAACAGTTCCTTTAAGGTTTTGGCAAAGGCGCGGATCGCCTTGCCTCTGTGGGAAACGGAGTGTTTTTCCTCGGCTGTGATCTCGGCAAAGGTCTTACCGAACTCCTCAAAGTAAAAGAGAGGATCGTAGCCAAAGCCGCCGTTTCCATGATATTCGTAAAGAATCCTTCCGCGCGCTTCTCCCCGAACGGTGAATTCCCGCCCGTCGGGAAGAACGCAGGCAACGGCACAAACGTAACCGCCTGTGCGTTTCTCTGTGGGAACATTGCGGAGATTGTAAAGCAAGCATTGATTGTTGCCCTCGTCATCGTGATCCCCCGCAAAGTTGCATTTTGCGGCGTAACGTGCCGAATAGACCCCCGGCTCTCCACCAAGCGCATCAACGGCGATACCGGAATCATCCGCGACCCCGATATAACCGCTTTGTGCGGCAACACGCGCCTTGATCAGTGCGTTTTCCTCAAAGGTGGTGCCGTTTTCCTCAATGTCACCCGTAACACCGATGTCATCAAGGGAAAGAATCTCTACATCGGAGAATTCCTCCAAAAGGAGCGCGCGAAGCTCCTCGATTTTTTTTTGATTGCGGGAAGCCAAAACCAGTTTCATCATGATTCCCCTTATTCAAACAGCGCGCGTACGAACTCGCCTTGATCGAATTCCTGCATGTCGTCCAGCTTCTCTCCCACGCCGATAAACTTGACGGGAATGTTCAACTCCTGACGGATGGCGATAACGATACCGCCCTTTGCGGTTCCGTCCATCTTGTTCAAAATCAAGCCGGTCAGCGATGCGGCGTTCTTAAATTCCTTTGCTTGCAGGATCGCGTTCTGACCTGTGGTAGCATCCAGAACCAAGAGATTCTCACGGCTCACGCCGGGAAGCTCACGGTCGATGACACGGTTGATCTTGGCAAGCTCGTTCATCAAATTGGTCTTGTTGTGAAGGCGCCCCGCTGTATCGATGATCAATACGTCTGCCTTTTTATTTTTGGCAACGTGGCATGCGTCGAACACAACGGCCGCCGGGTCACTTCCCTCGTTTTGGCGAACCAATTCGACCTTTGCTCTCTCACACCAAACGGCAAGCTGATCAATCGCCGCCGCGCGGAAGGTATCCGCCGCCGCAACTACGACCTTCTTTCCGCTCTTGCGGAGCTGATTGGAGATCTTACCGATCGAGGTCGTTTTTCCGACGCCATTGACACCAATGACAAGGATAACAGAAGGTGAGGTCTCAAGCTCCAAGGGTTCACCTTCCCCAATCATTCCTTCCAAAATTCCGCGCAAAGCCTCGGTGACCTGCTCCTTTTCCTTGAGTCTGCCATCCTTGATCTGCTCACGCAGCTCGTCAATGATTTCTTCCGTGGCATTGACTCCGACATCGGCACAAATCAGAACTTCCTCCAATTCCTCGAGAAGATCCTCATCGACCTTGACAAAATTCTTGAGCAGATCGTCGATCTGTCCGAAAATTGCATTTTTGGTTTTGGAAAGTCCCTCTTTTACACGACTCCAGAAGGATTTTTTCTCCTTTTTGCGTGTTTCTTCTGTAGGAGCCGGTTCTTCTGCAACTTCTGCTTCTGCTTCTGCCTTTGCCTTCGCTTCTGCCTCGGCTTTTGCTTTCGCTTCTGCCTCGGCTTTTGCTTTCGCTTCTGCCTCCGCCTTTGCTTTGGCTTCTGCTTCTGCCTGTGCCTTCGCTTCTGCTTCGGCTTGTGCCTTCGCTTCTGCCTCGGCCTTTGCTTTCGCTTCTGCCTCGGCTTTTGCCTTCGCTTCTGCCTCGGCTTTTGCTTTCGCTTCTGCCTCGGCTTTTGCTTTCGCTTCTGCCTTGGCTTTTGCTTTCGCTTCTGCTTCTGCCTTTGCTTTCGCTTCTGCCTCGGCTTTT
>JAZQXI010000018.1:0-3940 GCA_045632805.1 Eubacteriales bacterium | reverse complement strand
GGCAGAGCTTACAAAGTGGGTGGCAAGGATGTCCCCCACGTTGCGGATCCCGGCAAAATTCCCGTGAATATCATCCAATATTTTTTGAAGCGGTTCGGGAATATCAGACTGCGCGGCGGCATCAGGTGGCGTCTCCTTTTCGAACAACGTTAAAATTCGGAGCAAACAAGACGCTTTTTTCAACTCAGAGCCTTCATTTTCGCATACGTCCAACAGAGAGAAGGTAAGAGACAGCAATTCCTTTTTTGTTTTCTCGTCAAAGGAGAACAAAGGGCAAAAGTCCTCTTTGCGCAAAAAAGAGAATATGGGAGAGGCAAAGTCTGCATCGATCCAGATGCATATATGCTCCTGCACGGCTGCTTTGTGAAAAATTCCCATATGTATATCACCAGGGCGTGATATGACCACATCTCCCTCGGGAACGGGATATAGGTTGTTATTGACAAGGAAGGATATGTCACTTGAAACGTTGAGAAAAATCTCAAGATAATTATGAATATGCAAAGGGTCGGCGTCGGGATCGTCTGCCTTGCTGTATTTGTTATTATGAACGATAGAAAAACGCATACTTGATAAGGCACTGATTGCTTCATTCAGCTGCGGCAAATTTCTTGGCTCGTACATGTTTCCTCCCGATGAGCGAATTTTTATATAAAACGAATGAAAAATCATATAAATATAATAATTCAAATGTTATAATATCACATGATGAGTCTTTTGTCAAGTCCAAATTATATGCGAAGGAGAAAAACATGAAAAATAATTATGAAAATTTTCAAGCAACCGAGCAGTATCGCACGCTGTCTGCCGATCTGTCGAATATGCCGTTTTCATTTGTTTACGATGGTAGGAAATATCAAGGCTTTTCGCCCGAGCATTTTACGCTCATAAGCAAGGATACCATACGATCGGATGAGAAAGAAACGCAAACTTTTAGGTTTTTGTTTTTACATACCCTTGAGGTCACGTTGATCCTTACGCACTATTTCTCCCATGGCATCACCGAGTGGACGGTATGGCTTGAAAACACTTCGGACAAGAGCAGCGGCGTGATCCAAGAGTTGAAAGCGGAGTTATCTTTTGAAGGCAAAAATCCTGTTTTGAAGGGTATTTTGGGAGATCACATCAACCAATATCGCCCGTATAGCATCGATCTGCACCAGGCTCCGGCAGAGTTTTCGTCGGACTCGGGACGGGCGACGCACATCAATTTTCCTTACTTCAATTTGGAATACGGTGACGGAGGCGCGATGCTCGCCATTGGTTGGGCGGGAACGTGGAAGGCCTCCTTTTCATCGATCGGTGACATGACGACCTATACCGCATCCTCAGTCAACGGGTTGAAAACATATTTGAAGCCCGGTGAAAAAATACGGACCGCGCTTTTTGTACTCGCTCCGTATATGGTGCGAGATGAGCATTTTGCCACAAATTTCTGGCGTGATTGGTTTATCCGATATAATGTGCCGAAGGCGGATGCGAGCGGCCGTTATCTTGAGCCTTTCTCCACCTGCTGTCTTTCCAATGATACGGGACTGCCAAATTCGGACGGAAGTATATCCGAGTGCCATACCACGTGGCGTCCTTCTTTGGAAAAAATGATTGCCGAAGACGCAAAGGTAGATTTCAGATGGTTTGACGCGGGATGGTATGTCTGCCCGGACGGTACAAGTGCCGAACCCTACGTGCCGGGACACGATTGGTGGGATACGGTCGGAACCTGGGAGCTGGATCCCCGCAAATGGCCCGATCAAACCTTTCTCGAGTCTACGGATTTTGCGCGGGAGCACGGCATGAAAACGCTGGTCTGGTTTGAACCTGAGCGCGTTACCGATCCCGAAAGTCTTGCCAAAAACTACGGCTACAACATAGACTGGGCAATTCGTGTAGATGGAGAAGCAACCATCTCCAACAATATCGGAGATCCTGCGTGCCGTAAGTGGACGACGGAGCGTATATGCAAAATGCTTCGCCAAAACAAGGTAGAGATGTATCGAGAGGATAATAACTGTAATCCGGCAACGCTGTGGCAGCATCTTGACAGCCTGGAGGGTGAAAACAGATACGGTATCACAGAATCCAAGTTTATCATCGGTCATTATCAAATGTGGGACGACATTATTGCTTGTACGCTTTCTTACGGAGGCTGTGGATTTGTTGATTCCTGCGCGTCGGGCGGCGGAAGAAACGATCTTGAATCCATGCGCCGAGGCGTTCCGCTTCTTCGAAGCGACAGTGACAGGACGAGCACCGCACTTCGGCTTTCCATGACCACCTCTTTTAACAAATGGATTCCGTTCTGCGGAGCGAACACCAAAGAAAAGCTGTCACAGCTTGCGCCCACGGGCATCAGCGATCCTTACGTTTGGCGCGCGTCCTATCTTCCTGCGTTGAACGTGGATTCGCAGTTCGTATATGACGCAGAGCAAAATTTCGATATGCTCCGATTTGGACTCCGGGAATGGAAACGGGTAGCCCCGTATCTGCTCAAAGAGTTTTATACCCTGACGCCATGGCACGGGGAGCAGGATACCGCCGATTTCACCGCCTTCTGCTACTATGATCCCGACCGAGAAGACGGTGTCATATTGGCGTTCCGTCAGGAAAATTGCGCAGGGGATCTGCTTGAAGTATCCCTGCCGTTTGCAAGTGGATCCGACAGATATACCGTTACCGACGAGGACAGCCGCGAGGAAAGCGTAACCGACAGAGTCGTAACGCTTCGATTTGAAGCACCTCGCACTGCCAAGCTTTTATGGTTGAAGAAGATATGAGCATACCGACGAAACTGATCTTATCTCTGGCTGCGGCTCTCGGCGGAGGTATTACGAAAAAATACTACACCGATCAAGAAACCACGAAGCTTTCGGGAGGTTTTTGGTTCAACGCTGTCAGTTGTTTGACCGCAGCCGTAGTTCTACTGTGTTGGGGAGGTTTTGGTTCTGCATCTGCATTTACAGTCCTACTCGGCGTTGTGTTTGGTGCCATTACAGCTCTTCAAGGAATCACGAATATTGCCGCTTTGCAAGTCGGACCGATGTCCTACACCTCGGTTATCATCTCTTTTTCCACACTGATATCCGCTCTGTCAGGCGTATTGTTTTTTGACGAGAGCATAGGGTGGGCGCAGATCGTGGGAATTGTACTGATGCTGGTGAGCTTTATTCTTGCCGCCAAAAGTGACAGCGGTGAAAAAAAGGCAAATGTAAAATGGCTGTTTCTGTGTCTTATAGCCTTTGCCGCAACGGGCGGTATCGGCGTTATGCAGAAGGTGCACCAAAGCTCTGTATACCGCAATGAGCTAAACGCATTTTTGATCATCGCTTTTGTCTCATCGGCGGTCTTTTGCGCAATTTTCGCTCTGTTGCTGAAACGGCGCGAAGGTCTATCTACAAACGAGAAAGAAAAGCGGAACAAGAGCACAAAGCTGATTTGGCTTCTGATTGGAATTATGGTAATAAACGGTGCTTGCGTAGCTGTAAACAACAAGTTTAATCTCTATCTATCGGGGGTCATGGATAGCGCCATCTTTTTCCCGATTGTCAATGGCGGAGGTCTTGTGCTTACCACCTTGGCGGCCGTACTGCTGTTCAAGGAACGGCTTTCCGTAAAGCAATGGATTGGTGTGGCCTTCGGTATTATTTCGGTTGTATTTTTGTGCAATCCGTTTGCATAAAAGCGGCTGATAATCAGCCGTTGAATCGTACATTTCAACATGGGAAACCCGTTTTTCGAGGTTCCCTGAAAGGAGTAAAAGCATGAAAAAAAATCTATTTCTCCGAGTCATTGCTCTTTTGCTGATGATCTCCACCCTCGCGGGTTGCTTGGCGGCCTGTCAAGGGAGCGATGCCCCCGTCGACACCGACCCGCCCACCGAGGGCCAGACCCCGGGCGGTACTACCCCCGAGGACACCCCCGGTGAGACCGATGCCGAGACCAC
>JAZQXI010000017.1:0-5207 GCA_045632805.1 Eubacteriales bacterium | reverse complement strand
CCTTTGCTTCCGCCTCGGCTTTTGCTTTCGCTTCTGCCTCTGCCTTTGCTTTGGCTTCTGCTTCGGCTTGTGCTTTCGCTTCTGCCTCTGCCCTTGCTTTGGCTTCGGCTTGTGCTTTCGCTTCTGCCTCTGCCTTTGCTTTGGCTTCTGTCTCGGCTTGTGCCTTCGCTTCTGCCTCGGCTTGCGCTTTGGCTTCTGCTTCTATTCTTGCTGCTTCTTCGGCTGCTTGTAGCTCTTGCTCACGCTTCTTTCTGCCGAACAGCTTATCCAAAAATCCCATTCCAGTCTTCTCCTTCCTTCTTGGAAATGTCATTGACGTCAAGCATCAGCACCTTGGAGATACCGTGCTCGGGCATCGTGACACCGTAGAGACGGTCTGCCGCCGCCATGGTTCCACGACGGTGCGTGATCATGATGAACTGCGTTCCGTGCGAATATCTCTTGATGTACTGCGCCAAACGCTCAACGTTGACCTCGTCCAGCGCCGCTTCAATCTCGTCGAGGATACAGAACGGTGTGGGGTTGACCTGAATGATCGCAAAGAACAACGCAACTCCGATGAACGCCTGCTCACCGCCCGAAAGCTGCATCAAACTCTTGATGATCTTACCGGGAGGTGCCGCCTTGATCTCAATTCCGCTCTCCAGAACGTTTTCGGGGTCGGACAAAGACAATTCGGCAGATCCACCGCCGAAAAGCTCGGCAAATACTTTTCCAAAGTTCTCGTTGATCTTGTTGAAGGAATCGACAAATGCCGACTTCATCTCGACCTCAAGCTGATTGATGATATTGTTCAAATCCTTGCGTGCTTTGTCGAGGTCTGTGATCTGCCCACTGAGATAATCGTAACGGGTCTTGACCTCTTCGTACTTATTGACAGCGTCAAGGTCAACGTGACCCATGACACGCAATTTGTTGCGGCACTCGGTTTGCAGTGCCAGCATCTCGGAACGGTTCTCCTTAGTAACAGGAGGATAGCCCAACGCCATCGCGTCGTTGCGAGTCAGCTCGTAATCATCCCAAAGCTTGGTTGCCAGCTTATCCTGCGTATCGCGCAAATTGAGAAGCTTTGCCTCGCATTTGGTATGCTCGCGGAAAATGAGTTCCTTTTGATTCATGCGGTCGCGGAGCTTGGCATTGAGCTCGTTGAGCTTACGCTCAAACTCAAAATTATCCTTTTCGACCTCTCCTCTCTTTTCATTGAGAGATTCAAGCAGCTTTGTCGCAGCCTCGTGTGCGGTGCGGTTGACCTCCATTGCCTCGTTGGTCAAGCGGATCTGCTCGGTTTGCGTGTTGATGCGTCCTGCCAAGGTCATCATCTCACGGTTGAGGTTCTCGATTCTCTCCTCGGAGCTTTGCTTGAGCGTCTCTGCCGTTTCAATGTCCTTTTGCGTTTCGCTGATGCGGATATACATCTCGGTCAAGGCGCGCGCAATCTCGTCCAGACGCAGGATGGTCTCACCTCTCTCCGCATCCTTTTCTGCTCGAAAATCGGTCAATTCACGGATACGGTGACGCAGATTCTTCTCTTCCGCAGTCAACGTTCCGATATCTTCTTCATATTTGACTCTTGCGTTTTCATATTCGCGCATGTCATTTTTGAGCTTGTTGAGCAGAGTGTCGTTCGCTTCCAGCTTTGCGCGAAGCTGCTCCAACTGCCCGTTCTCGGTACTGCGAAGCACACTGATCAGTTCCTTGCGGTCCTCTGCAGCATACTTTTCGTCCTCAAGCTCCTGCACACGCTCACGTAACGTTTCCACTTCCCCCGTCAGCTTGGCAACAGAAGCTTCAAGCTCCTTCAGCTCCCCTTCCAAACGCTTGATCTCGCCCGCACGGGTCAGAATTCCGCTACCCGTACGCACAGAACCACCGGTAAAGGAACCGCCCGAGTTGATCTGCTGACCGTCAAGGGTCACCACGCGGACACGGTAATGCAAAGCCTTTGCCATAACGGTTGCATGGTCGATGTTATCAAAAACAACGGTACGACCAAGCAACGAGGACAGCACGTCACGGAATTTTGCGTCTGCCGACACTAATGTGTCTGCCACGCCGATATACCCCGCAAAGCCCGACGCATCGGTCAATTCCTTGGTAGGCGTGACCGCCTTCATCGACGTCAAGGGGAAGAAGGTCGCGCGTCCCGCCTCGCCGCGTTTGAGTGTATACATCGCCGCCTTTGCGGTGGCTTCATCCTGAACCACAATGTTTTGAAGATTCGCACCCAAAGCGATCTCCACGGCGGTCAGGTACTTATCATCCACAGAAATGACCTTGGAAAGAGGTCCGTAGATAGTGCCGCAAGGGACACCGTGCGCATCGGTGATGCGTCCTTCCCCGTACTGCTTCATCACGTAACGGACCGCATTGGAATATCCTTCGAAATGCTCCTCCATGGATTTGAAGGTGTTGATTCGCTGGTTGACCGAATCGCGGCGGAAGGTCTCGTTGTTCAATTTTGCGGTATTGCTCTTGAGTGCGGCAGATGCCTCCTCAAGCTGTTTTTCTTTTTCAGCGATCTCGGAGTCGATGCCCGCGATCTCGGCATCATACGATGCTACGGTGCGCTCCTTAACAGCACATTGATCGCCCAATTCCGTGGAAATGCTCTGATATTCCGCCAATTCGCTCAATGCGGAGCTGTTTTTATCGGTATCGCTGTTCTTGGCGTTTTCCAAAACGGATACACGCACCTTGACGTCAACCGCTTCCGCCTCCAACGCGCGGATATCCTCCAGCGCCTGTGCGACGGCGGCTTCCAGCTCGGATGACTTTGCGGTCAGAGTGGTTTGCTCGCCCGTGAGCACCTCCTGCTTCTCCGTCAGCTCGTTGACATCGTTTTGCAGCTCCGCGATCTTTGCCGCATGCTTGCTTGCGGTCTCAATCTCGTTCTGCATCGCCTTTTCGGTACCGCCGACAGATCCTTGCGTCGCCGCGATCAGCTCTTTTGCGTGCGTGATGGTGTTTTCCGCGACACGGTACTCACTCTCCAAGGTGTGGCAAAGCTCGGTCTGCTCACGGATGCGGGTCAGAAGCTCCTCGGATTCCTTTTTACTGCCCTGCGAAGCTTCGAACAGCCTTGCGTTCTGCGCTTCGAGTGACTGGATGCCGTCCTCCGCTAATTGAAGATCATAGGTCGCATGCTGCATCGCCTCTTCGGCGGCGCTCAGCTCCCCACGAAGCTTTTCGGTGTCGTAGAGCCAGAGACTGACGTCCGCGCGCTTTTTGTTGTCCATGAGTTCAATGGCGCGCTTTGCCTTTTCCGCTTCACGCTGTAGGGGTCCTACCTGTGCGGAGACCTCAGCAAAAATATCGTTGACACGGGTCATGTTGTCCTCTGTGTCACGCAGTTTTCTCTCCGCCTCGTTCTTTTTATAGCGATATTTCGCGATTCCCGACGCATCCTCAAAGACGCTGCGGCGTTCCTCGCTCTTACGAGAGACCATTTCGGCAATTCGACCCTGTCCAATGATAGAATATCCGTCACGACCGATACCCGTATTCATAAACAGCTCGTAAATATCCTTCAAACGAACGCCCTTGCGGTTGATGAAGTATTCACTGTCGCCCGAACGGTAATAGCGACGGGTAACGGTAACCTCATCGTAAGGACAATCCAATCTGGCAAGTCCACCGCGGTTGTCAAAGGTGACGGAAACCTCGGCGTATCCCATAGGACGGCGACTGTCAGCACCGCCGAAAATGACGTCTTCCATCTTGCTTCCGCGCAACGACTTGGACGAAATTTCGCCCAAAACCCAACGCATTGCGTCGGCAATATTGGATTTTCCCGAGCCGTTGGGACCGACAATAACGGTGACGCCATGCGCCTCGCCGTCGTCAACCAGCGTAACCTCGGTCTCGTTTTCAAAGACGAGCTTGGTCTTGTCCGGGAAAGACTTGAATCCCTGCATTTCCAATGATTTCAGATACAAAGTAAAATTCCTCCTCAAATGGGATTGTTCAGATTGGTTTCCATGGGTTCGATCTGCATTTCAAGGGCGTTTTTATCACCTATCACACGCAGACACGTCTGTGTTTCCTCCCACAAACGCTTGATATTTTGCCGTCGCTGTCCCACGGCACGGGAAAACTCCCGCGCGGGAACGCGCAAAACGGCTTCTTTACCAACCAATTCCCGCTCGCGCAAGGCAGAAAGGATTCGTCGGTAATAACATTCACTCATAATCAGTTCCCCGAGTGCGGGATGATTGGGACCTCCAAAAACCTCTTCGGGAGAGGTCAGATCCTCTGTGGCGCAAAGCCCCAACCGAATACACGGTACACCGTGTGCCTCGAAAATTTCCAACACATCGGCACTTCGCGTGATCGCTTCTTCCAAAGTCAGCGGTGTATATTCCCTGGTTTTTGCCATCTCGCATAAAGGAGTTTCGTAAAAAACAACGGTTGGATAGATCCGCACGGCTGTAGCACCGAGCGCAATGATTTTCCTCGCCGTTTCGATCTCGCTCTCGCGCGTGGATGCGGGGAGTCCGATCATCATCTGCCCTACAAGAGCAAAGCCGTAGTTAATAATCGCGCGGCATGCATCCTCCGCTTGCTTTGCGGTATGTCCGCGCTTGGAGCATGTTAAGACAGTATCATCCATGCTCTGCAATCCCAGCTCGATCGTTTGCACCGAAAAGCGGGATAAAAGCTCAAGAATTTCGTTTGAAATATAATCGGGACGGGTGGACAGACGAATTCCTGTAACCTTTCCCGCATCGATATAAGTCTGTGCCGTTTGCAAAAGACGAAGCATCAAATCGCGGTCGATGCCCGTAAATGAGCCACCGAAAAAGGCGATTTCGACCTCATCACCGATAGAAATCGTGGAAAGCGCGCGTTCGATCTGCTCTTTGACGTCTTCCTCACAAAATTCACGGCATCCCGAAATCGAGCGTTGATTGCAAAACACACATTGGTTTGGGCATCCCATATGTGGGATGAAGATGGGAATATTTCTGTGCCGCATCTCAGGCTTGTCCGAACAGCTCCAGCGCCGCTCTTGCCGCCGCCTGCTCCGCTTGCTTTTTGGAGTGTCCCTTTCCGTGACCGATGCAGTTAGAGCCGAGATAAAGCTCCACCGTAAAGGTCTTGTTGTGGTCGGGACCGCTCTCTCCCGTCAAACGATATTCCAGCACTTCTTTTTGTTCCTTATCCTGCTGAACGAATTCCTGCAGACGGGATTTGCTGTCGATGTGAGC
>JAZQXI010000016.1:0-1979 GCA_045632805.1 Eubacteriales bacterium | reverse complement strand
TTTGGAAACCGCAAACTTTTGAAAAAGTTTGATCAAAACTTTCATCGAGCTGACAAAAGTCGGTGATTTTATCGATGGTCTGACTCCTGTGAAAGACGGGAGGTTTTTTATGAAAGTTTTGCTCTTGACCGATCGATTGGGAAAAGGGGGAGCGGAGACACACATCGCTACTCTTGCACGTGTCTTGCGAAGCATGCATGTTGACGTGAGTGTAGCATCCTCGGGAGGAGCTGTGTCAGATGCATTGGAGCGCGATGGGATCCGCCAGATCCGTTTGCCTCTGAATACCCATCATCCCATCAAGCTCTTTCTGGTACGCCGCGCACTCAAAAAGCTGATCAAGCAGGAGGGATACGATATTCTGCACGCGCATGCACGTATTCCCGCCTGTCTGATCCGCGGCTTGCAAGCATACGGATGCTGTGAAATTGTAACCGTTCATGCACACTTTTCGGTGTCTCCGTTTCTGCGTCTGGTGTGCCACTGGGGAACGCACACCGTAGCCGTCAGCGAGGATCTGCGTCAGTACGTTTGTGCGCAGTACAACGTTCCTGCAGAGCGGGTCCGTGTGATCCAAAACGGGATCGATTGCACACACTTCTGCCCCGCTCAAACGGTATGTCACGGCAATGCTCTCCGCATCCTGTTTGCAAGCCGCTTGGATCGAGACTGTGCGCTCGGCGCATCCCTGCTCTCTTCCATTGCCCCCACGCTCGTCTCCCGTTTTCCATCTGTCAAAATTGAGATCGCGGGTGGCGGCAACGCGTATGAGGAGATCAAGCAACAAGCCGATGAAGCCAACCGCCGTGCAGGCATGCCTGTGCTTACACTCCACGGAGATGTATCCGACATGGTTTCTCTTTTGCAACGGTCCGATATCGTCATCGGTGTTTCGCGCGTCGCTCTGGAGGCGGCGGCATGTGGGTGCGCCGTGATCCTTTGCGGCAACGAAGGATATCTCGGTATTCTCAATCGCGAAACCGCCCCGCTTGCTGCTCTGAGCAACTTTTGCGGACGCGGCGCACCCCTTCCCGATACTTCACGCTTGCAAGCCGACCTCGTCCATTTGATCGAAAACGCCGAAAGGCGCACAAGCTATGCGAAAGAAGCGCTGGAGCTGATAACGGAGCAATACAACGCCGAGCGGATGGGGCGTGAGACCTTGGCACTCTATCACCGTGCCATAACCCCAAAATTCGACCGTTGTATCACGATTGGCGGCTATTTTGGATGCGGAAATCTTGGTGACGATGCTATTTTGCAGGGCTTTTTGGAAGGGTTACACGCCATTTCTCCGCAAATTCGCGTGCTTGCGTTGACGGGAAAGCCAAGACTGGATCACCGTCGCTTTGGCGTGCGGTGTCTGAATCGAAAAAATCCATTCTCCCTTCTCTTTGCCGCGGTGTCCTCAAGTGCTTTTGTGTGCGGTGGCGGTTCTCTGTTGCAAAACGCTACCAGCAATCGATCTCTTGCCTATTATCTCCATTTGATCAAGCTGTTTCAAGCGCTGATGGCGCGTCCCGTTCTCTATTCCGCCGGCATCGGACCGCTCTGTGGCAAGCGCATGAGAAAACGCACGGCGCGTGTCCTAAACACCTGCCCTTATATCAGTCTGCGCGATCCCGAATCCTTGCATCTTTTGGAAAGTATCGGCGTTTTGCGCACGCATCTGCACTTGGGAGCAGACCCCGCGCTCTTGCTCCCACCGCCTCCCGCATCACGCACCACCGCGCTTTTGCAGAACCATCACCTTTCCCTTGACGGGAACTACCTTTGCGTGATCCTAAAAGGCGGCTCGGATTGCGCCGATGTCCGCCGCATCCTTCTTGCCACCGTCAGAATGCTCGCCAAACGGCACGGACTGACACCGATCTTTCTTATTTTTGACAAACACCGCGATCGCACCGAAACACTTACCGCCACAAAAGAAACAGGGTGGATGCATTTGCGCTTGAACGAAGCCGCAGATGCCGTTGCCA
>JAZQXI010000015.1:0-7719 GCA_045632805.1 Eubacteriales bacterium | reverse complement strand
GCAGAGGTTGTAGCCGTTGGCCCCGGTGCTCGCGGCGATAATGGCGCGCTCATCCCCATGGAAGTTAAGGTTGGCGACAAGGTCATCACCGGCAAATATTCCGGCACCGAAGTAAAAATGAACGGCGTAGAATACACCATCGTCAAGCAGGGCGACATTCTTGCAATCGTAGAATAATTGTAAACGAGGTATACACAAATGGCAAAAGATATTCTTTACGGAATTGAAGCACGCAACGCGCTCTCTCGCGGCGTGGACAAATTGGCAGACACCGTTAAGATCACGCTTGGCCCCAAGGGCAGAAACGTGGTTCTTGATAAGAAGTTTGGCGCGCCCCTCATCACCAATGACGGTGTAACCATCGCCAAGGAGATTGAGCTTGAGGATGCCGCTGAAAATATGGGCGCACAGCTCGTGCGCGAGGTTGCAACCAAGACCAATGACGCAGCAGGTGACGGTACTACCACCGCAACGCTTCTCGCGCAGGCATTCGTCCGCGAGGGCATGAAGAACGTTACCGCAGGCGCAAACCCCATGGTCGTTCGCAAGGGCATGAAAAAAGCAGTTGACGCGGCAGTTGCGGCGCTGGTTACAAACTCCAAAAAGGTCAACGGCTCGGACGATATCGCGCGCGTCGGTACGATTTCCGCCGGCGACGAGGTCATCGGTCAGTTGATCGCAGACGCGATGGAAAAGGTCACCTCCGACGGTGTCATCACCATCGAGGAATCCAAGTCCGCGGATACCTACTCCGAGGTGGTTGAGGGTATGCAGTTCGATCGCGGCTACCTCTCCCCCTACATGGCAACCGATATGGATAAGATGGAGACCGTTTACGACGATGCTCTGATCCTGATCACCGATAAGAAGATCTCCAACATCCAGGAGATCCTGCCCCTCTTGGAACAGATCGTTCAGGCAGGCAGAAAGCTCCTCATCATCGCAGAGGACGTAGAGGGCGAAGCACTCACCACTCTCGTACTCAACAAGCTCCGCGGCGTATTCAACTGCGTTGCAGTCAAGGCCCCCGGCTTTGGCGACCGCCGCAAGGAAATGCTGCAGGATATCGCGATCCTCACGGGTGGTCAGGTCATCTCCTCCGAGATCGGACTTGAGCTCAAGGAAGCTTCCATTGACATGCTGGGTCGCGCACGGCAGATCAAGGTCAACAAGGAGCATACCATCATCGTTGGCGGTGCGGGTAGCTCCGACGAGATCCGCGCACGTGTTGCACAGATCCGCAACGCAATCGCAGAAACCACTTCCGACTTTGACCGCGAGAAGCTGCAGGAAAGACTTGCAAAGCTCGCAGGCGGCGTTGCTGTCATCAAGGTTGGTGCCGCTACCGAGGCGGAAATGAAGGAAAAGAAGCTCCGCATCGAGGACGCGCTCAACGCGACCAAGGCGGCAGTCGAGGAAGGCATCGTGGCAGGCGGCGGAACCGCTTACCTCAACGTCATCTCCGAGGTCGCAAAGCTGGTGGAAACTGTTGACGGCGACGAAAAGACCGGTGTCAAGATCGTGATGAAAGCACTTGAAGAGCCTGTTCGTCAGATCGCGGCAAACGCAGGCTTTGACGGCGGCGTTGTAGTTGACAAGATCCTCACCAGCGGCAAGATCGGCTACGGCTTTGTCGCTTACAACGAGGTCTACTGCGACATGATGGCAGCAGGCATCGTGGATCCTACCAAGGTGACCCGTTCCGCTCTTCAGAACGCGGCATCCATCGCATCGGTGATCCTGACCACCGAGTCCTTGGTTGCTGATAAGAAGGAAGAGAATCCCGCTCCCGCAGCTCCTGCTGCAGGCATGGGCGGCGGCATGTATTAATTGATATTTTTGCGGGGGAAACTTCTTGAAAGAAGTTTTCCCCGCACCCCTTTCAAGAACTTTCACTAAACTGACGAAAGCTGTTCGTTTTATCTACAGTTTAAGTGGCTCAAATGCGTTGCATTTGAGCCACTTGTGGTTTTTTATTCGCTTATTTCTTCGTCAGATGTATCCTTTCGATCATCCACCTGCACGGTTGCTTGTGTTGCAGCCATTGCTTTCTTTTTGCGCTTTCGCAAAACACGCCACGTGATAAGACCTGCGATCAAGAGTAGAATTCCGACTCCTACCAAAGGCAATATCACCTCAAACAGCACACTGCCGCCGCCCTCAAGGCGATATTCAACGTATTCGGGAGCGCGTGAGAACTGTGCCTCAAACACCAGATCGCGTTCGCTTCCTACGGCTACGGCAGGAACGTCTCCCCACGAAATAAAGGTGTAAATATATCCGTCATGCGGTGGAAGCGTGGGAGCATCCGGGATCTTGATCTCCTCGTTCAACGCATACTCGGCACTGCTGACCACCTTGCCATCCACGATAAAGGTAACAGTATACTTGATCTGCGTCACGTCCAGCGTGATCGAAACAGCTCCCTCGGGCATCACAAAGGTCAGATCCTTGTCTACAGGAATTTCTTTTCCGTTGGCATCCAGAACCGTTGCGCCCGAAACCTCATAGCCAAACACGCATTTGAGCTTTAAGGAAACGCGATCGCCAGCCACTGCCTGCTCCTGCATCGAAAGCGTATTGCACTGTTTGTTCGGAGCGACGCTGATGGCGTAGGAATAGACCTGTCGGATCTCCGCACTGCCCTTCACGCGAATCGTGCGCTCCTCCCAACGTTCCCAACCGTCTTCGCCCATAACAAGGAATACCGTTTCGCGGTCCTCAAGACGTTCATACGGAAGCGTTATCACAACGCCCTCCCCCATCTGATCCAGCTTCTTCCACGCACTGTTGTAGAAATTCAATGCATAGCAAACGGCATTTCCATCCGTACTGCGTTGCAGGACGATATGGCGGCAATTGGAGGCATCAAACGCACGCAGATCCTCGCCGCAGAGGGAAAGTGAAAATCCGTTATCCCAAACAACGTTCAGCGTCTTGCCTTCCGCAATCGCGAGGTCTGCCGCGGACGAAACGTCCAAGGACGGAACGGTGGCATGGACCTGAATCATTTCGTCACTGTGTACGACGTCCATGACAACGCCCGAGTTCCCGACAGCAAGCTTGGTGGTCTCGTACTGCGCGGTGTAAACGGTATCCCCTTGAAGCACTCCAACAGGACCTTTCCAACCGATGAAGCGGTAGGTGCGGGAATCAGAAGGACGCGCGGTGTCGCCCGTAAAGACAGGGGTGGAGAGTGCCTGCCACTCTTCGGTGATCACCTTGTCACCGTAAAGCACCCATGTAACCGTATAATTGCGCAGGGTCTTGATCATTTCTCCGCGATAGGTCGCGTCTCCCGTCACAGGCTTGACCTCGCTGTCCCAACCGGAGAAGGTGTAGTTGTAATGTCCCTGTGTCTTATCCGCCAACGACCATTTTGCGGGCGGCGTCGGAATAGAGGTCTCATCATAGTATCGGCTTTCACTCACCGTTTCACCGTTAAAGATCCATGTCACGGTGTAGGAGCGCAAGGTTTTGGAATAAGAAGGCATTAGAGCAAGGTCGCTCTTGACCGATACAAGGTCAACGGAAGAACCGTCAATGGAGATCCATCCTCGCGGAGTATAGTGGTACTGTGCCGTGGATTCCAGCTCGGGCAAGGGATAATTGACACTTTCACCGTAATTGAGCTGAAAGCTTTCCAAAAAGTTACCGTGCGCGTCATAAAACGAAACGGTTTTCAGATTTTTGATGGATACCTTTTTATTGACCACAGAGGTAAACGAGAACGTAACGGGTTGGAACGTTCCCGTATACTGCTTTAAAACACCTGTACGGATCTCCTCCATCAAAGCCGATGTCATGGCATCAAGCACGGGGGCTGTGGGCGCCGTTCCGGGATGCTCCGCCTCTGCGGGAATACCGTTTTCATACGGGTTTTCGGGTGCTACGGGTGCGTTTCCGGGGTTCGGGACGGGCTCTGGCTTGACCGGCTTCTTTGCAGGTTGCTCAACCGTGGGGGGATCAATCGAAACTACGGGATCTGCCGGAGGTGCTTCCTCGGGCATGGGGTAAGAAGTCGGATTCCATCCCGCAGCCGGGAACATATGAACGGACTCCACAACCTCGGAGAGCGAGAAAGTTCCCCTATCTCCGTTGTAAATTGACCAGTTCTTATCGCGACTTCCGTTCAGGCACGAGGAAATCACGTAAAGCTGACCTACAAACTGCAAGTAATGATCCCACTTTCCATATCCTTTGATCACAGGCACGACAACCGGATCGCCGGCAAACCGATAAAGTACATTATGCAGATTGGTAAATTGCTCTTTCAGCTCCTCATAATGGTTCTGATAAAAACCGTACAACGCCTTTACGCGTTCATATTCGGAAGCATACGTTGCCTTGCGCAGTTTATCATATTCCGGCAACAGCCCCGGCAAATTCTTTTCCTTGTTTCCGCGCAGTACATCCGTGGCATCTCCTGCCAAACGGATATACGCCTCGTCATATCCCAATGTATTGACCAGCAGATCTTCATTCGTCAGCACCTTCAAAACAGAGCCGCCCATGATCGAGCCGTACATCTGCCAGCCGTTGCTATCCGCCACAAACAGCGATTCCATGAGGGGAAGCATGGCTGTGACGATCTTCATATCAGAAAGGTACTTCTTGTATTTGTTATATGCGAGAATCTCCTCTTCTGTCGGTGCGTTGTTGTAATAATCCTGCCATAGTTCGTAGCGCTCCAGCTCATCTTCATATTTGGCATATTCGCGGCAGTAATTTTCATATGCTTCTTTTGCGGCACGGTAAGCCGCCAGCTCCAGAAGATACGCATCGTAAATTTCTTTCCATGCAAGATATGCCTGCCAATCCTCGTAACGTGTCATGGCATCCCGATAAGCTGCCAGCTCCTCTTCATATGCGGCAAAGCGATCCAATCCCGCGCTACCCAAGGTATACGCCGTATTGCGCAGCTCCTCCTGAATCTCCACAGGAATGTCAACGCTCCATGCATACTCGACCTGCATATCGAAGTCCTCGGAATAAAAGAGGTTCTCCAGCTTGCAGTAATATATGCCGTTCTCCTCGGTCAGAGTCATCTGTTCCCCGTCGATCGTTGCCACCGTGGGAAGCCACGTCACGGTCTCGCCGTTGGACGCCGTGTAGGTATAAGGAAGGATCGTAACCGAAAGCAACCCCGCCTCACTGTCATATTCGGTAGTAAGCAGGCTGTTGGGCACGTTGGAATTATAGCTGAACGTAATTCCCGTGGTTCCAAGATAGGTTGTTTCCGCCGCTGTAGGCTGTGTTCCAAACAACTGTTCATATAGGTCAACGGTGGAATAGGTCGTATTATCCTCACGCCCGGGAATTCCGTAATCCAGCGACGGAAGCGGCTCATTTGCTACCGCCGGCAGCAAAGCTCCCGCCATCATACACAGGCAAAGCAGAGCGCCGGTGAGTGCCGTTCCCCAATATGTAGCACGATGTTTCATTTTGCACCTCGTATCCTTAAAATTCATCCATATTATCATATCACAAATACTGCCAAAAGTCAACCCCTCCCACGGACAAGCAGATTTTTCCATCATTATTTTTTCAGCACTGCCCGCCCCGAGCGTCGCTCTTTGAAAGGCGATTTTGAAAGAATACGGTATATTCCCAAAGGGTAATTTTGCAAATTTTATGAAATATATTTACAAAGCGCAAAAATTGTGATATAATAAAGATGCCAAACAAACTAAATATACAGTCTATGGGTGTATTTTCTTTTGGGGATACTGATACCCTTTTTTGACGATACTCTTTTGTGATGAATTTGATAAAATGCAAATTCCGTACACGAGAGAGTATAGTAATATACCCAATCTGTATATAGTTTGTTTGGCGACGGCTGGAATTTGCGTTTTTGTGCGCTGATTACGGTCGGCGCACTTTTTGTATGCTGATAGGAGGATATATGAGCAAGAATATGCCCCACAAGGAAATAGACATCACCGGCATAGAACTCACGCCCGGAAAACCTTCCGTTTGTCTTGGCAACGGAGAGCAAGGATTTGAGTGTTGTTGCGACGAATGTGACTGCTATTGGCTTTGCTTTCCCGAGTTTGATCCAAAAAACAGAAAAGAGAATATGACTGATAATACAGCGTATATTGAGTGATCATAAAAAAGGACAGAGAACGTCAAAACCGTTTCTGCCCTTTTTCTATCGATCGGTAATATATTTGATTCCTTGTTACAAACGGTCATTAAGGAACTGATCCTTTCCCTCTCGTTGTCATTTATTAACAAAGTGTAAATTCAAAAGATTTTTAATGCAGTCACTTGACAGCTTTTTGGAATTGTGGTATGATATAGATACAATCAAACCGAGAAAATCGGTAAATTTGAAAGGAGAACAAATATGATTGTATTTTTCGTTGTAGCCATCTTGCTGATCGGTGCCGCTGTCATCGCCTCAGTCGCGATGAAAAAGGCAAAGCCCAACGTCCGCATGATCACAGTCGCGGTTTTGATCGTACTGGGTGCAGGCCTTGGAATCGTGAGCTGCGTGCGTACCGTTCCCACGGGACATACGGGTATTGTCACCGTGTTCGGTCGCGTGGAGGAAACCACTTTGGAAGCAGGCGTTCACGTATGCGCTCCCTGGATGGAAGTCGTGAACATGGACAACCGTAACCAAAAAGCATCGGTTGATCTCTATTGCTTCTCTTCCGATATTCAGGAGGTCTCCGTGACCTACACGCTCAACTATCAGATTTCCAAAGAGAACGCGCAGACCATCTACAAAGAGATCGGTATCGGATATTATGAAAAGATCATCGAGCCTCGCGTTAACGAAGCGGTCAAGAGCGAATTTGCCAACTATACCGCCGAGGAGCTGTTGGATATGCGTTCCAAGCTCTCTACCGACGTTCGCGCCTTACTGACCGAACAGCTCAAAGCCTACAACATCGTTGTTGTGGACGCCTCGATCGAGGACTTGGACTTCTCTGACGCCTTTACCGATGCCGTAGAAGCCAAGCAGGTTGCCGAGCAGAAGAGCAAGCAGGCAAAGATCGAACAGGAACAGAAGAACATGGAAGCGGAAGCAGCCGCAAAGCGTGCGGAAATCGAAGCAAACGCGGAAGCTGCTGTTGCAAAGATCGCCGCACAGGCTGACCTTGAGGTCGTACAGATCCAGGCGGACGCTGCCCTCTACGCAGGTCAAAAGGATGCCGCTGTCATCGGACAGATCCGCGATACCCTCGCAAAAGATCCCGCTGATATGGACGACAACGACATCCAGCATCTGTTGCTCTACTACTACATCCTGGAATGGAACGGCGAGCTTCCCGAAACCTATTTCAGCGCTAACGACTTCTATCAGCTTTTAGCCGCTCTCGGCACGGGTGCCCTCGGTGGTACTAACGGTACTGACGGTACCGATGTCCCCACCGACACTCCCGTGGATACGCCCGTGGATACGCCTGTGGATACGCCCGTGGATACGCCTGAAACGTAATTGAAGGGACTTTTTTGGGGGAAACTTTGGGGAAAGTTCTTTTCGTGGGAACCTTTTTGGAAAAAGGTTCCCACACCCTCCCAAAACTTTCACCACCTTTTTTAGGTGACCCGCCAACGGAATCGCTTACACAGCGGTTCCTTTTTTCATGCTCTGCACTTGGTGAAAGCCTTCGTGCAGTACAGATTCCCGCACGCCGTCACTTTAGAGCACAGACAGAACAATAGCTCTCGCAAGCGTTTTGGTACCACCACCCAAAACGC
>JAZQXI010000014.1:0-5729 GCA_045632805.1 Eubacteriales bacterium | reverse complement strand
TAGCCGAGTGAAATCTCGGCGGAGCTTCGCTCAAGATGACACGCGGGGTTGCCCGTAAAGTTTTCGTTGTTTCAAAGTACTACATTTCAAATGTCCTTTTCCGCATTTCGCATTTACTCGCCCTACCGCGGCGGCGGAATTCGGGGTAGCAAAAACCTCTATAAAACCAAAAAAGGTATTGCCATGACAGCAATTCCTTGCGAGGGTGCAATAAAAAAGTGGTAAAAGTTCTTGAAAAGGGGGTGCGGGGGAGAAACTTCTTTTAAGAAGTTTCTCCCCCGCAAAAATCCCTATACTCCTCCCTCACGCGCCGGTAAAGGAGTCGAGGAACCATTCGCCGTCCTGAAGGATGAGATGGATTTCAACGGTTTCGATCTGTGTTGGCGTTGCTTCCAACCACGAATTGATCGTCACGGTGCAAGCATCGCTGCGACCGAGCGAGTGAACCTGCATGGTAGAATAATCATACACGCGCATCGCGGTATAACGTGTGTTACTTGGGTCGGTGGATTGACAGAACCAACCGTTATCCTCTACGTAGCGTGCACGCGCAATGAGAGAACCGCCGATGCCGTCCTCAACAGCGTAACCCGTAAATGCGGAAACCGACAGCACGTCCTCCAAAAATCCCTTGGAATAGACCTTTTCGGCGGCTCGCATCACCGCATTCTCGGAAGGATATTTTGCGTACTCGGTGACGTATTCGTAACTCGCAGTCTGGTCAAAATCGTAGTAAAGATGCTTGATCTCCACGTATTCCGAGTCGGCATCATAAACGGGCATACCGACACCGTAGAAGATCGCGTTGATCTCGTGTGACCCCTCGATCAGGGTCACAACGCGATCATAGACGTCCTCTAACGCAGGCGCGGCACAGCTTGAAAATCCGAACACGGAGAGTGCCAAAAGGCATACGCAGAGCGTAAAAGAAATGACTTTTTTCATGTTTTTTGCAATACGTGTGTTAAATTTCGGTGTTTTCTTCGGTTTCTTCCGCCGTTTCGGATTCGCCGTTTTCGTCGGAAATTTCGATCTCTACCGCCGAGGTATCCTCAAGAACGATTGCATCCGCATCTGCTCCGTCAACCGTTTCCAATGCCTCATTTTCACTGTTTTCAAGGTCCTCGTCGCTCTCCTCTTCCTTTGCCACAACGGTAAAGTTGACCAGAGACTGACCTTCTCCAAGGCGCATCACGATAACACCTCCCGCCGATCTCGAACGGCAAGGAATCCCCTCTACGGGCGTACGGATGATCGTTCCCGTATCGGTGATCATCATGATATCCATGCTGTCGTCCACGGCGGCAATTCCCGTCAGCGCTCCGCTCTTTTCGGTCAGGTTGTAGCAGGTGACACCCTGTCCTCCGCGGTGCTTCATCGTGCGGAAGTTATCAAACGGGCTGCGTTTTCCAAAGCCCTTGTCGGTGATGCAGAGCAGATCCTTGCCCTCTTCAACGACACAAACACCCTTAACGCGGTCACCCGCGCGGAGCGTAATACCGCGCACACCGCGCGCCGTACGTCCCAGCGTTCTTGCATCCGCCTCGGAGAAGCGGATCGCCTGACCCATCTCGGTCGCGATCATCAATTCGCACGTACCGTCGGTACGTACCACGTAAAGCAGTTCGTCGCCCTCGTCAAGCGTGAGCGCGATCTTACCGCCCTTACGCTGATACTCATACTCGGAGAGCAGCGTACGCTTGATGACACCGTTTCTGGTCACCATGGTGAGATACTCGTGATCGGTAAACTCGTCCACACTGATGCACGAGGTGATCTTTTCTCCCTCGGTCAGTTCCAGAATATTGACGATATTCTGTCCCTTTGAGGTTCTGCCCGCCTCGGGGATGAGATATGCCTTGCGCATCTGCACCTTACCCGTATTGGTGAACATCATCAAATACGAGTGGCTGTTGACGGCAAGCACGGTTTCGATATAGTCCTCCTCCTTGGTGGACATACCGATGATACCCTTACCTCCTCGGTTTTGGGCTGCGTAGGTGGAAGCAGGCTGACGCTTGATGTAACCCGCATGTGTCAAAGTAATAACGCAGTTGTGGCGCTCGATCAGATCCTCGAGAATGATCTCATGCTCGGCGGGAACGATGTCCGTGCGGCGTTCGTCGCCGTACTTCTGACGAATCTCGCCCATCTCGTCCTTGATGATCTGCTTGATCTTGCCCATATCGGCAAGGATGGCTTCAAGCTCTGCGATCAGCTTGTGGAGTCTCTCCAGCTCGTCTTCGATCTTGCTTCTTTCCAGACCCGTCAGCTTACCGAGGGTCATTTCGACGATCGCCTGCGACTGGATCTCGCTCAGCCCAAACCGCTCCATCAAAGTGACCTTGGACTCGGGGATCGAGGGCGAGGTCTTCATGATCTGCACGATCTCGTCGATGTTATCCAACGCGATCTTGTAGCCCTCATAAATATGTGCGCGCGCCTTTGCCTTTTCCAGTTCAAACTCGGTACGGCGGATGATGACCTGCTCCTGGTGCGCGATATAGTGGTCGAGGATCGCGGGAAGATTCAAAATTTTCGGCTCGTTGTTAACCAGCGCCAGCATGTTGACCGCAAAGGTATCCTGCAACTGGGTATACTTATACAGTTGATTGAGCAAAATTTGCGAATTGATATCGCGGCGGTATTCCACCACGATGCGCATACCGTCTCTGCCCGACTCGTCGCGCACGTCGGTAATGCCCTCGATTCTCTTTTCCTTTGCGCAGTTTGCGATCGCCTCGCATAGCATACTCTTATTGACGCCGTACGGGATCTCGGTAAAGATGATGCGGCGGTGATCCTCCTCCACGGTTGCGCGCGAACGCACCATGATGTGACCCTTACCCGTCAGATACGCTTCCTTGATGCCGTTGACACCGTAAATGGTTGCGTACGTGGGAAAATCGGGTCCCTTGATGTATTCCATCAGATCGTCCACCGTGCAATCGGGATGGTCCATACGGTAAATGGTTGCGTCGATGACCTCGCGCAGGTTGTGCGGCGGGATATTGGTCGCCATACCGACAGCGATACCCATCGAACCGTTGACCAAAAGGTTCGGGAAGCGCGACGGCAAAACCGTCGGCTCCTGCAGGCGGTTATCAAAGTTCGGCATCATCGGAACGACGTTCTTGTCAAGATCTCGCATCATCTCGTCCGCGATCTTGTCAAGACGCGCCTCGGTATAACGGTAAGCTGCCGCTCCGTCTCCGTCGACAGAACCGAAGTTACCGTGTCCCTCTACCAGAGGATACCGCATCGAGAAATCCTGCGCCATACGCACCATCGTGCCGTAAACGGCAGCGTCACCGTGCGGATGATAGCGACCCAGCACGTTACCGACCGTGGTCGCCGACTTGCGGAACGGCTTGGAATGCACCAAACCGTCCTCATACATTGCATAAAGGATACGGCGCGCACCCGGCTTCATGCCGTCTCGCACGTCGGGAAGCGCACGCGCCATGATGACGGACATGGAGTACTCAATGAAGGACTTCTTGACCTCTTTCTCCATCCCCACTTCCACGATCTTCTGGTTCTCGAACAGGGCGATCTCCTGCTCTCTTTGTAACTGCTTTTCTTTTTCGTTTGCCACAGTCTTATTTCCCTTTCCTGTTTGTTTTCAAGAAATTTGTTGGTTGTTTTTTGGATTCTTGGGAAAACTTTTGAAAAAGTTTTCCCAAACCCTTTCAAAACTTTCACCGCGTTTTTATATACACCCTCTCAAGAGGGCATTTCATATCATTTCCTATTCTTATGCTCTGCGTTTTGGTGAAAGCCACGGTGCAGTACAGACTCTGCTTGATTTTGGCTTTAGAGCGCTGACAGTAGAATAGCTCCCGCAAGCGTTTTGGTACCACCACCGCAAAACGCTCACGAAAGTTAGTTTCATGACAGAATAACACAGAATGTGCGTTCATTTCGCATCTCGCACTTCTCATTCCGCATTTCGCACTCACTTTCTCTTTTCCAAAATCCGACACACAAGTCCGATTGGAAAATAGAGCACGCATCCCGCGATTGCCGTTCCGATGCACTCGGGCAGAGCCGAGTACAAAAGGATCTTTGGCAGATTGACAAATTCATAATGCAGGCACGCGTAAATTACGGTCGTTCCCGCGCGCACGAACAGCGCGCATGCAAGATAAAACAGATACATCACGTACCGTTTTTGCGTAATATTTTTGGCGTAATAGCCTGCGATATATCCCCCGACCATGTAGATCACGGGTAGCAGCGAGATTCCCTGCGAGCCGATCGACTCGATCAAAAAGCCCGCCGCGATGCCTGTAATGGCACCCGCGTACTGTCCGCTGAAATAAGCGATGCAAAGCACTGTGCAGATCATCAGATCAGGCACCGCTCCAAAGGGTCGAAGCTTCCCAAAAAACGCGACCTGCATGGAAGAAAGCAAAACAATTAAACACGCAAACGTCAGCGTGTACGCGATCATACGGGAGCGTGTCTGCGCACGGTATCCCAATATCCGATTGCGCGGCATAACACGGCTCCTTTCATGATGGTTTTACGTTTTCTTGTTTCTTTCGCGGAAACCTTTTTGCATCACGGCTCAACGATACCCGTATCGGGTTCTGCGGTTTCCACTTCGTAATCGGTGATGATCATCACCCATTTGATATGTTTCATTTCAACCGACGGCTTGACCGTTGCGACCAGCGTGCGGCTGTATTCGTCCACGTCGATGGCTGTGACCGTTCCGATCTCAAGCCCTGCGGGATAAACGCTACCCGTACCGCTGGAAAGCACGGTGTCACCAACCTCGATATCGGCTTCCACGTTGACGTAGCTCACCTTACAAAGTCCGTCGTACCGCATGCTGTAGTCACCGCTGACGATACCGACCTCGCCCGAGCGCGGAATGTACGCGCCCACCGAAGTCGCCGTTTCGATCAGCGTGGAGACCATGCACCAATTCAATCCGACCTCGCTCACATATCCGACGATGCCGTCGGGAGTCACCACGGGCATATTTTTTTCGATTCCGTCAAGGCTTCCTTTGTTGAGCGTCAGGGTCGTGATATAGTTCCCCGCCGAATGGCTGATGACCATTCCTTCCTCAAACGTAAAGGACGGATATTGACTTTTCATACCAAGGTACGCGCGCAGTCTTTCGTTTTCTTCTTCCAAAAGCTCGGCGTTTTCCAACCGATCCGAAAGCTCTTGATTTTCCGATTCCAGCGCGTCATTTTGTGCCTTTAACGCATCGATGCTTGCAAAATACATCGACCAGCCCTCAAATCCGTCCGCTATGGCGCCAAAGCACCACCGCACGGGAAACGTAACTGTTCCAAGTATATTTTTCGCCAATCCCCCGTACCCCATCAGGGCAAACGTGGACGGCACTACGGCAAGCACGATCGCTACGCAAAGGCAAATGATAAAAAATTTGTTTTGAAACAGATTTCTCATTTTTTGATTTTTCTTGGAAAAACTTTTAAAAAAGTTTTCCAAAACCCTTTCAAAACTTTCACCACCTTTTTATATCAGCTCTCGAATAAATACAAAGCTAACCAAGTGGAGCATTGTTTGTTAGCGCCCTCTCCGACGCTCATTGTTAATCGTGCCACCTCTCCCGAAAGAGAGGGACAAAAAATTGTTTCCTATCGCAAAACTAACTTTCGTGAGTGCCCGGCGGTGGGATTGCGTCAGCAATCCTGACCCCAGGGCGCTTGCGGGAGCTATTGTTCTGTCTGCGCACGAAAGTG
>JAZQXI010000013.1:0-14332 GCA_045632805.1 Eubacteriales bacterium | reverse complement strand
TTGCCGAAAAGAAATCCCCCCCCCGATACACCGTTCCGTTTGTAACCCACCCGTTAAAGCGCTTGCCCTCGGGAGCGGTAAAGCCGCATTCGGGCAACAGAATCTCACCATACGCGGTGACGGAATCCATCGTTCCCGTTCCCTCCCCTGCCGAGAAGAGATAGGAGATCTTGCTCTCGGGCACGTCGCCAAAGCTATAGATATCCCCCCTTACAAGGATATCCGTCGGTACGCCGTTATGATAGAGCATTTTCCCTTCGGGGAGAATCAGCTCTTCTCCCACTAAAGTGGTATCTCCCCAAGCTGCAATCGTGATCTTCGAAAGATCCGCAACATCGGACAAGTCGTACTGCCAGGTGCTTCCGGTAAGCACAATGTGAAGCGCTTCTTCGATTATGACGTCCTGTTTCACAGTCAGAAAATCAGCATATACGCCACCGTCGGTAGCAAGGATCATTTTGTCCAGAATCAACTCTGCCCCAATATCTGCGAAGGCAAAAACTCCCATCGCGGACGCGATGATCCTTCCGCTCCCCGCCAAAGAACTGTCTGTAATGGTCAAGGAGGCTTCCGAGGGCACGTTGATGTAATTGTTTGCTGTCAAGCTGTACCCTGCCAGATCCAGCGTGACCGCCATGTCATCAGCCAAATACACGATGTCATCACCGATGGTAACGTTCCCTTGCAATTGCACGTAGTTGACACCTTCCGTGTTCGTTGCCGCCACGGCTTCTTCAAACGTTCCTTCGTTTGTTAAGGAGTTGGCGTCCACACCCCACTTGACAACAGCCGTTTCCGTTGCCGTCTCGGTTGCGAATACGTGAAGGCAAAGCACGCTCAAAAGCCCAACCAGCACTGCCAGCGTGAAGAGCCACGCCACAACTTTTTTTGCTTTGATATTTGTTCTCATCATTCAATTCTCCTTTGCTTCATTGAAAGAGGGGTTACTCTTCGGTAAATTCGTGATCGTCGCCGTAAAAGCCATCGGTCGTGCCGTCGCTTGTGACGATGATATCCTGTGCATCCATGCGGATCACTTCCATTTTCATTTCTTCATAAATCGCTTTCATGTTGGGGTCTCCTTTCCAAGTAATATATTTCGTTCTTGTTTTTTTCTGACACAGATGCCGAGCAGATCCTCCGCGGGGGAAAAGTAGCTGCAATTGCCGCAACAACGGTCCTGCAAGCCCTCCCGCCGAAAGCATCCGTCCTCGCACATATCCTGCATTTGCGTGGCGAACGGGTAACCGTCCTTGGTGTACCTTGGAGACACAAGAAAATCGGGATAGATGGGAATCGGTTCGCCTGCTACTCGCTCAAAGTCTTCATAATATCCATAATACAGCTCGAACCGCTCACCAAACGCGTCTACACGCTTGTAAAGGTCACCTTCCTTGATGCGTTCCTTCATCTTTGCCTCCCTTCCGCGGGCATCAAAAAAATCCGCTATGCTGTTGTGATAACAGTATAGCAGATTCTTTTTTTCCTGAACACTACCAAAAACCATTTTTTTGGCTATTTTTTGTATCTCCTACATATCCATTTGGGTAAAAAACGGATATGCCAAAGGGCTTACAGAATGGACGCAAGCGCCGCTTTGTTCTCCACTCCCGTTTTGTAGATGGCGTTTCGAACAGTCTGCTTGACCGACGCCAGAGACAAATGCAGCTTTTCCGCGATCTCCGACGAGGAAAGCCCGAACGCCGCCATTTTTGCCACATCGCGCTCGCGCATGGTCAGATTGGTGACGATATTGCGCTTGCGTACCGAGCCGCTCAGCTTTGCCCAGCCGACGCTGAATGTTTTGTACAGCTCCTCCACGCACGCCATCGCGTCCGCGTCCGCCAGTCTCAAGCGCTCGTCCATGAGGCTGTCAAGAATTCTTCGGTACTCGGTCAGGATCCCATAGAGTCGATCGGGAAGCGCCAGCGCAATGGCACGGTCAACGTGCCGCGTTGCCTCCCGCTTGTTGCCGCTGTGCAGATAGACCGTGGCGCAGATCAGGCGCAAATGGATCTCTGCGATGATGGAGCGATCCGCCATTGCCTGCGAGATCATGGGCTCGATGGTGTTGGGAAGAAGAGACATGAGCGTCAACCCCTTCAACCCTTCCATTTCGATCTGTCCCGTTGCCAAAGCATACCCACCCGCATAGAGATACTTGGCGTAAAACACCTTTGCGGCAGGCAAGGAATCGGGATGAAGCGGCTCAAAATTGCCGATCTTGAACCATTCGGGGAAGGATTCCATATCGTAAAGCATACCGTCCACCGCCGTGATCGTCAAGGACATAATATCGCGATCGGCGTCATTTTGGGCGGGCGCCTCGCAGATGTGGCGCTTGGCTTTATCCCACAGATCCATATCCGCGCGCCACATGGCGCAAAATGCCAGCAACATCCCAGCGGAAAGCACGGCATAAAAGCCGGAATGCTTGCCAAGGAGAAAGTCCGCGATCGCATAGACCTTATCGATCTCGCCTCTGGAATAGGCAACACCACCCTCGTAAAGCAGCCTTGCCTCGCGGTTGTACGCAAGCAGCTCTCCGCCCACATCCGCATTTCCCGGGGAGTTATAGAGGTCGGTCATATAAAGGAAGGGAGTTTTTCGCGGGAGCGGCATATCCGCATCCTCGTCTCCCGGCGCCATCATGCGCCCCGCCTTTGTTCGTCCGTCCACGGGACGCTTGGCATCTCTTGGGATCATCCAGTCCCTTCCGAAGCGCATCGCGCCCACAAGCTTCCCTTCCGCGCACAAAGTCTGCACACGCCGCACGGAAATGCCCCACTCCGATGCGATCTGTTCAATTCTGACGTATTCCATTTTCTCCTCCGCGCTTATTTTTGTTATAGCACCGTCATATTATTCGTTATAACGCCGAATATATTGTTCGCCAAAACGCCGTTTGTTTAATCATACACCATTTTTTTGAAAAATGCAAGGGATTTGCGAAGATTTTTTGAAAAATCAGGATGATGACCAAGATGGAGCATCAAGTAAAATGAATTTCCAAAAACATACAATCGGGGCGTATCCCTCGGCATTGCATCCACGGGTTGGATTTTGCCGCGTAATGTCTTACATAAAATCAAGCAGGAATCCAACTCGGATTCCTGCTCTTTATATCGTTTATCTTTTCAGATCTCGATCCGCGCCACCTTGACGACGAGGCTTTCACCGTACTTTTGGGAGTCGAAGCAGACCGTGACGCACTCACCGTCCTGCACAAACTCCAAAGGCTGTTCGGAATCGATCCACTTGACCGCCTTGACACGCTCGGGCAGCTTGAATTTGTCGGTGTAATCCGGCATCTCAAAGCGCTGTGTCACGTGAATGTTGCCTCTCATCGGGATGTCATGCACAAAGAGGTAGTATCCGCCTTCGCCTCGAAGCAGGAAATCCTTTTCCTTGCCCTCGACCTCGACTTTTGCGGGACGCGGCAGATACAGCGCCTCACTGTTCAATTCCACCCACTCGCCAAGAGTCAGGAGCATTGCCTGATCCAAGGGACGGAGCAAGCCGTTCCCCATCGGCCCTACGTTCAAAAGGAAATTCGCTCCGTAGCGGCGGCAGCTGCAAAAATCGCAGATGATCTCCTCCAAGGACTTGAAATGGAAGTCGCGCCTTGCGTATCCCCAGTGATCCGCAAACACCTGGCACATCTCGCTTGCCACGTATTTGGGCGCACCCTCTACGTTGATCACGCCCGGGCGTCCGCGCTCAAAGGTCACGGAGTCCAGTTCAATGTGTCCCAGCGCTCCGCGCGCATCAAGACCCGTGTTATTGATGATCATTGCCTCGGGCTGGTGGGAACGGATCATCGCATACATCGCGTCCTCCTCCCAGTTGTCGTTCGGGCGATCCCACATGCCGTCAAACCAGATGCCGCCGATCTTACCGTAGCGCGTACAAAGGATCTCCACGCTGCTCCGCAGATATTGGAGATACGCGGGAAAATCGGTCTTATAGGTTGGCTCATGCCAATCAAGGAGCGTATGATAAAAGAACGGAACGATCCCCACCTCGCGGCAAGCATCCACAAACTCGCGCACGAGATCCCGCCCCGCGGCATTGTGCGGTGCATCGTAGGTGTTGAGTCCGCAGGTATCGTACAGCGAAAAACCGTCGTGGTGGCGCGTGGTCAGCGTGATATACTTGCACCCTGCCGCCTTTGCCGTTGCCACAAGCGCGGTCGCCCATGTGGGATCGGGATTGAACACGCCCGTCAGAGCTTCATACTCCTCGACAGATACGTCCGTGGAATGGAGCGCCCACTCCCCTTGTGCGTATTCGCTGTAAAGCCCGAAATGCACGAACATCCCAAACCCCAGCTTCTCAAATTGTTTGATGTATTCCTTGACGATCATGCCTTCATTCTCCTTTTTGGCTTTTTCTTTATTCTATCATAAAAAAACCGTGATTGACATGTGTTTTTCGATTGTTTTTATGGATTTTTACAAAAGTGCGAATATTGGTCTGATCGGAAGCCTCGATTTCCCCTCTTGACACGGTGCGCTTTTTGCTTTATAATAATGTGTGAAATCTTTTTGCGGAGGTTTGTGATGAAGCCCACGATCTTTCTTTTGGGAGACAGTATTTCCCTGCATTATAATCCTTATCTGATCCCCGCCACCGAGGATCGCTATATTTGGCAGACCAAAAAGGGACGCGCCGAGGCAATGAAAAATCTCGATATTCCAGTGGATGCCAACGGCGGAACCAGCGCGCAGGTGCTTTCCTTCCTTCGCGACGAGGAACAGCGCGATGCCCTCTCCTATGACGTTCTGCTCTTCAACTGCGGTCTGCACGACATTGCCGTAGACCCCGGCAAAACAACCTCCCGCGTATCCCCGGGTGACTATCACAAGAATCTGAACGATATTCTCGATCTCGTCACTGCGCACGGCATTCGCCCCATTTGGGTCACCACAACGCCCGTGGATGACGAGACCCACAACACGCGCAGCAAGATGCACCGTTACAACGAAAACGTGTTGCTCTACAACGCCATCGCCAAAGAGGTCATGAAAAGCCGCAAGATCAGCGCCATCGACCTCTACAGCTTCACCGCTACGCTTGGGGAAAGCGAAAAATACGCCGACCACGTGCATTTTGTTGAGGACGTACGCAAGCAGCAAGCGGAATTCATCCAAAAAGAATTGGAAACACTCCTCTGAAACGGAAAGGAAACAGTATCATGAAAATCGCTTTGATCGCACACGATAAGAAAAAGGACGCGATGATCGCCCTTGCCATCAAATACCGCGAGGTCCTCGCCCCTCACGAGCTTTACGCCACGGGAACAACCGGAACGCTTGTGATGGGAGAAACGGGGCTCAAGATCACCCGTATGAAAAGCGGACCGCTCGGCGGTGACCAACAGATCGGCTCGATGATCGCGGACGGACAGCTTGATCTGGTCCTGTTCTTGCGTGACCCCCTGACCGCACAGCCGCACGAGCCGGACGTTTCCGCGCTCCTTCGCCTCTGCGACGTCCAGAACATTCCGCTTGCGACCAACGTCAAGAGCGCAGAAATTATGCTGGAACGCTTAGCGGAAGGGCTTTGAGTAATAAAAAAACACCCCCGAGTCTCCCAAAATGCAATTGCATTTGAGATGCTCGGGGGCTTCTGTTTGTTTTTTACCACGGAGTGGCTTCTCCGTTGACGTAGTGCCAGTAATTTCCGCTGCCCGTGGGGGCTTTTTCGCTGTAGAAATAGATAGGTCTATCCTTTAAAACATCGTCATTATTGTTTTCGATCGCTTTCCAACCGCTTTCGCTTCCGCCGTAGTAGAGCACCACTTGATAGCAGTAATAATCGGTGCTCCACGAATAATTACCAAACGCACCATCTTCAATTAAACTTACGCTTTTGGGGATGATAATGCTTTGCAAATCACGGCACCTCCCAAAAGTACGCACTCCAATACGTTTGACGCCTTCCGAAATCACAATACTTTGCAATGACGTGCAACCATAAAACGCCTCATCGCCAATTTTCTCGACACCATCCGGAATCACAATACTTTGCAATGATGTACAATTGTAAAACGATCTAAGCGAAATATAACGCAGAGCTTTGGGAAGCACGATGCTCGAAAAATCCTCGCATCCCGCAAAACAACGGTCTGCCAAACCAACGGTATTTTCACGTAAGGTAATGCTTGTTACGTTGGGATCGCAATCAATTACCCATTTATCAACGTAGAAAACGTTGCCTTCCGATTGAACAGCTTTGCACTCCGTAAAAGCATTGGAACCAATGTACGTAATAGTATCGGGAATGATTACTTTGGTGCAATCTAAATATTTAAAAGCGTCCTTTGCAATGCTCGTCACGGGCTTTCCCTCGTAGGTTGAAGGAATGACAAGCGTTTTGACGGAATAGGTTGAGCAACCCGTGACACTGTAGGACTCTCCGCCCTCGTTCAAAGCATACTCCAATCCTTTCGTCGGCGGCAGAGTGACTTCCTCTTTTCCGCCGTCGGATGGATTTCCTTTCTTCGTTTCGTCCTCGTCATCGCAGGACACCAACGCAAGCGTCGAGATCAACGCCAGCATCAAAGCAATAATTTTTACGTATTTCATCGTGTTCTCCTTTCATGGTCAATCATTTTCTATATCGCCGTAGTAGGTGTTAAAATCACGGATGTACCAATCATCGTCCTCTTTTTTCATCTCAAACAGCGTGTTTTCCTCATGCGACACCGTACTGCCAAGCACCGTTTGATTGTAAGACATCATCACGATGACCTCGGCGGCATCGTCCTCCACCTCAATGGAGTAAATCTCAACGCTGAGCAGCTCGTCATTCTCGGAAAGCCCGACGCTTACGCCAAACAAGTCCGAGAGAGAAATATTGCCTGCACCCAGCATCCCCGCAATTCCTTCGCCGATGTTAATAGCGGACTGATAGGTCTTGCGTGTTTTGGAATCCATACAGGACAGCACACCCTCCAGATCTCCCGCGTTGAAAAAGTGCAGAAAACGGTCGATCCGCTTTTGAATCAGCTTCTCGTCGCTCGGTTTTTCCGCAAACAGGTCACAGGAACAAAGCACGCTCCCTAACACACACAGGCAGAGCAAAAAAGCCAAAAACCGTTTGCTCATATCAGCCCTCCGCTCAAATGACGCACGATTTTTTTATTTTGGTAAGTCGTCAGGAGTAGCAATACGAACACCCCGATATGGATCAGTACCGAAAGAACACCGAAAAAGGTCATGGATGCATCTGCCATACGCGCGCCAAACTGATCGTTGACTTGATCACACGCTTCACCAAAGATCGAAAGCTGTGCCATCATCCCGATAAAGGAGCTGACCACCGCATACAATGGAAGAATGAACATTCTGCGCTTGATGACCTGTCCGTTAAAGGTGGGACGCAGCATATAAAACGCTGCCCCTGCAAGCACCAGCATTTCCACAATGCTAACGAATGCAAACATCCCTGCAAGCCCCTCCAGCTCCAACGCCTCGGCTGCCTCTCCGTCAATGGTCATAAAGCCGATCATGGAAATATAGATCGTTGCACTTTCATCATCGGAGAAGAAGGAAAGGATCGGAACCTCCACAGCGACCACGGGTATCACCAGACAAAAGACCGCCAAAAGAGCCAACGCCCAGCCGATGATCATGTGCTTGAGACGAAGCGAGGAAAAGGGATCTGCACTTGATCCGAAATACTTGGAAAGCTTGATCTTGCCGTCGCTGATCTTGCCGATCCCCTCGACGATCTGATCGGTCAGCTTCACACCGCCGACCGCCTTTCCGCAGGATTTGCAGAATTGCTCTCCCTCCTCCAAGGGCTTCCCACAGCCATGGCAAACCGTTTTTTGAGGCGCGGTCAACGATGCGCCGCACTTATTGCAGAATTTTGCCCCCTCCTCCACGGTGGCATGACAACGCGGACAGGTATCCGCTTTTTTCTCAATTACGATCGCCGTTCCGCATTTTGAGCAAAAGCGTTCCCCTTCCCCGATTTGATTGCCGCAATTGTTACAAAACATCTCGAATCCTCCTGTTTTTCTTGATTTCGATATTTTACCGCATTTTGCGGTAAAATTCGAAATAATTATACCGCATTTTGCGGTAACTGTCAATAGCCTATTGAAAAAATTGTTATAATAAATTTAGCAGACGAGTAGAGGTAACCGTCGCGTAATCGGGCGAAAACGGGGGGAGTTTTTTGTTATATCGTAATATTCGAATCTTGCGCGAGGATCACGATCTGACGCAAAAGCAGATCAGCGATTATCTGCATTGCTCACAGCAGGTTTACAGCAACTATGAGCTTGGTCAGCGCGACATCCCCACCGATATTCTGATTCGCCTATCGGATTTCTATAACGTTTCCATCGACTACATCCTTGGAAAAACCCAAAACCCCAACCGACTTCTTTAATATGAATAGGAATGAAAAGAGGCTGTCTCAAATCGCCGTTTGAGACAGCCTCTTTTCGATGATACTCCTTATTGAAAACTCATATTGTTAAAAACAGACTCCATGCGGCGGTCATCAAACGCGGTGTCCAAAAAGGCTTCCGCAACATTGGATGGCGGCAACGCCTCTTGTCGCTCGCGCCAACGAAAGATCGCCGCGGCGGTTACGATCAGGTTCAATGCCATAAACACCGACAAAAACACGCACAAAATACGCATTGGCATCCGCTTGGCGTACACAAACACCTGTGCCAAATGGGGAAAGACAAAACGCGCAAACAGGACGCCCAAAACACCCCAGATCAGTGTCATCTGCAGGCTGATCCTGCCTCCGATATTGAGAAAATGCCCGCTATAGTCCCACGACACCGATCCGAAAACGCGCTCCTGCAGCCAGCTCCCCGCAAATTCCAATGCCGATCCCAGCATTGCATACGCAAAAAATTGCACGCGAAGCAATTGCCCTTGCAAAGCCACGTACGCGCTGTACATGATCACAGCGCCAAGACCGTATATGATGCAAAACGGTCCCCACACCGTCGCGGAATGATCCTCCCAGTATCCGAGGCGAATCCAGCTCCAAAGCCCCTCCAAAAGGAATCCGCTGACACTGCCGCCCAAAAACAGCCAAAACAACGCGGAGTAGTTCAACCTTGCGCGTGTCCGTTTTTTCGTCCTCTCCCGCACGCGTCTACCGCGCCGTTCCAAACAAACGCTTTTGATCCTTCTCGCCTCCTCTCTCAAGTCTCAAAGGTCATCGTTTCACTGACTCGTTGTATTTTATTATAAATCGCGCTTGTTTGAATTATGTTGGTATGATATGAAGATTCGGTTAAAAAATAGAAACGGAAAGGATTCCGTCTTGCAAATTTTATCAAACCATGGTAGAATAATAGTATCTTATGAAAGCGAGCGTTATTATGGCAAAGAAAAGCACCGAAACCGAATACAGCATCTCTCCCGAAAAGCGCGCGCGTTTTTGCCGTTTGTGTGACGAGGCGATGCTGAACCGTCGCAGTGAGGGCGACGGCGGCTTTGGTACGCTTGCCGAAAAACGGATGCACGCCATCATCAAGCGCTATCTTTGCCCCAACGAGGATTTTCACGAAGTGGGGCTGGACGGTACACGCTACATTTCGGACATCCGCATCGGAAGCATGATCTACGAGGTACAAACAGGTCCTTTTTATCCCATGCGCAAAAAAATCGCATACTATCTGGAAAAAACCGACTGCACCGTCACGGTGGTACATCCCATTGCCGTAAACAAATGGGTGAGCTGGGTCGATCCCATCACAAACGAGATCCTGCCCCGCAAGAAATCCCCCAAGCATGAGCATCCAAGTGACCTTTTGGATGAGCTGTATTCGCTGATCCCTCACGTCGGCAATCCCCGTTTGCGTTTTCGCCTGTTGTTGATCGAAGCGCAGGATTTTCGTTTGCTCAACGGGCGATCCCGTGACCGCAAGCGCGGCTCGGAGCGTTACGAGCGGATCCCGATTTCGCTTTTGGGAGAGCTGGACTTTTGCTCGCCCGAGGATTTTCGTCCATTTCTCCCCGAGGAGCTTCCCTCTCCTTTTACGGTCAAGGATTATACCCGTTACACGGGGATTCGCGGGAGAAGCGCTTATTCCGCCGTCCGCGTGCTTGCCTCTCTCGGTTTGATCGAGCCGACCGATCCGATCGGTCGCGCAATGGCGTTTTGCAAGGTTAGGGAGTGAAAAAAGCGGGCAAAAACTTTCATCAAGCTGACGAATAACGGTAGTTTTATCTACAATCCGGAAGTGGCTCAAATGCATTGCATTTGACCCACTTTTGTTGGATTATTGTTCCGGCAATCGGTGGAATCCATCCTCCTCAAAGGAGTTGAGAGACGGGTCAAGCTCCTGCTCCCCAAGGATAGACGCCAACGCGGCTGCGGTCGCGACGGGATCGTAGGTCTGATACCGCACGTGCAAGCTGTCCCCCGCTTCCAATGCTGCATAATCTGCCCCCGCTCGCTGCTTTCCCACCGAAAGGATCACACACGCGGGCGGCCAAAGGATGTCACGCGTCTCTTTTCCCACCGCAAACGAGCCCGCTCCGACCTTGAGATGTGTTTCCACAACCTGCGGTATTTTGCCGCGATGCTCGGCTTCGACCTTGGATTCGATCACGGTGTCGTTAAAGGGCGCAACACCGACAGCTTCGATGATAAGAAACGCCGCGGTGACGCCAACGGCAACGGGAAGGATGTTCGAAAATCCGCAGAGCGCTTCGGCGGCAAAGGTGAGCGCCATGATCGGTGTGCGTGCCGAGGCACTGAGGAAGGACGCCATACCGATCACCACCATCAAGGCGCGGTATTCGGCAGGCAAAAGCGCCATCGCGATCAACGCATCCCCCGCAAGCGCCCCGATGATCGCTCCAAACGCCAGGGACGGCACAAACAAACCGCCTGTTGCTCCCGCTCGGTTGGAAAGCAAAAGCATCAGTGTTCTCACAGCAAGCGCGATCAGAAGCAGATACCAGATCCCCTTCCCCGAAAGAAGCTCGTCGATGAGATGGTGTCCCGAGCCGATCAGCTCTCCCGATGCAAATCCGCAAATTGCCACCGCGACAAAGACCAGCATCAGCTTGGGAATGAACGGAATCGCGGCGAGTGTTTTCTTCACAAATTTTCCCACCACGTGATACGCCTTGGTAAAAAGGATCGCAAATAACCCCGACAAAATTCCAACCGGCAAAGCCGCCCACAAAAAGGACAACGGAAGTGAAGAATCCGCCACAAACGCAAACATAGTAAACCGAATTCCGCTGAAATCGCACAGAAGCTGTGTGGTAACCGTGCTTGTCAGAATTGCCATTGCGGCACTCATAAAGAGCATGGGAGAAAAGCGTCGGTGCGCTTCCTCAAAGGCGAAAAAAATGCCGCTGATGGGAGCGCCCGTTGCCGCGGCAAAGCCCGCGCAAGCGCCTCCCGTCATGATATAGCGCTCCCACGCCTGATGCTTTTTGGCAAAAATACGCACCGTTCCGCTTCCGACGGCGGTTCCCATCTGCACGCACGGACCTTCGCTGCCCAAGGGAAGTCCTGCCAAAAAAGAGAGCATTGCCGTGGGAAAGAGGACGAAAATACTGTTGATCCAAGGGAAGCTGATCAATCCCCGTAAAAGCGCCACAGCCGTGGGGATTCCGCCGCCTCGACAGCTTTTGGCATGCCGCAGAATCAGCGCGGCAAGAAGTCCCACCAAAGCCGCCCCTACAAGGAGCGCGGGCAAAAGAATGGGATTTGCGCGCACGGCGGCATAGATCTCCTCCGACAGCGAGACAACAGCCCCGGCGGCAAGACGGAACAAAAAGACCGTGAGACCGGTCAAAATCCCCGCAAGGCTTGAAAAGAGTAAGCAAGGGAGGAGTATATTTTGCAGATAGGTCAGACGGTCCTTTTTCATGAAAGCTCCTTTAACCGCAAGGAATACGTTTCATTCCTTCGATTGATACTTTTTCTTATACTGCGAAAAGGTCATGCCCGTGATGCGCTGAAAAACGCGATAAAACGAGCTTTTGTAAGAAAATCCCACCGCGCGGGCGATCTCGTCATCCGAAAGCTTACGGTCACACAGCGCCATAGCGCGCTCGATCTTTTTGCGATTGAGATATTCCGAAAGCGGCATATCAAAGCGCTTTTTAAAAGCACGGCTGAAATAAGACGGGTTGTAAAAGCACTTCCCCGCAAGAGATGCAAGCGTCAGATCGGACTCCAGATTGGAATCGATATAATCCGAAAGCTCCTTCCACATCGTGTCCTGATCCTCCGCAGCTTCCTCTGTGACCAGCTTACGCAAAATCAACGCGATCAATACGTTCATGTAGCTTTTGATCACCGTGCGCCAGGAGTGTTTTTCTTCCGTGTATTCCCGTTGCATCGCGCGCAAAAGCCGCTCCACCTCGTCCCGCTCCTCGCCCACAAAGCTGACCATGCCATCCTCATCGGACTCCCGTCGGATCTCCTCAAAAGCGGTCAACTGCAATACGGCAAACGCGTTTTCGGGCGTGATGACACTTTCCCCCAGCACCTCGGGGCGAAAGCAGATGTTGATAAAGGCAAAGCTATCCACATTGCGAAACTCGTGGGTGCTGCCGTAGTTGATAAACAGCAGATCCCCACGACGGACGCGGTAGGTCACACCGTTGACGGTCTCATCACCGATGCCGTTTGTCACGTAGATGATCTCGATAAAGTCATGGATGTGAACGGGGACGCTGTCCTCCTTGGAGGAGAAAATATGAATGGAGGCGTTTTCCTTGATGAGTGCCTCCGAACGGTAGATCCTCATGGAAAATCGCCTCCTTTTCGATGTTAATCCTTGATGCAGATCAGGTCGCGCGCATAAGGGAGCGACAGGATCCAATCGCAGAGCGTATGCCACTCGGCAAGCTTGTGCGTGCAGCGGGCATAGTAGATATTGATCAGATTCTCGTAATTCACGGTCACCGTGCGAAGCTGATTGTAGGACGAGGGGAGCAATTGAATGATATTGTGCCAGCTTTGGCGGTCCTCTCGGTTGGCAACAAAGGTCTGACGCTCGTTTTCCAGATAAGCGATCACGGCATCCAAAGCGGCAAGACCGCCCTCATCCATACGATCGCAAGAAAAATCCTCACGGGAGAAGGGCTTTGCGTGTACCTTGTGCATGGTGGAAGTGGAGTTTGCCACAGTGCCCACCTTGTAGGTGTCGAACTCCTTCCACCAATAAAGGGGCGCGGTGATGTCCACAGAGACAAAGATCTGACGCAGGAACTTGCGGTGGTCGCTGCCCGCGTGGGCAAGACGCTTTGCAAGATCGAGGTCGTTTTCTCCGAGCATATAATTGCCGTCCGCATCATAAGAGCTGTCCATGCGCGCCCAGCTGTTCATGGGATTGCGCGCGCCGCGGATGGCGTTTTCAAAATTCATCACGGATGTACGTTCGGTTTTGAGCATAATCGTTTCTTTTCCTTTTTTTAATTGGAGATCGAAGCGGATCAATCGTTGTTATATTCCGCGATATAGGGGAGATTGCGATAGTATTCGGCACAGTCAAGACCGTAGCCGATGACAAAGTGATCGGGGATGGTAAAGAGGGAGATGTCCGCGTTGAAATCCACGATACGGCGCGAGGGCTTGTCCAACAGGGTAACCACACGCAAGGAAAGCGGATTGCGAGCCTTGAGGAGCTTGACGACGTCATTGAGCGTTCTGCCCGTGTCGATGATATCCTCGACGATAATGACGTGATATTTGCTGATATCCTGCTCCAGATCCATGGTGATCTGCACGATACCCGAGGAAACGGTGCCGCTGTAGTAGCTTTTTGCGCACATAAAGCCGATCTCACACGGAACGGTGATGGCGCGGCAAAGATCCGACATAAAGACAAATGCACCCTTGAGGATACTGACGAGCAGGATGGGCCTTCCGTCATAAGTGTCGCTGATCTTTTTGCCTGCTTCCTTGATGGCGGCAGCGATCTCCTCCTCGGTGATCAGGATGCGTTTGATTTTGCTTTGATAGATTGCGGGATCGTTGAAGTTTTCCATGATAAGGCTCCTCAATCGGTAGAATTTACATAAGATATAGATATTATAACATGTTTTGGCGAGAGATGCAAGCGGTTTTGAGGGATTTGTCGAAAAAAAGGGGGGAGAAAAAGGCAAAAAAGACCTTGACAGACGATTTGGGATGTGGTATAATAATACGGTAATTGAAAATGGGGTGTAGCCAAGCGGTAAGGCACCAGACTTTGACTCTGGCATTCGTCGGTCCGAATCCGGCCACCCCAGCCAACACAAAAGGACGCCAATCGGCGTCCTTTTGTTTTGGCTGGGGTGGCACGTCTTCGCCCGAGCGTTTGCTTTTGGCACAG
>JAZQXI010000012.1:0-5451 GCA_045632805.1 Eubacteriales bacterium | reverse complement strand
ATACCCCGCCTCAAGCGTCATCTGTTCGTTCTCCGAAAATAACACGCCCGTGCCGTCCAGAACGTAGTAGAGTCTGGAATAAGGCGCGTAAAGCGGCTCCTGATGCCACGTTTCATCGGTTTTAACAAAACCGCTTCGCGAAACGTTGATTTCATATCCCGCATTTCCTTGCCAAAACCGTTCTCGGCTTTTGTTCTCCATTTCCGCCTCCGTTTTTCAAAAAATCCATAAAATCAATTCAAAAACACATGTTATTTCAATCAAATCTATGGTAAGATAAGAAAAAACACATTTGCAAAGCAAGTGTATCACAAAAAACACAAAAAGTCAATAAGGAGGCAGAATTTTATGTCATCTTACAAACGCCGTAAAACACCGGGAGACACCGATTGGTTGGTGCATGACCGATTTGGTATGTTTATCCACTTTGGGCTCTACGCAATGCCGGCACGCCATGAATGGATCCGCGAGCGTGAGGATATTTCGGACGAAGCCTATGACGTCTATTTCAAGCATTTCAATCCCGATCTCTTTGACGCCAAGGATCTGGCACGCCGCGCAAAGGCGGCAGGCATGAAGTATGCCGTTCTGACCACGCGCCATCATGAAGGATTTGCGCTCTTTGACACGCAGTACAGCGATTTTAAGATTACCAACACGCCCTTTGGACGCGACTTGGTGCGCGAATACGTAGACGCCTTTCGCGCGGAAGGCATCCGAATCGGATTTTACTATTCCCTCCTTGATTGGCACCATCCGCACTACACCATCGACCAATGCCATCCGCTTCGCAACCGTTCCGAAGCGATGCAGCTCAACGAAGGCAGAGATATGAAGATCTATGCCGAGTTCATGCGCAATCAGGTACGGGAGCTTTTGACCAATTATGGACGGATCGACGCGCTGTGGTTTGATTTCTCCTTCAAAAATGACTGGTACAATGGCAAATATTCCTTCCTTGACGGCGGAAAAGGAAAAGGTCCCGAGGAATGGGAGTCCAAAAAAATGATCGAGCTGGTTCGCTCTCTCCAGCCTCATATTGTGATCAACGACCGCTTGGGGATTCCGCAGGATACCATCACTCCGGAGCAAAGACAGCTTGGCGAATGGCCGCAGGATGAAAACGGAGAGCATTACACTTGGGAGGCTTGCCAGACTTTTTCGGGATCTTGGGGCTATTACCGCGACGAGATGACCTGGAAATCCCCCAAGATGCTGATCGAAATGCTGATCAAAACCGTTGCTTGCGGCGGTAACCTTTTGATGAACGTCGGTCCTTGCGCGCGCGGCTACATCGATGACCGCGCATGCAATGCTCTGGACGTCTATGCCAAGTGGATGAAGTATCATTCCCGTTCGATTTACGGTTGCACCATGGCAGAGCCTGAATTTACCGCTCCTTCGGGCACGTGGCTGACACAAAGCGAGGACGGCAAACGCCTTTACATCCATCTATTCAGCTATCCTTACGGTGCGCTTGTTATGGATAACCTTGCCGATCAGATTGAATACGCGCAATTCTTGCATGACGCAAGCGAGATCAAGTTCCAGACGATGAGCGTTCAACCCGTTGCGGCAGGTAGCTATGCCGGAAGTCAGGTGGGCAGAAATCAGGATAACGAGAAACAGATCAAATTCATCCTTCCCCCCGTTCAGCCCGATCATCTCGTACCCGTTATTGAGGTTTTCTTGAAGTAAGAGAAAAGCAGGGGGTGTCGGCAAAATGCGAGACACCCCCTTTGATTCAATACAGTAGAATTCCAAAGATTCCCGAAAGCAAAATCAATAAAATCGGTGATACGGTTTGTTTCCGACAACGCTTCCAAAGGAGCGATACAACAGCAATGAGGCCAAAAATCAAAAGTGCGCGCCAATCAAAGGTGAAGAGGCTATAAACACTCGTAAACGCCATTACCTCACGCAAAAGCATGGTAATACCCGTTCCAAGGATCAACGCAACGATGGTTGGGCGGATTCCGCCAAGTGCCGCCTTGACACCGCGGTATTTCATCAAATTCGCTACCCACGCGGCAATGATCAGGATGATCAGAAAGGATGGAAGAACCACTCCGAGTGTAGCGCAAAGCGAACCGAGGATCCCGCCTTGCGACGATCCTACAAAGGTTGCCATATTGACCGCGATCGGTCCCGGTGTAGATTCGGCAACCGCGATGAAGTTGAGCAACTCCTCCTCTGTCAGCCACCCGTGGGAAAGACATTCCTCGCGGATAAAGGAGATCATGCCGTAGCCGCCGCCAAACGAAACAGCGCCAATCTTGAAAAAAGTCAAAAACAGATCAAGAAGGATCATGTTCCGCCCTCCTTTTCATCCGTTTTCGCTCTCTTTTGAATCGTGTTGACCGCATAAACCATGACACCCGCAACACCGCCCAAGAGAATATAGAGGATGGAAGAAAAGCCGATGCCGAAAAGGCTCAGCACAACCGTACACCCCAGCGTGAGTGAAAAAAGCACCACCTGAAAAGCGCCTTTTTTCATTTTTTTGAACATTCGAAAGCCTGCCGACAAAATGAGAAAAACGACACAGATGCGAATGCCGCGAAATGCTTTGGCGACCCAAGCAACGGTGAGAAACTGATCAAAAAATAAAGAAACAAGGTAGATGATCGCAAAAGACGGCAAGCACATTCCAAGCGTTGCGGCAACAGACCCCGCAATCCCCGCTTTTTTGTAGCCGATGTAGGTGGCGCAATTGATGGCAATGGGTCCCGGGGTGGATTCCGCAATCGCGACCAGATCCAAAAACTCCTCGCTTTCAATCCATTCGCGGCGAGTGACAAATTCCTGCTCCAACAATCCAATCATGGCGTATCCCCCGCCAAAGGTAAACGCTCCGATCTTGATCATGGAAAGCATCAGCTTCCAAAGCGTTGACAACCGTGACACATCTCTCACCTCTTTCCTGTGCTTATTATATCAGAATATTCGGCAAAATACAATAGATTGACCAAAAAAGCATTTTTTTTGTTTTTCCCCTTGCAAAGCACAGACAGATGTGCTAAAATAAATTCAGAACCTCGGGTTTAAAATAACACATTAAAGGAGAGTCTATTGATGTACCGTATCTACAAAATCACGTCCAACCCCGTTGTGGATTTTGCTGCGGAAGAATTAAAAAAATATCTGCGGATGATGATGCCCCGTTGCGGCGAGATCGAGATTTCCTACCGCCCCGACGCTGTGGACGGATTTCGGCTTGGCTTGATGCAGGATTTCGGTCTTGACACGTCGGAAGCCAAGGACATAGAACTGGATGACATTTTGCACATTGAGACTGATGACATGGGCGGTATCATTGCGGGAAGCAATCCTCGAAGCGTGCTTCTCTCTGTCTACCGCTATCTGACGATCAACGGCTGCCGCTGGCTCTTCCCCGGAATTGACGGTGAATGGATCCCCGTGCGAACGGTCGAAGCGGTCCGTTATCACAAAATGGCGGATTGTCGCTATCGCGGTCAATGCAACGAGGGCGCGGAATACCAGCCGAACATGATGGAAGCAATCGATTTTACTCCCAAAATCGGCATGAACATCTTTATGATCGAGTTTGACAACCCCAAAGCGTATTACAATTACTATTATAACCATACTCGAAACCCCTCCCGCGAGCCCGAGCCGATCAGCGCCGAGACGGTTTTGCAATGGAAGCGTCAGTGTGAAGTGGAAATGTCCAAGCGCGGATTGCAATTCCACGATATGGGGCATGGTTGGACGGCGATGCCGTTTGAAGCGGATACCACGAACGGTTGGAACAAAACCGATGAATACGATTTTCCCAAGGAGTACACCGACTACGTTGCAATGATCAACGGTGAGCGCAAGCTGTTTCATGGTGTGGCGCTCAACACCAACTTCTGTATGTCCAATCCGAACGCGCGCAAAAAGGTGGCAACCAAGATCGCAGAATACGCGGAACTTGCTACCAACGTTGATTATCTGCACGTGTGGCTTGCGGACGGCTCTAACAATCATTGTGAATGCGAAGCTTGCCAAAAGAAAATACCGAGCGATTTTTACATCGATCTGATGAATGAGACCGATGCGGAGCTGACAAAAAGAGGCTTGAAAACACGCATTGTGTTCATTTGCTACGTAGATACCACTTGGGCGCCAGAAACCTCGCGTCTGAACAATCCCGACCGTTTTTCATTTTTGGTTGCCGCGATTACGCGCAACTATATCGAGGCGGTCTCCCCTGTCTTAAAAACAGAGGGAATCACGCTCCCGCCCTACGTGCGCAATCACCTGACCCTCCCTGCCACCGTTGACGAATATCTGCTCCACGCAAAGAAATGGATGGAAGCATGTCCCGTTCCTGCGTTGGTGTATGAATACCACTTCTGGTTGCCGCAATTCCGTGATCTCGCAACCCTTCGCGCCGCGCGTATCATTTACGATGATATCCGCGGATATTACGCCAACGGTTATCAAGGACTGATCGAGGATGGCTCACAGCGTTCCTTCTTCCCCGGTGGTTTTCCTTTCTACGTATATGCCGAAACGCTGTTTGACACGAACGCAGATTTTGAAGCCATGAAGGAAGATTACTTCAGTCATGCCTACGGTGAGGATTGGCGTGAGGTAGAGACGTTTTTCAACCGTGTGGGTGACTTGATCCCGTTTGGTTATCTCCACGGCAAGATGACGCTTGATGCGGCACGCGGACAATTCTACAACCCCTCGGTTGCGGATGGCGCGCGCAAACTCCCTCTTTTAATAAAAGAATTCAACACCTTTGTCGAAGCTCATAAAAATCGCTCCAAGCGCGCAGAGACCGTTTCCTACAAGCTGTTGCGCTACTATCTCAAGTACCTGCAAGGGATGTCCGACATCTTGATTCTCAAAGCGGAAGGACATCACCGTGCCGCAAAAGAGACGTGGGGACGCTTCTGTTCGGAATGCGGTGCATGGGAGATTGAGGTCGAGCGCTGGTTCGACCAGCACATGCTCTCCAACTCCATCGGTGCTGTTTTCGGTGAAAAGGTCGAAAACGATCCCGTTGAGGGGAATGTGAATTAATTAGATCCTATGGTGGAATCAAATGCCTATAATTGCATTTGATTCCACCTAAAAACCGGCGCAAACCGTCAATTTGCACAATATTCAATCTTTTTTCAGCTCTTCTTTTGCTGTTTTTTACTTTTAAAAAACTGTTGACAAAACAGGCAAAATATGATATAATAACATGGTGACAAAACATGTCCCATTAGCTCAGATGGCAGAGCACATGACTTTTAATCATGGTGTCCGGAGTTCGACTCTCCGATGGAGCACCAAACCCGTTGCAAATGCAACGGGTTTTCTTTTTTATGATATTTATAGACAAATTGGGATTTATCGGGGAGTTCTAAAAGTTAGGTTGCTTTTTAAAGCGGGCGCGCGGAGTGCGCCCCTACGATGTTTCAGGTATAAATATTACAAATTCGTAGC
>JAZQXI010000011.1:0-12345 GCA_045632805.1 Eubacteriales bacterium | reverse complement strand
CAAGAGTAACGGTAAAGGGCTTCTCCAGAAGCACGTTTACACCTGCCTTGAGCGCGTCGATTGCGGGCTGTGCGTGCTGACGGTTGTAAGTACAAATAGAAACCGCATCAAGCTTCAAGCTCTTATCAGCCAACATTTCCTTGTGAGATGCGTAGTCGGTCTTAACGTTCTCAACACCGAACTTTTCAAAGAAAGCCTTCGCCTTACCGGGGATGAGGTCAGCGCCTGCAACGATCTCAACGTCGGGCTGTCTCAGATAAGAGTTGATATGCGCCTCTGCAATCCAACCGGTACCGATGATACCGACTCTTACCTTCTTGCTGACGTCAATCGTCTTCTTTTCTTGGTTCTTCTTAAAATCATCCAATCCCATGATTCAATACCTCCGTGTAATATAAATTATTTAATAGGTAGCTTTCGATCAGCAACCAATGGTTTTCAGATATGCGCGGCTCTTTGCGGCACACTCCAGAGGAGTCAATCCCATCGAGGGGTTATCCTGCTCGACCACGACCCACTCGGCTCCTGCCTTCTCTGCCGCCGCGAGAATCGCGGGGAAATCCTGCTTGCCCGAGCCTACAGGGCGAAGCTCGAAGGAAACCGAAGCAGGCTCTGCCTTCTTTTCGATTCCGATCAGCTCATACATGTTTTCGGACTTGGAACCCACAAAATCCTTCAAGTGTACCACAGGCGAGCGTCCGCTGTACTTAAGCAGATAGTCAGCGGGAACCTCGCCGCCAACGTTGACCCAGCAGGTGTCAAGCTCGGTTTGGAGCAGATCTGCGGGAACGCTGTCATAAAGGATATCCAATGCGTATTTACCGCCGATCTTGAGGAACTCAAAATCGTGGTTGTGATAAAGGAGCTGCATACCAAGCTTCTTGGCAACACCGCCAAGCATCTCAACATTCTTGATGACCTCGGGGAATTTCTCGGTACCGGGGCGGTACTCCTCGGACAGGTAAGGAACAGCCACAAACTTGCATCCGATGGTAGCGTACTGTCCAAGAACACCTTCTGGATCCGCAATCATATCCAAATACGGAACATGTGCAGAAAGCGGAACCAGACCGATGTCAGCGCACATATCGCGCACTTCCTCGGGGGTATGTCCGTAAAGTCCTGCAAATTCCACGCCGTCATAGCCCATTTTCTTGATTTCCTTCAGGGTCGCGTACAAATTCTTTGCCGCGTCATCTCTGACGGAATAAACCTGAATCGCAACGGGAAAGCTCATTCTATTTTCTCCTTTTCTCGTCTATCATTTGAAGCTGCGGCTTCACAATTTAATTATAAGACAAATCCTGCTGTTTTTCAAGACACTATTTGACACATGAGAGACAAATATTGCTGTTAATGACCGGTAAGAAGCCGAATCAAGTCATCATTTGCGCATATCTGAACCAAAAAACGCTCCTCGTTCTCCTCAATTTTCAGATACCAACGCTCCTCATCAAACAAAACACCCGTATAGTTAAAAACGCGGTTTCCTGCCTTGTGAGAGGAAAAGTTCCGCTTGGTCTCCTCGTTGAAGGGAATCGCCGCCTTGACCGATTCTACCGAAACACGGCAGACTACCATCATACGCCTCCCGTAATATTCGGTAATTGTAAAATCCACTCCGCCACTGTCCCCTTCTCCAACGGCATAAACGTACCGTTTGGAAATACAGAGAGAAAACAGCAAGATCATCACAACAAGACAAAATACGCCAAGGAGCTGAAACAACCCCGGCATAGGAAGTCCCGGTACAAACGCGCCAACAAGATAGAGAACCAGTCCCAGCACCATAAAGCCATAGGTCATCTGCTTCTCTTTTTTCTTTGCAAACACAGGTGCATATTCGTACATCCTCTTATTCCTCCGAATTCAATTTTTCAAGTAATACCGTCTCGCTCAGCTTCGGATCGGCACGCCCACAGGACAGCGCCATCATCTTTCCAAGGAGCGCCTTGATCGCCGCCTGCTTACCGTTTCGGTAATCCGCCGCGGCTTTGGGCATTTCCTCCATCACACGCACCGCCAACAGAACAAGTACCGCTCTGTCACCAATCTGCGCCAAGCCCTCCCGCTCGACCGCTTCCGCAGGAGAAAAATCCTCTTTGACCAATCTTCCAAGCAGATTTTTTGCGGTCGCGCTGTTCACGGTGCGATTTCCCATCAACTCCGAAAGCTCCCGCAAACGCACAGGAGATACGGGAGAGACAAACGGGTCGCTTGAACAAAAGCGAGAAAGATCGGTCAGAAGCAAATTGACCAAAATCTCCGGGTAACTTGCTCCTTGTGCTGCCTCTTCAAAATAGTCCGCCATCGTAAGATCGCCAAGCAGGATCTCCACGGCGGAAGGCGCGATACCGTATTGCGTTTTCATGCGATCGGCTCTTGCACGCGGAAGCTCGGGGATCGATTCGCGCAGGCGCTCGATCTCTTCTTCCGTCGGAGACCATGGCAAAAGATCGGTCTCGGTAAGATAGCGGTAATCCTCCGCGCTTTCCTTGACACGCATTCGCACAGTCACGCCCTTCCCTTCATCATAACGGCGGGTTTCGGAAAGAATTCTCTCGCCGGCATCCAGCAAAGCGGTCTGCCGTTCATATTCATAACGGATCGCTTTTTCCACAAAGGCAAAGGAATTGACGTTTTTGATCTCCGATCGCACGCCCAGTGCTTCGTTTCCCGTTTCGCGCACCGAAATGTTGACGTCACAGCGCATCGATCCTTCCTGCATGCGGCAATCCGAAATACCGCAGGTCACAAGGATCGCGCGAAGCGCCTTCAGATACGCCACCGCCTCCTCGGGGCTGTGCATATCGGGCTTGGATACAATTTCTATCAAGGGAACACCGCAACGATTGCAATCGATCAGCGTGCTGTTTCCCTCGTGGATCAGCTTCCCCGCATCCTCCTCAATGTGAATACGCGAAATACCGATCCGCTTCTCACTCCCGTTTTCAAGCGTGACCGTCAAAGCACCGTTTTTGCAGATCGGTTCGCCCTCTTGAGAGATCTGGTACGCCTTGGGAAGATCGGGATAAAAATACTGCTTGCGATCGGCGCGACATCGACGGTTAATTTCACAGTTCAATGCCAAGCCCGCCATCATTCCAAGCTCCACGGCACGTCGGTTGAGCACGGGAAGCGCGCCCGGAAGTCCCAAGCAAACGGGACAGCATTGCGTGTTCGGTGACGCTCCAAACGACGTAGGGCAAGAGCAAAAGATCTTGGTTTCGGTCGCCAACTCCACATGCACCTCAAGACCGACGGTCAATTCATAGCATTTCATCGCCCGTCACCTCCAAAAGTCTTTTCGCCGCCGCCAAAAGCAGTCCTTCGGCAAACGGACGTGCGGTCAATTGCACCGCAAGCGGCAAGCCTTTCGTGTTTCTTCCCAACGGAACGGACAAGGCAGGAACCCCCGCAAGACTGGCATAGACCGTGCAAAGATCCGCATAATAGAGCTGTTCGGGAGAAGGTCTTTCCGCGCTTCCAAATGCAACGGTTGGTGCGGTGGGAGTCAGGATCAAATCGTATTGTGACAATAGCTTCAGCATCTCCCGACGGATCAGCTCCCGTACCCGCTGTGCGCGCAGATAATAGCGCTCACGGTTGCCCGAGAGAAGCATATCGGTTCCAAACAGGATCCGACGCTTCACCTCCATTCCAAATCCTTCCCCGCGACTGTTGGCATACAGCTCGTCAAGGCTTTGAAAATGCCCGTTCCGACTTCCGTAATGAACGCCGTCATAACGCGCAAGATTAGAGGACGCCTCGGTACAGGAAAGCACCGCATAGCTCGCCAGCGCCTGTTCGGGAAGCGGTAATTCTACCGTTTCGATCACAGCGCCCATTTTGCCAAACCCTACCGTCGCCCTTTGCAAGGCATGCCATACGTCTTTATCCGTGTGATCCTCATCAAATGCAGACACCACAGCAATACGCATTCCCGCAATCGGCGCTTGCATTTTTTTGAACTCATACTTCACATCGGGTTCTTGGGACGTCGCGTCACGCGCATCCTTTCCCACAAGAACGGATAGGATCGCGGCAGAATCCTCCGCGCTTCTGCTCATCACGCCGACACAATCCAAAGAGGTCGCCATCGCAGCTACGCCGTAGCGAGAAAGAAGCCCATAGGTCGGCTTCATTCCCCACACGCCGCAAAACGCCGCAGGCTGGCGGACCGATCCACCCGTATCGGTGCCAAGAGAAAAGACCGCCTCCCCTGCCGCCACTGCCGCAGCAGACCCTCCGGAAGATCCTCCGGGGACACAGGACGGATCATGCGGATTTCGCGTTACTCCAAGCGCGGAATATGCCGTGGAGCTTCCCATGGCAAACTCGTCCATGTTGTTTTTTCCAAGTAAGACCGCTCCCGCCGCGCGCAAGCGCTCCGTTACCGTTGCATCATAAGGAGAAACGTAATGCTCCAGCATTTTGGAGCCACAGGTCAAGAGCATCCCTTTGACACTGATATTATCCTTGAGGGAAAACGGAATTCCGTCCAAAACACCAAGTGTTTTCCCCTCTTTTCGACGCACATCCGACTCCTTCGCGGCTTGCTTCGCGCCCTCGGCATCAACATTTAAATACGCACCGATGACACCGTCGCAGGCATCGATCTGTTTCAAAAACGCTTCTGTTAATTCATACGCGGAGTATTCCCCCATCGCCAACGCCTTGGCGTGTTCCAAAGCACTTCGCTTCAAAATCTTTTTCATACAGATTCCTCCACCGCGCGAGGAACACGGAAATAGCCCTCTGCCACAAGCTCGATCGCAGGCAGCTCTTCCTTCAAAAGACACTCTCCGCATACGTCTGCGCGCAACGCGGAAAGAGAAACGGGATCCGCAAGCGGATCTTCCGCACTCGCATCAACAGGAGGGGAATTTTCCAAGATCTCCGCAAAGGCATGCAGAGCGCCAAGCCCTCCTCGCAATTCTTCCACCTCATCATCCGAGAGCGAAATTCGCGCCACACGCGCAAGCTCACGGATTCTTTCGGCTGAATACTTCATAGTACCTCCGTTATTTTCCAACGCAGAAATGCGAAAAAATCTGCGCTACGATATCCTCGGAAACCGCATGTCCATCCAAAGCAGAAAGCAGTTCCATTGCATTTTCCACCTCGCAGCAACACAGATCCAACGGAAGCTCCGCATCAAGAGCGCGCTCAGCCGAACGTAAAGCCTCCAAAGCCCCCAAAGCCGCACCGTGTTGACGCGCGTTGGTCAAGATAGCATCCTCGCGCAGATCCAGCTTTCCTTCCAGGAAAAAGGATTCTACCAGATCGCACAAGTCCTGCATCCCCTCTCCGCTCTCGGCGGAAATCGACACCGTGTGCGCAAATTGCTGTTGATAATAGACTTCACCCGTGCGAGATAGATCCACTTTGTTCACAACGGCAATCACCGTAGCAGAGGAAGCCCGCAGACGCTCCACCAATGCAAGATCTTCACCGCTTGGCGCACGACTTCCGTCAAAGACCGCCAAGATCAGCTCCGCATCTTCCATCGCGCGCTCCGCGCGTTCGATTCCGATCCGTTCCACAAGGTCGCTTGTCGCATGCAACCCCGCCGTATCAAACAGACGCAACGTGACTCGTCCCAGCACCGCCGTTTCGCTCAACACGTCTCGCGTAGTTCCTTCCACCGACGTCACGATTGCCGCGTCACGCCCAACGATCCGATTGTAAAGTGAGCTTTTTCCGACGTTGGGACGTCCACAGATCACCGTGGGAATCCCTTCCATAATGGCATGCCCTGTCCGATAGGTATCGCAAAGTGACTGCAAGCAGCCAATCTGCTCCGAGAGCGCGGAACGAATCTCCTCTCGACTCATTTCCGCCAAATCTTCGTCGGGGTAATCGATCTTTACATAGATGCTTGCCAAAACATCCCGCAATCTCTCGTATATCGCACGGCTTTTTTCCTCGACCTTACCGTGCATCCCCGCATGCGCCAGTGTCAATTGCTCACGCGTCTGCGCTTCCAGCAATTCTCCCAGCGCTTCCGCAGCTGAAAGCCCCAGCTTTCCGTTCATAAACGCGCGCCGCGTAAATTCACCCGCCTCGGCAGGCTTCGCGCCCGCCGCAATGATCGCCGTATAGACTGTTTCGGTCAGAAGAATTCCTCCGTGACAGCAAATCTCCACCGTATCCTCTCCCGTAAAGGAAGCGGGAGCGCGGAATACCGTTGCGATGCCATCATCAACAGACAGGCGTTTACCGTTGCTTCCAGGCTCGGTAATCGAACCATAGATCGCCGTGCGAGCGGGATAATCCGATAGCTTCCGTCCGCTCACGGGATAAAAGACCTGCTCACAGATCTCAACGGCTCGCCCTCCCGAAACACGCAAAAGCGCCACACCGCCCTTACCGCGCGGCGTGCTGATCGCAACGATGGTTTCTCCTAACATGTTTACTCTCCTCTTTCCTGCAAGAATTGATTGGACAAAGGGCTGCCTCAAAGCCAATGTTTGAGACAGCCCCAAAAATATTACTCTTCGTCCTCGAGAACGGGAGCGGTGCTCTTGCTGTCGTCGAGGAACATCACCACGCGGCGATTGTTCTCAGAACCGATGGAATTGGTGGAAACGCCCGCAATTCCCTGCACCTCGGAGTGGATGATCCGTCTCTCATAAGGATTCATCGGCTCCAGCATCACGCTCTTCTTGTACTTAACGACCTTACCTGCCATGCGTCTTGCAAGAGCGCGCAGAGCTTCCTCACGCTTTGCGCGGTAGCCCTCGATGTCAAGCGTAACCTTTACATAGTCGCGCTTTTCGCCCTTGATCTTCTTGTTAGCCGCCAGATTTGCAAGATACTGGAGAGAATCCAGCGTCTCGCCGTGGTGACCGATCAAAGCGCCTGCGCCCTCACCGTCAGCGGTAATCAGAACGTCGCCGTTCTCGCTCACCGTTTTCTCCACGGTCAGATTCAGTTCCATGTCGGAAACGACCTTGCGAATGAACTCCAGCGCGATATCAGCACCGCCGAGGGTGTAAACAGCCGACACCTTTGCATCGGATGCACCGATTCCGAGGAATCCGCGCTTGCCCTCTTCGATAACAGTAAACTCAATATTTTCAGCGGAAACGCCAAGCTCCAGCGCCGCCTTTTCCTTTGCTTCTTCAACGGTCTTTGCCGTTACAATGATCTCTTTTTTCACGGTTATACCCTTTCTTATTGATTATCGTCTTTTTCCTGTGCTTCGGGTTCTGCCGCATCATTGATCAGGCTGTCATTGATCGGCGTTTCGGTCTTATTTTCATCGGTATTTTCTGACTTCTTGTCATCCTTCAGGGGTGCTGCGGCAAAGGGAGTCTTCCCCGCCTTCTTTTCCTGTTCGAGCTTTTCCTGCTCCTCAAGAGCAGCACGGCGAGCAAGTCCTCGCTCACGCGTATCCTCAAAGTCCTCGTCATCGATATAGTGCAAAGAGCGCACCTTGCCTGCATTTGCAGACTTCTTGACGGGTGCCTTCTTACCCGCCATTTCCTTGGCAGCCGCCTTATAATCCTCTTCGGTAAAGGTGGGAATCGGCATTGCCTTGGACATAATAACGGTCTTTGCAAAGCCAAGCCAGCTACGGAATGCCCAGTACACACCGATGACCGCGGGAACTGCCAGCGTAAAGAACGCAGACATTGCGGGCATGGTGATATCCATCATCGAGTTGGAGCATGCCATCTGACGTGCATCCATTCCCTCGTTTGCGACGGGCTGATACATAAATTTACGGTTGAGCTTTGCGGTGACAAAGTAGGTTGCAAAGGTCAATACGGGAACCAACAAAAGGATCCACGCCGTCCAATCACTGAAGTTATTTCCCATAGGGGTCATACCAAAATTGACCGGACCGATGCCAAAGTTCAAAGGCGTTGCCAAATCTTCCTTCAAGGCATCCAGAGCGCCGGGACCAAATTGATAGAGCTGGAAGTTCTCAAGGCGTTCCGTAAATGCGGCATCTACGTTGATTTTGGAAAGCAATTCAATCGAACCGTTGGAAACGGTGATGTTCTGTCCCATTCCCCCTGCCGCTTTCGAGGTGTTGACGAACGCTTCAAGCGCTCTGATCACAGATTGGCTTTGTCCCAACACGTAACGCAGCGGATTGGAAACGATATTCCAAAGCAACATAATGATGGGAAGCTGAACCAAGAGGGGCAAACAACCGCTTGCGGGGCTGAAGTTCTCACGCTGGTACAGCTCCTGGATCTCTGCCTGCATCTTCTGCATCGTGGGCTGATCGTTGCGTCCCTTGTACTTGTTTCGGATCGCCATTTCCTTGGGACGAAGTTTTGCCTGCTTGATGGAATTCTTTTGTTGCTTGATCGCAAGCGGGAACATCAAAATTTCCACCGCGATCGCGAAGATACAAATACCAAGCACGTAATTGCCGGCACCGATGAAGGTAAACCAATTCAAAACCGTTCCGATGCCGATCAAAAGAGAATCCCACCAGTTGTTCGGTTCAAGATCTGCATGCTTTTTGATCGAATCGATCATCGCGGAAAGATCCTTTTCGGTAAACTTCTTCAAGTAGCCTTCCAATTCCTCGGTAGACATGGAACCTGCGACTTCATTCGCCTTCAGAATCACTGCCTTGGCTGCCGCAAGATCTGCGGGTTTTGCTTCAAAGCAAGCGTCACTGTTGGGATCAAATCCCTCCTCCAGCATATTGTAGCCTCTGCCGGACGCAACCAGCGCTTGGTGAAAATCAAAATCTCCTTTTTTGTTATACGCTTCAACGATCACATTTGCAATCGTCTTCACCTCCGAGGGCTTCAGATCCTTGTTTTGATCGTATTTCATGTTGAGGTATACGTCATTTTCGATCTCAAGCTTTACAAAGGTATCCGGCGTGCCTGCGCAAGAGGTCAGCACGCTCATCATCAAAAGGACCAATGCGACCAGCGCCGCAATCTGTCCTGTCTGTTTTCTTGTTTTCATACTGATTTGATTTGCAATCGAGTTGCAAAAAGCTCCCTTCCTAAATTTGGGATATTACGCCGTCGATGTTGATTGTTCTGCACGGCGTCGCAGAATCATTGTGCCTCGTTTTCGTCTTGTTCTAACCCGTATTCTTCCGGATAGTAATATTTGGTCAACGGGTACGCATCGTATCTTGGATTGCGAAGTCCCTTTTCAGGAACGGGATCATACCCTGCCTTGCCATACGGCTGACAGCGAAGAATCCGCCAAACCGTTAAGATCGTTCCAATCAAAAAGCCCCGTTTTTCATATGCCTGCAAGGCATAAGTGGAACACGTGGGCGTAAAACGGCAGGTTGGCATCCCTTTTCGCGGTGAGACCACCTTGCGATAAAAACGAATCAGCCAAATACACAAATACTTCATAAAGGTTCCCTGTCTCGGAACAATCCCATCCGCTCAAACCCACGGCGCAAATCTCTTTCCACGTCGGTGGATTTTGCCCGCAGGATCCCGTCGCGAGGACTGACCACGACCAAAAATCCCGTTTTTAGCTCCGGCTCGATCGCACGGTATCCCGCACGCAGAATACGCTTGACACGGCTGCGCTGTACCGCACCGCCGACACGCTTGGTGACCGACACGCCAAAACGGTTGTAGGGCTTTTTTTCGGGATTCTCGCGCGCCAGTTTTTTTGCCGCGTAGTCTCGCAACACAAAAACCGAGACACACTGTCCCGAATATCTTGTCCCCTTTTGAAAGGTCTTATTGTAAAGATGATGCTCCTTAATGGTTGTGTACTTCATTGGCTTTTCCTTTGTTCAAAGTTGCTTCCGTTAAAAAAACAGTTTACTTGTAAAAAACGCGGACAATAAAAACGCCGACGGCAAGGAGCGCATAAATGCGTCATAGGCAGTCGGTGTTTTTATGTTGTGATCGCAACGCCGAAAACGGCACAGATCAATAGGTCAGTCTTTTTCTGCCCTTTGCGCGTCTTCTCTTGAGTACGTTTCTGCCATCAGCAGTCTTCATTCTTTTTCTGAAGCCATGCTCCTTTTTTCTCTGACGCTTTTTCGGTTGGTAAGTTCTGAGCATCGTTTGCACCTCCTTTAGAAAAAATCGGAAGCGTTTCACCTTTTCTGCTTGGAATACGCTTTTTCACACAATGACACGCTATATTATAACCGATTCTCTCGGTTTTGTCAAGAGTTTTTCAATCTTTTTTTCAAAATAATTGTAACTTTGTCGTTCTCTGCCGCTTCGCCATCCTTGAACATTCAACTCTTTTTCAGTTTTGAACAAAAAATGAATTCTTTTTTTCAAAAAAAACACAAATTATTCTTGCAATTTACAAATAAATGCGCTATGATATATATAACATGATTAAAATGGGAAAAAATGTGATTGGAGGCAGAAGATGCTCGGATATATTCGCGTACAAGCGCCCGAACTTCGAATTCGTGAATACGAATGTTACCGCTCGATCTATTGCGGGCTCTGCCGTCACATGGGCAAATGCACGGGGCAATGCTCCCGCATGTCCCTGTCTTACGACTTTGTGTTCCTCGCCGCCGTGCGCATGTCGCTTTTGGGCGAAGAACTCAAGCATAAAAAAATACGTTGTTGGCTCCATCCTTTTAAGAAAAGACTGGCTGTGACCGACAGCGAAACACTCCGCTACTGCGCGGATGCCTCGGCGCTTCTGACCTATCATAAGTGCCGCGATGACGTCACCGACGAAAAGGGATTCCGCCGCTTTGCCGCGCGCATGGCTTCCCTATTCTTCTCGGGCGGATACCGAAAAGCAAAAAAACGCTATCCCGCGCTTGATCAAACCATTGCAAAACAGCTCCAAGCACTCCGAGAATACGAGCTTGATGCCTCTGCCCCTCCCAGTGCCGATGCCCCTGCGGAAATTTTCGCAACGCTGATGGAAGCGGTCTTTTGCGAAGGGCTGGAAGGAGTCGACGCGCGGATCGCGTCCGGGATCGGGCATTCCATCGGACATTGGATCTATCTTGCCGATGCCGCAGACGATTTTGCCAAGGATAAAGAATCCGGCTCGTTCAATCCTTACCTTCGCCTCTTTGGGGAGGACCCCCTGCAAGCAGATTGGAACACGGCGGAGCTTGCCATGAAAAAGCTCTTGACCGATGCGGAGCGTGCGTTCCTGCTGATCGATAATTATCCCCAAAAAGAGCTTTACGAGATCCTTTGCAACATTCTTTACCTCTCTCTTCCCGACACCGCAAAAGCGATCCTCCAACGAAATTTGAAAGGTGAATCCGAACAAACATGAAAACTCCTTATGAGATCCTCGGCGTTTCTCCCAACGCCTCTGACGAAGAAGTCAAAAAAGCATACCGCAACCTCGCGCGCAAGTATCATCCCGACAAGTACCGCGACAGCGACTTGGCGGACGTTGCAAACGATAAAATGAAAGAAGTCAACGCGGCATACGAGGAGATCCAAAAAATGCGTTCCGGCAAGGGCAATCAGGGCAACGCCAACGGTGGCTACAATGGCTATAACGGAAATCCCGGTGCCAACGCATCCTCCAATCCCCAATTTGCCGAGGTGCGGCGTCTGATCAACAACAATGAGATCCAGCGTGCCGAGCAGATCTTGCGCGGTATGCCCGCCAATATGCAAAACGCCGAGTGGTATTTCCTTTTGGGGTGCATCCTTTACAAGCGAGGATACTTTACCGATGCGCAGAAATCCTTTGACCGTGCGTGCGGAATGGATCCTTACAATCAGGAATACCGCACCGCGCGCGATCAGCTTTATTCGCAAACTGCCAATTACGGAAGCGGTTATCGCCAGACCACCAACGCCGATCAGACCTGCACCTGCTGTCAGCAGCTCATCTGCGCCGACTGTTGCTGCGAGATGATGGGCGGCGACCTGATCCGTTGCTGCTGATCCTTTGAAAGGAGCAAGCCCGTGGCAAACAACACACGCACACAAATCAAATATCTGACCGTCAGCGCAATGCTCTGTGCTTTGAGCGTGATCGTTTTGGCACTCGGTTCGTTTATCGAGGTCATCGATCTGAGCGTTGCGGTCATTGCTTCCCTCCTCACCGTTTACGCGGTGATCGAAATGGGCGGCGCTTATCCGTGGATGATCTGGCTTGTCACCTCCGTCGTATCCTTTTTGATGATCCCCACCAAAACCCCCGTCCTCTTTTACGCGTTTTTGGCAGGCTACTATCCGATCTTGAAAGAAAAGATCGAACGGCGCTTTTCACGCCCCATCGAGTGGGCTTGCAAGGGTGGAATCCTTCTTGCCGCTTGCGGTTTGATCTATCTTGCGGCACGCCTCTTCTTCCCTGCTCTTCTGGAAGGTTACGAAGGGATCCCGATGCTGTTACTGCTCTTTTTGCTGATTGCCGTGGTATTCGTCCTGTACGACT
>JAZQXI010000010.1:0-14141 GCA_045632805.1 Eubacteriales bacterium | reverse complement strand
AAATTATGAAATCATTGGTACTCAAAAGCAGCTTCTGTTAGCGCCGTCGGGTTTGAACATAAACATTAAATTTACGAAAAACACGTCGGACGGACAAGTGGTGCTTTTTAGTGATTGTTTTGGGGAACATACCCCAAAAAGCAAAGATTACTTCTTCTTTGCTCTCTTTGCGCCGTACTTGGAACGGCTCTGGTTGCGGTTTGCAACGCCCTGCGCGTCAAGAGTACCGCGCATGATATGGTAACGTACACCAGGCAGGTCTCTTACACGACCTCCTCTGATCAGTACCACCGAGTGCTCCTGCAGGTTGTGACCGATACCGGGAATGTAGACGGTTGCTTCCATGCCGTTGGTCAGACGTACTCTCGCGATCTTTCTCATTGCGGAGTTCGGCTTCTTAGGGCTGGTGGTAGACACCTTGGTGCAAACGCCTCTCTTCTGCGGTGCGGACTGGTTGATTGCAGCGTTCTTCAAAGAGTTGAAGCCCTTCTGCAGTACGGGAGCCTTGGACTTGTAGTCCTTCTCGCCGCGACCCTGTCTGACAAGCTGGTTAAAGGTTGGCATTCTTCAGTTTCCTCCTTCTTCCGAAATTTAATGTTTATATACAGACACCCGACGATTGTCGCGTGGTTCTGCCATGTTGATTGCGGACCCGTTTTGCACAAGGCACACTACGGGCATACCCCCGCAATTACAATCTATTATAGCACTTTCCGACGATTTTGTCAAGAACCAAGATTTTCTTGTGAATTTTTCTCCCTTTTGCACAAATTGCGTTCGCTCGGATTTGATTATTTGCCATATTTTTCAGTTTTATGCGCCAAAAATGCTCAAAAATTCATTTCAAGGATATGAAAAGGGCTGTCGCGAAGTGCAACAGCCCTTTGATTGGATTTTAAACGGTTGAATGGGATCAGACCGCCTCGGTCTCCTCGACCTTGCGAACGCCGACACCCTTGTAGCAATCCATACCCGTTCCGGCAGGGATCAGCTTACCGATGATCACGTTCTCCTTCAAGCCGCGCAGGTAGTCAACCTTACCGTGGATCGCCGCCTCGGTGAGTACCTTGGTGGTCTCCTGGAAGGATGCCGCCGACATAAAGGACTCGGTCTGCAGCGATGCCTTGGTGATACCCAGCAGGATCGTGCTTCCCACGGCGTGGGTAAGTCCCTCTTCGCCTGCTGCGATACGAGCATCGATCTCGTTGTTCGCGCGCTCCAGATCCATCATATCGATGTTAGAGCCAACCAGCAGCTCGGAGCTTCCGCTATCCTCAACGCGCATCTTTCTGGTCATCTGACGTGCGATGATCTCAACGTGCTTGTCGTTGACGTTACAGGACTGCGAACGGTAGACCTTCTGAATCTCCTTGATGAGGTATTCGTAAACCGCATCCAGACCCAAAATACGCATGATATCTGCAGGAGCCTTGTTACCCTCGGTCATTGCCTCACCAACCTCAAGGTGCTGACCCTCGATGATGGAGAGCTTGGTTCCGTAAGGAATCTGATACTCCTTGACCTCTGCCACAACGCCCTCAGGCTGTACGGCATCTGGATGAATGGTAACGGTGTGGATATTGGAGTTCTCCGCCATACCGATGTGTGCCGTTCCGTTGATTTCGGACATGATCGCGGGCTTCTTGGGCTGACGCGCCTCAAACAGCTCCTCGACACGGGGCAGACCCTGGGTAATATCCGAGCCTGCGACACCACCGGAGTGGAAGGTTCTCATAGTCAGCTGGGTACCCGGCTCACCGATGGACTGTGCCGCGATGATACCGACTGCCTCACCGACGTTAACAAGCTTGCCGTTTGCAAGATCCGCGCCGTAGCAGTGTGCGCAAATACCCTGCTTTGCGTGACACTGGATGACCGTACGGATATTGACACCCGTAATGCCTGCGGCGGTGATCTGATCTACGATCTCCTCGGTGATCATCTGATCGTCCTCGAGGATGACCTCGCCCGTAGTGGGATGAACGATGGGACCCATGGTAAAGCGTCCGACGATACGGTCGCCCAAAGGCTCCAGAACGTTCTTTGCCTTTTCATCAATGATATCGGTGACGTATGCGCCCTTCTTGGTATCGCACTTGATCTCGCGCACGATGACCTCTTGGGAAACGTCGACCAAACGACGGGTCAGGTAACCGGAGTCTGCGGTACGGAGTGCCGTATCCGACAGGGACTTACGGGAACCCTTTGCACCCATAAAGTACTCGAGGATGTTCAGACCCTCACGGAAGTTAGACTTAATCGGAACCTCGATGGTACGTCCGTTGGTTGCGAACATCAATCCACGCATACCTGCCAGCTGACGCATCTGTGCGATGGATCCGCGGGCTCCGGAATCCGACATGATCTTGATCGGGTTGAACTGGCTGAAGCTGTTCTGCAGCGCGTTGGTCACGTCGTCAGTGGTCTTATCCCACAGCTTGATTACCGCGTTGTAGCGCTCCTCGTTGGAGTACATACCCATACGGTAGTAGTTGTTGAGGACATCCACCTGCTTCTGTGCTGCGTCGATAAACGTGGACTTTTCCTTCGGGATGGTCATATCGTAAACCGAGATCGAGAAGGAAGCCTTGGTGGAATACTGGTAGCCCAGCGCCTTGATATCGTCCAGCATGGTGGCGCAGACGTCGGGGCCATTGTTACGGATACAACGGTCGAGGATCTGTCCCAACTGCTTTTTCTTGATGACAAACTCAATTTCGAGCTTGAGTGCGTTCTCGGGCTTGGAACGGTCCACAAATCCGAGATTCTGAGGAATCACACGGTTGTAGATCAAGCGTCCCAGCGTGGTAACGATCACGTCCGAACGCATCTCGCCGTTGATCTCCTTGCTGACGCGGATCTTGATCTTGGAGTGAAGCCCCAGCGTGCCGTTTGCGTGTGCCATCATTGCCTCGTCCATATTGCGGTACATATGATAGCTGTAAACGATCTCGCCCTTTTCGTCGCGGACGATCTCACCGTTCTCATCGAGAACAGGTACACGGTCACCGGGCTCACCGTCCTTCTCCATGGTCAGATAGTAAGCACCGAGGATCATATCCTGAGAAGGAACCGTTACTGCCTTACCGTCCATGGGCTTGAGCAGGTTGTTAGCGGAAAGCATGAGGAATCTTGCCTCTGCCTGCGCCTCTGCGGAAAGCGGAACGTGTACAGGCATCTGGTCACCGTCGAAGTCCGCGTTAAATGCGGTACATACCAGCGGGTGCAGCTTAATTGCGCGTCCTTCAACCAGAACAGGCTCAAACGCCTGAATAGACAGACGGTGCAAGGTAGGCGCACGGTTGAGAAGCACGGGATGCTCCTTGATCACATTTTCCAGCGCGTCCCAAACGCATGCGTTTGCGGGATCGTACGCGCGATCGATCTTCTTCTGTGCGTCCTTGACGTTGGTAGCCTTGCCCATTTCAACCAATCTCTTGATAACAAAGGGCTTGAACAGCTCGATCGCCATTTCCTTCGGCAGACCGCACTGATAGATCTTGAGGTTAGGACCGACGACGATAACCGAACGGCCCGAATAGTCAACACGCTTACCCAAGAGGTTCTGACGGAAGCGTCCCTGCTTACCTCTGAGCATCTCGGAAAGAGACTTGAGAGGACGGTTAGAGGGACCCGTGACGGGCTTGCCGCGCTTGCCGTTGTCGATCAAAGCGTCAACAGCCTCCTGCAGCATTCGCTTCTCGTTGCGGATGACGATCTCGGGGGTGCGGATCTCCATCAGCTTCTTGAGTCGGTTGTTACGGCTGATCACACGGCGGTAAAGCTCGTTCAGGTCGGACGAAGCGAAGCGTCCGCCATCCAGCTGAACCATCGGACGGATATCGGGGGGAAGCACCGGAATCACATCCAAAACCATCCAATCAAGATGGTTTCCGGATTTACGGAATGCCTCTACGACCTCCAGCCGCTTGATGATACGGGTCTTTTTCTGACCCGATGCCTGCGCAAGCTCTTCCTTCAGGCTTGCCGCAAGCGCCTCAACGTCAATTCCCTGCAACAGCTCCTTGATCGCCTCGGCACCCATGCCCGCACGGAATTCATTTCCGTACAGCTCACGGTATTCCACGTACTGCTTCTCGGACATGACCAATCCCTTTTCCAAGGGGGTGTGACCGGGATCCAATACGACGTTCTCTGCAAAATACAGAACCTGCTCAAGTGCCTTTGGCGACATGTCAAGGATCAGCGCCATACGGGAAGGAACCGCCTTGAAATACCAGATGTGAGACACGGGAGATGCAAGCTCGATGTGTCCCATTCTTTCACGGCGAACCTTCTTGGTGGTCACGTCAACGCCGCACTTTTCGCACTTGATGATCTCTTTGCTGTGCGAGTTCTTATACTTGCCGCACATACAAGCGCCATCCTTGGTAGGACCGAAGATACGCTCGCAGAACAGTCCTCCGACCTCTGCCTTGAGCGTTCTGTAGTTGATGGTCTCGGGCTTGTTGACCTCGCCGTAAGACCACTCACGGATCATATCCGAAGATGCCAATCCAATTTTTATAGAATAAAATTCGTTATGCTCCACAGTTATAACCATGAACCCTTTCTATCTATACTCTCGGCGGACAGGGGAGGCACTTCCCCTCCCGTGTCCGGTATCCGCACCTATGCGCGGATCATCTGCAATTATTCGTCTCCCTCGGAGAAATCGTCGTAAGACTCCTCTGCCTCGAACACACCGTCCGAATCAAACTCGTCCTCTTCCTCCTCGATCACGTCGCCGTTTTCATCCTCCATCAAGAACGAACGGCGCAAATCCTCATCCATTGCACGCTGACCGAGCACTGCATCGATTGCGTCCTTATCAGCGCCCTTGGTAACAGCATCTTCCTCATTGCAAAGCTCGGAAAGCTCGATGTCGTTGCCTTCCTTATCCTGCACGCGGATATCCAGAGCCAAGGATTGCAGCTCCTTGACCATGACCTTGAAGGACTCGGGCACGCCGGGAGTAGGAATGTTCTGACCCTTGATGATCGCCTCGTAAGCGCGGCGACGTCCGTTGATATCGTCGGACTTGACGGTCAGGATCTCCTGCAACGTATACGCTGCACCGTAAGCCTCCAGCGCCCATACCTCCATCTCTCCGAAACGCTGACCGCCGAACTGAGCCTTACCGCCCAAGGGCTGCTGCGTGACCAAAGAGTACGGACCGTTGGAACGTGCGTGGATCTTATCATCAACCAGATGATGGAGCTTCAAATAATACATGATACCGACGGTAACGGGGTTATCAAAGGGGTCGCCCGTGCGTCCGTCGTAAAGCACGGTCTTACCGTCCAGAATCTTGAGTCGCTTCTCAGCGCGGAGCTGATTCATAAACGCCTCGTCGGCGCGTTCCTCGTCGGACAGCGTGCGCAGAGACTTGACACCCGTTTCGGGATCGGTCGTCTCCTCATAGAGAGCCTTGCCCTCGGGATTTTCCAAGGGGAACATATCTCTCTGCATGCCGGCAGCCTCAAGGCACGCCAGAATATCCTTTTCGTTTGCGCCACCGAAGACGGGAGTCATGATCTTCCAACCAAGCTTGCGGGACGCGATACCGAGATGCACCTCCAGCACCTGACCGATGTTCATACGGGAAGGCACGCCCAAAGGATTCAAAACGATATCCAACGGCGTTCCGTCGGGCAGGAAGGGCATATCCTCGGGAGGCAGAATGCGGGAAACGACACCCTTGTTACCATGTCGACCTGCCATCTTATCTCCCACGGAGATCTTACGCTTTTGCGCGATATAAACCTTGACGACCTTGTTGACACCTGCGGGAAGCCCATCACCTTGCTCGTGCGAGAACACACGAACGACAACGACGATACCTGCCTCACCGTGCGCAAGTCGGAGAGAGGTGTCACGCACCTCGCGGGACTTCTCACCAAAGATCGCGCGAAGCAATCTTTCCTCTGCGGTAAGCTCCGTCTCACCCTTAGGAGTGATCTTACCGACCAGAATGTCACCCGAGCGAACCTCGGTTCCCTTCTTCACGATACCCTCGGCATTCAGGTCGCGCAAAGCGTCCTCACCGATATTGGGGATCTCACGGGTAATTTCCTCCGGGCCGAGCTTGGTGTCTCTTGCCTCGTGGGTATATTCCTCGATATGCAACGAGGTATAAACGTCGTCGCGTACCAATCTTTCATTCAACAGGACTGCGTCCTCGTAGTTGTAGCCCTCCCAGGTCATAAAGCCGATGAGCGCGTTCTTACCGAGCGACAATTCACCGTTGCTGGTTGCGGGACCGTCGGCGATAACCTGCCCTGCTTCCACATAATCTCCCTTGGAGACGATGGGACGCTGGTTAAAGCAGGTACCCTGGTTGGTTCTCTTGAACTTGAGCAGCTCGTAAACGTCCTTGACGCCGCCCTCGCACGCGATGACGATCTTATCCGCCTGTACACGCTCAACGTAGCCTGCTCTCTGCGCGATGATGACAACGCCGGAGTCCAGCGCCGCCTTGTATTCCATACCCGTACCGACGATAGGAGAATCGTTGATCAGAAGCGGCACTGCCTGCTTCTGCATGTTCGAACCCATCAGCGCACGGGTGTTGTCGTCGTTTTCAAGGAACGGGATCATTGCGGATGCAACCGATACCAGCATCTTGGGCGCAACGTCCATATAATCGACACTGGAAGCGTCCACCTCAACGATCTCGGTCTTATCACGACCGATGACCTTTGCGTTGACGAAGCAATCATTCTCATCCAAAGGCTCGTTTGCCTGTGCGACGATGTAATGATCCTCGTTATCCGCGGTCATATATTCCACCTCATCAGTCACGTGGTGGCGGAAGGTTCCGTCGCCGTTGTCGATATGCTCGACCTTACGGTAGGGGGCTTCGATAAAACCGTACTCCGAGATGCGGGCATAGGTGGAGAGATAGGAGATCAGACCGATGTTCGGTCCTTCGGGGGACTCGATCGGGCAGATACGTCCGTACTGGGTATAGTGAACGTCACGCACGTCAAAGGACGCACGGTCACGCGACAGACCGCCGGGGCCGAGTGCCGAGAGACGGCGCTTGTGGCTCAATTCTGCCAGAGGGTTGTTCTGGTCCATGAACTGAGACAACTGGCTGGAGCCGAAGAACTCGCGGATCGCGGTGGTAACGGGACGGATGTTGATCAGCGCCTGAACGGTCAGCTTTTCGTTATCCTGCGTTGCCATACGCTCCTTGATGATCTTATCCATACGCGCAAAGCCGATGCGGAGCTGGTTCTGCAACTGCTCGCCGACCGAGCGGATACGACGGTTGCCGAGGTGGTCGATGTCATCCACGTTTCCTACGTCATGCGTCAGGCACAAGAGGTAGTTGATAGACGCCATCACGTCATCCACAGTCAGGCACTTGGGGCAAAGATCGGCAATGCGATCCTTGACGGCAGCCTTGACCGCGTCGATATCGCCGCCGCACTCCTGAAGGATCTCAAGGAGAACGGGAGTACGTACCTTTTCACGCACGCCGCAATCCTGAAGATCGGTGCCAAGCACGTATACGGGATTGACGGTGTTGTTACCCATCACCTTCACCACGTCGCCGTTATCCAACGAGATCAGAACCTCGTTGACACCTGCATGCTCGATCTCGCGAGCCAATGCGGGAGTGACAACCTCACCTGCAGCCAGAATCACCTCACCCGTAATAGGGCTGACAGCATCTGCGGCAAGGCGGCGGTTGGCGATACGGTTGTGGACCGCCATCTTCTTATTGAATTTATAACGACCGACAGGCGCGATGTCATAACGCTTGGGGTCAAAGAAATAGTTGTGAAGCAGAGTCCGCGCGGCTTCCTCCGTGGGGGGCTCGCCGGGACGAAGCTTCTTATAAATCTCCTTCAGTGCCTCAACGACGGCAGTGGAGCGGTTCTGTGCTGCCAGCTCCTCGCTCTCATCCTTTTCAAAGGTCAGGCGAAGATGCTCATCCTCTCCAAACAGCGCGTAAACGTCCTCGCGGCTCTCAAGTCCGAGTGCGCGGATGAACATCGTCAAAGGCAGCTTGCGGTTCTTATCAATACGAACGTATGCCACGCCCGACGCATCGATCTCATACTCGAGCCAAGCGCCGCGGTACGGAATGACCGTGGTGGCATAGGTCTTTTTACCCGCCTTATCAATTTCGGAAGAATAATACATTCCGGGCGAACGGGTGATCTGGGAGACGATAACACGCTCCGCACCGTTGATCACAAAGGTACCCGTTTCGGTCATGAGCGGGAAATCGCCCATAAAGATATCAGCCTGCTTGACCTCACCCGTTTGCTTGTTGGTCAAACGAACGTTGACCTTCAGGGGTGCTGCATAGTTGACGTCTCTCTCCTTGCACTCCTCAACGGGGTACTTGGGATGAGCCTCATCAAGGGTATAAGAGATGAACTCGATTACGAGGTTGCCATAGGTGTCGGTAATGGGGGACGCATCGCGCAAAACCTCCATCAAGCCTTCCTTCTTGAACCATTCGTAGGACTTGGTCTGAATCTCGACCAAGTTGGGCAGAGGGTAATCAAACCGAGCGCCCGAGAAGCTTTTTCTCGTGTTCTGACCAAGCTTTTGATCTTTTACTTTGATCATTAATTCAATCACTCCATTCAAAGAATTGATAACGCGTGGAAAAATCACATTCGATTTGCGGAGCCTTTTTGACATCCGATGCTTTGTGCAAATTGCTATTTATACAATTTGTCATAAATCACCAAAGTTTCCACAATACGAGCGATTATAATGCAGTTTAATATTTTATCATGTTTTTTGTCAATTGTCAAGTATTTTTTGTAAAAAAATTCATTTTTTTATTTTTTCTTTTTTCTGTCTCTTGTAAGGTTTGTCGATAAAGCCCCCGAAATTCTCTTCAAATCAGCGCATATAAATAAAAGGAAGTGTTTCGATATGACAAAAAAACGGCACCGACTTCACAGTCCGTACCGTTTTTTTGCTGTTAACCGTTTCTTTTTTGTCTCGCATCGCGCAAAAGGCCATACACAGCGGAACAAATTGACGCTCCGTTGACCAAAAGGCTCCACAAAGATCCCACCAACACCGAATAGATCAGCCAAGCGGTGAGCGCGGGGATCGAAATCAGGCGCATATGCTTGGGATCACTGCACCAAAGCCCCAAAATGTTCAAAGACGAGCCGACCATGGGGAGTAAACTAATTGCCCCTTGCCACGAAAGAGCCGTCATTAGCAGATTCAGTATCAAAAAGAGGAAAGGCCATACAAGATTGGACGCCCATCTCTTTTCCTTGTGGTAAAAGACTCCTTCCCTTACCATATTGACACCGTTGATCAAAGCCCCCGATGACGCGCCCAAGAGCAGATAATGCCCGACCCAAAGGGCGTCCGCCGCAAGCTTTGCGAGCAGAATTCTGCCTCGCGTTCGAAACGCATACATCGCAAAGCCCAACAGCATCGCCAAAAACCCCAGCACCTGCGCCGCGGCACTCTCGGGCGTGGCAAACATCGTTTCAAAATTCATACCGTTTCTCCTATGAAAAATTAAGCGTATTGCGTCGGGTCATCAACCGTTTTCGTCGTCTTTTTCAAAAATCATGCCGTGCCCCGCCATCGCTCCCTATTTTTTCAAACGCCGAAACAATTTCTTCGATTTTGAGAAAGCACGACTCATCATCCAAGCTTTCATCCTGTAAAATCATCTTGATTTTTTGCAATGCCTTATAGCACTCCAGTTCAAATATCTTTTCCAAATCAATCGCTTGCGGGAATCTGACTTCCATACATTCTTTTTGCAAAATGTTGCAGAAAATTTCTTTCCAAAGTTCCATTATTTTTCACCTCATTTTTCAATATGGGGATTATATCCCCTTAATATTTTAGATTATAACCCCCATAATAGTAAATGTCAAGGGGGATAATGAAAAATGATTATTTTTGATAAATTATGGAAAACCATGGAAGCGCAAGGCGTTACGACCTACAAGCTGCGCGAGGAATGCGGGATCGATAGCAAAACGGTTCGCCGTCTCAAAGCCAACGACAACATCGAAACCAAAACCTTGAACAAGCTCTGTGCCGTGCTGAATTGCAAAATCGAAGATATTATGGAGTACGTTGCGGATTAAAAGAATTCACACCTCAATCTCACAACTCATCGAGGACACGCGTCATTGGCGCGTGTCATTGGAGCGTGTCCTCGGTCGAGAGCGAGACCAAAGACGTGTGATTTGTCAATATGTACAAATTCGTTTATACCGCTTTTTCTTTTGACCAAGAAGGCGCAAAAGAAAAAGCTTGGCAAAAAGAAAAGCGCCGAAAGGAAAGGAATTTCGCGGCTTGCGAGCGGCGACAAGGGCTTCGCGCCCTTGACCTGCGCAAACTTTTGAAAAAGTTTGATCAAAACTTTTATGGCACTGACGAAAGTCGATCATTTAGTAATAGTCCGCGAGGACACGCGCCATTAGCGAGTGTCCTCGGTCTTTTTTTATTTCACGCACTTCGCAAACGGGCAAACATCTCCCGTACGCACGGGCAACAGTCTTACCGCAAAACGGAAATCCTGCTCCAGACGAAGCTCACGGTCAAGCTTAGGTCCACAGGAGTTGGAGCCGATGCCGCTGTGGGCATAGTCCAAGTGCAATACGGTCTCCTCCATGGGTACCAATTCATAATCGTGTGCCGTTTCGGTCAGATACTCGTCGGTAAAGTGCGAGCAATTGAAGCTGAAGCTCTCGCACGCCTGCGTGTTGGTGGCAAGAAGTCCCTGCCCTGCGGCATTACAGACCTCCACCCAGCGGGAATCCACGTGTGCCATGTTTTCCTGCGGACGCACGTAATGCTCAAAATGCTCGGTCACGGTGGTGCTGTAGCGACCGACGCGCGATGCGTGACGCTTATCGCGATAGGACTCCACAGGACCTCTTCCAAAGTAGGAAAGCATCTCGCAATCGGCGGGCAGCTTACATTCAAATCCAAATCTCGGCAGGAACGCGTCCTTTTGCAAAACCTTGCCGTCGGTCTCGATCTGTACCCCCTCACCGCGCTCAAAGCGGTAAAGAACCTCCAAGGAAAGGAGCGGAAGCTTTGCGGGTGCCGCCATGGTCAGCGTTGCCTTGACACAAATGCGATCCTCGCTCTGTTCCGTTACCTCAAGGGAGCGGCAAGCCGATTGCATCTTGTGATAATGCTCACTCATCCAGCGGTTTTTGACATCGCGGTCGTTATCGGTGGGCGCGCGCCAGATCTTGGGAGTCAAGGGAGAGGTCAAAAGCTCCTTGCCCGATGCGTTGATCGCGGACAGCAGTCCACTGACACGGTCAATGGTATAAACCGCATCACCGTCGGTCACGGTCAGCGCGTCCTTGGTTTCGCCAAGCGCAAAGGTCTGCTTCATCGGCGCTTTTGCAGGTACGGGCATCGCGGGGGTATCCAATTCAAACTGTTCAAAGCCAACCTCGTAACCGCTTGCCGCCCAAGGCGTTGTGCGGTTGGTGCGGTAGGAAAGGTTGAGATAACAGAAGCCGCAAAGTCCCTTGCGGAGATCCTTTGCAAGCAGGTAGGTGCGGCGACGTTCGGGCAAGATCTTCAATTCTGCCACACGTCCCTCGCGCACCACGCGTCCGTTCTGCTCCACCGTCCAATACAGATCCAGATCCGACGCATCGGTAAAGTGGCGCAGGCTGTGCAAGGTCACCGTTCCGCGCTCGGCGTCAAAGCTCTCGGCACGTACGGGACGCAGAACCTGCTTGAGCTCCAGCATTCCCGTGTGCGGGCGACGGTCGGGATAAAGCAAACCGTCCACGCAGAAGTTTCCATCATTCGGGAAGGTGCCAAAGTCACCGCCGTAGATGTATTTGGGATGTCCGGGCGTACCGATGTCCACCGAGTGATCCAACAGCTCCCAGACGCAACCGCCAAGGAAGCTATCGTGCTTGTAGATCGACTGCCAATATTTTTCAAGGTCACCGGGGCCGTTGCCCATCGCGTGGCTGTATTCACAAAGGAAAAAGGGCTTTGTCTGCTTCCCGCTTTGCATATAATCCTTTTCGATGTTCTCGACAGAGGGGTACATACGGCTATCCACGTCCACGTAATCCACCGACAGCGGCATATTCTTGCGACCTTTTGGATCTGCCGCGTAGAGATTTGCTACCATGCGGCGCGATGCGTCCTCACTATGCACAAAGCATCCGGGCATACGCTTGTGGAAATACTCCGCCATCAGGCGGTGGTTGAGTCCCACGCCGCTCTCGTTTCCAACCGACCAAAGCAGCACCGACGCGCGGTTCTTGTCACGTTCCATCATTCTCTCGGCGCGATCCAGATATGCCGCGCTCCAATCGGGGCTTTCGGTCAGCTTATCCCAGCAATGTACGTTTCCAAAGCCGTGCGTTTCGATGTCAGCCTCGTCACAAACGTAAAAACCGAGTCGGTCGCAAAGCTCCAAGAACCGGGGATCATTGGGATAGTGGCTGGTGCGCACTGTATTGACGTTGTGCGCCTTCATAATATAAAGATCGCGCAGCATATGCTCCACGGGAGTTGCCGAGCCCAATTGCGGATGGCTGTCGTGACGGTTGACGCCCTTGGTCTTGATCTTCTTGCCGTTAACGTAAAGCACGCAACCGACGATCTCAAAGCGGCGCAAGCCGATCTCCTGTCGGATATGCTCTTCACCGCAATCAAGGTACAACGCATACAGGCGCGGCTCTTCGTCATTCCAAAGTACGGGAGCATCCACTTCCATCTCCAGTGTGCCGTTTTTCTTGATAAACGCACTGCCCTCTTTGACGGTCTCGCCGTCGGGGGAAACCAGTGTATACGCCACCTCGGCATCACCGTTCAAGGTCAGCTCCGCACGAACCGTTGCGTGCTCCAGCGTCTTACTGACCTCTTGTCTGACGTAAAGATCCTCGACGTGTACCTTGTCACGCAGAAGCAGATAGACCTCGCGGAAGATCCCCGAGGAGCGGATCTTGTCCTGATCCTCAAGATAAGAGCCGTCGCACCACTTCATGACCAAAACCTGCACGGTGTTCTCGCCCGCGACGAGGTAATCGTTGATGCAAACCTCGCTTGTCATGTGGCTGACTTGGCTGTATGCCGCGAATTTCTTGTTGATGTAAAGGTAGAAGCAGGAATCCACACCCTCAAAGGTCATATAGATCTGCTTTTGTGCCAGCGCCTCGGCGCTTACCGTAAAGGTGCGCTCGTAAAGACCGCAGGGGATGTCGTCGGGAAGGTGCGGTGGATCGACGGGATAGGGATAATTGATATTGGTATATTGCGGAAGGTCGTAACCGCGTCCCAATGCATACTGCCAGCTCATCGGAACGTTGAGCTTGTCTCCTCCCTCCGTCTGCCATACGTCAGAGGTAAAATCAGGCAATTCCCGCTCGCCGCTGTAGTAGCGGAAATTCCACTCGCCGCAAAGAGAGAGAAAGCGGTCACTTTCAGCACGGTTTAAGGTGTTTGCCGCCTCGCGGCTCTGATACGGGATAAAATACGCATGCGGTCTCTCGCATCCGACGTGCAGGTCGGCAAGAGAGCGGTGATATCGAAGATCCAACATAAAGAAACTCCTTTTCACAATTTATAAAATAATAGTCGAAACAAATGATCTCTATACATGCTTATTATGGCATATTTTGCCCCTCTTGTCAATAACAAAATTCTCCAAAATATAAAAATCCGACACAGCGTTGCCAAAGCCGCCTCATCATGTCCTCTCTCGCTTTGCAATCGAATACAACGCAAAAAGGAACCGCTTTGTAAGCGATTCCTCAGACTGTAGACAAAACTACCGACTTTCGTCAGCTTGACGAAAGTTTTGATCAAACTTTTTCAAAAGTTTGCGGGGTGGAGGGCGCGAAGTCCTCCTCGCGCTCCGCAGAGCGCGAAATCCCCCCAAAAACGGCGCTTTCTCTTTTGCCAAGCTGCAATTGCTTGCAATTGCGGCTGAGCCTGTGAAGCCTCTTTTCATTTGCGCCTGTGGTGTCAAAGAAAAAAGCGGCATAAACGAATTTGTGCAAATTAACAAATTGTATGCCTTTGGTCTACAACCTGCGAGGACTCCTTTTTGGAGTCCTCACACCAGACTGTAGACAAAACTACCGACTTTCGTCAGCTTGAAAAAAGTTTTGATCAAACTTTTTCAAAAGTTTGCG
>JAZQXI010000009.1:0-15771 GCA_045632805.1 Eubacteriales bacterium | reverse complement strand
TGCTCTGCACTTGGTGAAAGCCTTCGTGCAGTACAGATTCCCGCACGCCGTCACTTTAGAGCACAGACAGAACAATAGCTCTCGCAAGCGTTTTGGTACCACCACCCAAAACGCTCACAAAAGTTAGTTTGATGTTTTTTTAGGGGAGAAACTTTTTGAAAAAAGTTTCTCCCCATGCCCCTCTTCAAAAACTTTCACCGCTTTTTTAGGTGACCCACCAAAGGAACTGCTTACACAACGGTTCCTTTTTTCATGCTCTGCACTTGGTGAAAGCGTTCGTGCAGTACAGATTCCCGCACGCTGTCGCTTTAGAGCGCTGACAGTAGATTAGCTCCCGCAAGCGTTTTGGTACCACTTCTCGCTGCGGCTCGGTCACGCTCGCGTTCTGACACCACACCGTGGTGTCATTCATTACGCTCGCTCCGCTTCGCTACCCAAAACGCTCACGAAGGTTAGTTTTCCAATGGTCAAACAACTTTTGTCTATCCCTTTGGGAGAGGTACCACCGTAGGGCGAGGGAGAGGGCGCCATCTCCTACAAGAGACTTTGAAGTCTGTACGCATACCTTTTATTTTTTCTTCTCTAAACTAACTTTTGTGAGTGCTTGGGTAGTAATAGAGTGCAAAGAGGATAGAATTGATGAGAGTGCTAAGTGTACATAGACGCTAACTCCTTCCGTCACGCTTCGCGTGCCACCTCCCCCGGAGTGGGAGGCAAAAGTTGTTTTGCCGTTGGTAAGCTAACTTTCGTGAGCGCTTGGCGGTGGTGGGACCCAAGCGCTTGCGGAAGCTATTGTTTTGGCTTCGTTCAAAAGCGACAGCGTGCGGGAATCTGTACTACACGAAGGCTTTCACTAAACGCAGAGAATGAAAAAAGGAATTGCCATGATAGCAATTCCACATGTGGGTGCAATAAAAAAGTGGTGAAAGTTCTTGGAGAGGTTTGGAGAACCTTCTTTCAAGAAGGTTCTCCAAAAAAATATCTCTTACAAGAAGGTTCTCCGAGAAAACATCTCTTAACAAGAAGTTTCCCCCACCAAAAACATTTTCTACCCCTGCAACAGCTCCAACAGCCGAAAGCGCACTTTGTAGACGGGCTTTTCGGTTTCGGTAATAATTTTGTACTGATCGGGAGTCAGCCCGACCGAGATACAGGCATCCTCTGCATCCTCGTTTTTTACAGTTGCCGCGCCAAGGCAGAGGCGGGGAAAAAGACAGCACCACCAGTTCCGCCCTTCGGCATCACCAATGCAGATCCGCAAGGAGACGTAGGTGCCGGACGGAAAACAGAAGCTGTCATAGTCCCGCTCCGGGTATTGCTCTTCCCCAAGCTCCAGTGTCACACGCTCGCCGTTCCCTTCCCTTGCGATCACATCCTCGGCGGCGGCACGGATCTCTTCCATCCCCGCGTCCAGCAGACGCAGTGCCTCCGCTTGGTCGGAGCATCCCTCCAGCATCGGTCCCGTAACCGCAAGCACGGCATCCCGTACCTTTAATTTGAGTGCTTGATCCTCTTCGCTGTCCGAATTGGCAAGCACGTGCAGGCGTACCACGGTGTCGTAAACCTCATCTTCGCCATGCACGGGCAGGATCGTTCCAATCAACAGCCCCGCCGTACAAAGCACCAAAAACGCGATAAGTAATCTTTTTTGTGACATAACAAAACCTCCTTTTTTTGAATGCAACATCAGCATTCTCCAAAAAGGAGGCTTTTATTCAATTTTCTTCAAAAAAGTCAATTGCGCCGACCACCGCCTGCATCGCCGACTCAATATCGGGAGCGGTTACCGTGCATCCCGCCGCCTTTGCGTGTCCGCCGCCACCAAAAGAGCGGCAAAGCTCACAAACATTGTAATCCGAGGAAGATCGCATCGAAACGCGAAATTTCCCCTCAAGGCTTGGCTGACGGATACAGATCGCGACCTCGACTCCCGCAACGGAGCGTGCCACGTCCACCAAGGTTTCCAGATGCTCGTCGGAAAGCCCCAGCGCCGCCTTGAGCGCATAGGGAAACGTAATGACCGCGATCCTTCCGTTTGCGAACAGATTGAGATTGGATGCCCCCGCCGCCTCGGCACGAAGCTGTTCGGGGCTTTTGCTGTCGTAAAGCAGGTGATTGATCTCGGCACTGTCGATGCCGCTTGCCAACAGCTCCGCGGCACGCATGTGTGTCTGTGGCGTAACGTTGGAAAAACGGAAACAGCCCGTATCTCCGCTGATCGCCGCATAAAGGTCGATACAAAGCGCATCCGTGATGCGCACCAAACCGTCGGTTGCAAGCTGCTTGGCAAGATCGAATAAGATCTCCCCCGTCGCCGCCGCATCGGGACGGATGTAACAAAGAGATGCGTATTCCTCGCCACCCGCGTGATGATCGATCATAAGGTCGATCTGATTTCCAAAAAGATCATATAAGCGGTCAAGCTGTGCGGGGGATGCGCTGTCCACACTCACCACGCGCCCGACCTCAAAATCCTCCGGGATGGATTCGGGAAGCACGCTTTCCTGCATCCCGTGCATCAAAAAGCGCAAGCGCGCAGGAACTTCGCCCGCGCAAACACAGTACGCGCGAGAGCCAAGCTCCTCAAGAAGCTGTCGGAGCGCAAACGCAGAGCCTACCGCATCGGCGTCGGGCGCGCGGTGGAACAGTACCAACGTGTCCATCGGTTCACCGATCACCGGAGCGATCTGCTCAAACTCGATCAATTCGCTCATGCGTCCTCGCCGTCCTTGTCTTCACTCTCCTCGTCCTCAAGGGGCGTGATATCCAGCTTGTTGAGAATGCTTGCGATATGCGCACCATATGCCACCGAAGAGTCGGGAACAAAGGTCAATTCGGGGGTCATGCGCAGATTGAGCGAGCTTGCCAGCTCCCGACGGATAAAGCCCGCCGCAGCCTTCAGCCCTTGCGCGATCTCCTTGGGGTCTCCGCCCATCGCGGAATAGTAAACCTTTGCGTATTTAAGATCCGCCGTGCAGTCCGCCGCCGTGATGCTGACAAAGGCGTTGCTGACTCTGGGATCCTTGACTCGTCTGAGAATCATCGTCAGCTCCTTTTGCATCTCCTCGTTGATTCTGCCGCGTCTGTATTTTGCCATGATTGCTCTCCTTTTTCGATTCTTTGGATAAGAAAACGGCTGCCCGGCAAATACGGGAAGCCGTTTTTCAGATGTAAAACAGAATTACTCTGCGCTCATGTCGGCTGCGTTTGCGATAACAGCCTCTGCGGGAACCTCGAAGGTCTCCTCTGCAACTGCTGCTTCCTCAGCTCCCTCAACTGCGGGAACGTCCTCGCCGCCCTCTACTGCGGGCTGTGCCTTGCGGAAAAACTTATTGTATACCTTTACCGCAACAAAGCAAACTCCTGCAATTGCCAGCAGAATGCCAAGCACCTTCCAGAAGCGATTACCCTTTTTTACAACAACAACATCGTTTTCCATGTGATTTCCTCCATTATTTTGCGTCAAAACGCCGCAAATTGACATATACTCATTCATAGTATACCATGTTTTTCGAAAAAATCAAGAGGTTATCGAAATTTTTTTTGATTTTTTTTGAAATCTATTCCCTTTTTACAAAACTCATGGTAAAATATAGGATGAAATCATTGAAAAGGAGAGGGCTATGACCTATCGGGAGCTTTGCGACAAATTGAAAAGCGGCAACATTGAAAACAGCGAATGGGACGCGGCATGCTTACTCTCGCATTTTTGTTCGATTCCCCTCCCCTCGCTCTATTCTGACACAGAGCGGGATTATCCGATCTCAAAGGAGCTGGAAAAAGCCATTGAAAGACGGCTGTCCCATGAGCCACTCCAATATATTCTTGGGGAATGGGAGTTCTACCGCCAGACCTACGAGGTATCTCCCGATTGCCTCATTCCCCGCAGTGACACCGAGTGTCTTGTCGAGGAAGCGATCCGCCGCCTCCCAAAAAATGCTCTCTTTGCCGATCTTTGCACGGGAAGCGGATGCATTGCCATCTCGACCCTTGCCGAGCGCCCCGACACACGCGCGTATGCATTGGATAAATTTCCTGCGACGCTTGCTCTTGCCGAGCGCAACGCCAGACGAAACGGTGTACGCGATCGCTTTGAGCCGCTATGCGAGGACGTATTGCTCCCGCCCTCTCTCCCCTCGGAGTCACTCGATGCAATTCTGAGCAATCCCCCCTACATCGCGACACGCGAGTTGGATTCGCTTTCTCCCGAGGTACACGCCGAGCCGACAGCGGCACTTGACGGCGGCGAGGACGGGTTACTGTTTTACCGCGCGATCCTCACCAACTGGTCACACGTATTAAAAAAGGACGGATTGATCCTCTTTGAGATCGGATACGATCAAGCGCAGGCGCTAACCGCGCTCGGTCACGCTCACGGCTTTCGCAGCATCCTTGTAAAACAAGATCTCGGAGGAAACGACCGCGTGGTCATCCTCTCCGATCTCTCACCCACCCATCACGATTGAAAGGATACACGGCTTTGAAAATCATTGTTTTGGCAGGCGGCTACTCGCCCGAGCGCGACGTTTCTCTCAGCTCCGGAAGCCTGATTGCAAACGCATTGATCGAAAACGGTCACAGCGTGCTTCTGCTTGACGTTTACGAGGGGCTTCCCTCGCTCCCCGACGATCTTGATTCCCTCTTTCGCACCGAGGGGACTTACACATACACCGTGACCGAAACGGTTCCGGATCTTGCGGCGCTCAAGGCACGCGTCGGAAACGGCAATGCCTTAATCGGGCAAAACGTTATCACACTTTGCAAGCATGCGGATTTAGTCTTTCTCGCGCTTCACGGCTCGATGGGTGAAAACGGACAGCTTCAAGCGACACTGGACAATTACGGCATCCGCTACACGGGCTCGGGATACATCGGCAGTCTCCTCGCGATGGATAAGGACATTTCCAAGCGACTGTTGCGAGATGCGGGTGTCCCCACCCCCGACTGGGTGTGTGTGGATGCGGCAAAAGCATGCGAAGAGGATCTGATCGCCAAAATCGGACTCCCTTGCGTTGTCAAGCCCGTTTCCTGCGGCTCCAGCGTCGGTGTTTCGATGGTAGAAACGCGTGAGGAACTCACCACGGCTTTGCGAGATGCCGCCGCATGGGACGCACGTGTTCTGGTAGAAAAAAAGATCACAGGGCGCGAATTGACGGTTGGAATTCTTGACGGCGAAACGCTCCCCCCCGTAGAGATCATCCCCGAACAGGGCTTCTACGACTATAAAAATAAGTACCAAGGAACAACGCGCGAGGTCTGCCCTGCGGAGATTTCCGATGCGGTACGGGATGCGGCATATAACCTGACCCGATGCGGCTTTGAAGCATTGCGTCTGTTCGGATACGCGCGATTTGACTATCTTCTTGATGCAGACGGACAGCTCTGGTGTTTGGAAGCCAATACCCTTCCCGGCATGACCCCGACCAGCCTTCTCCCACAGGCAGCAGCCGCGGCAGGCATCAGCTATCATCAGCTCTGCGAGCGGATCATTGCGGTCAGCTTGCGTTAAAGAACATAACTCCCGAGCGGATTCCGATTTACGGAAGGGTTCGGGAGGTTACTTTGCGGCACAGAAAACGTGAAAAATATTTTTCAACTTTTTTTCAAAAAGGGCTTGACAAATCCGAATAAATGCGGTATAATAGGCGAGTACGAAAAAGCGTACATGTGGCATTAGCTCAGCTGGATAGAGTGTTTGGCTACGAACCAAAAGGTCGGGGGTTCGAATCCCTCATGCCACGCCAAGCAAGAAGAGGTACCCAATCGGGTACCTCTTCTTGTTTTCCGTGACCTTAGAATGAAGAACCCCGCAAATTTCCGCTTGCGGAAATTGTGCCATAGCGTGCGCTATTGCTTGCTTTGGTTAATTGCCGCATGCTGCGCACGCTTGGGTTCTGAATCCCGGAGTGCAAAACATATTTTCCATGCAAAAAAGGAGCTTCCAACGCCATCGCATTGGAAGCTCCTTTTTTACGGCGAAACACCGTTTTAGAGTTATGGAATCATTAGAACAATCCCGTAATCTTTCCGTTCTCGTCCACGTCGATTCGCTCGGCAGCAGGAGATTTGGGAAGTCCCGGCATCGTCATGATGTCACCCGTGAGCGCTACAATAAAGCCCGCGCCTGCCGAAACTTTAACGTTTCTGACCGTGACGGTAAAGCCATCGGGAGCGCCGAGCTTGCTCGCGTCATCCGAAAAGCTGTACTGCGTCTTTGCCATACAAACTGGGAGCTTGTCAAAGCCAAGAGAGGTCAATTTGTCGATCTCCTTCTTTGCGGCGGGTGCGATGACAATACCGTCACCACCGTAAACGCGCTTGACGATCGCCTCGATCTTCTCGGGAATACTGCCCTCGGTGTCATAGGCAAAGCGGAAATCGCTCGTTTCTTCCTCGCAAAGTCTGACAACCTCGCGTGCCAAGTCCATTCCGCCCTTGCCGCCCTCTGCCCAAACGGTGGAAAGCACGACGTTCACACCCAGCGCGCGACATTTTTCGATGACCAGATTGATCTCGGCATCGGTGTCCGTTGGGAAGCGATTGACCGCCACCACGGCAGGAATACCATAAACATTTTTGATGTTGGAAACGTGGCGCAAAAGGTGCGGGATGCTCGCTTCCAGTGCTTCCAAATTCTCCGTGCCAAGCTCGGTTTTGGGAACACCTCCGTGCATTTTGAGCGCGCGAACCGTTGCAACAATGACAACGGCATCGGGAGAAAGCCCCGCCATGCGGCATTTGATGTCAAGAAACTTCTCCGCGCCGAGATCAGCTCCAAAGCCTGCCTCGGTGATGGCGTAATCGCCAAGCTTCAAAGCCATTTTGGTTGCAATGACCGAGTTACAGCCGTGCGCGATGTTTGCAAAAGGTCCTCCGTGTACGAACGCGGGAGTTCCCTCCAATGTTTGCACAAGGTTGGGCTTGAGTGCATCCTTGAGCAGAGCCGCCATAGCTCCAACAGCGCCAAGATCCCCCGCCGTTACGGGCTGCTCGTCATACGTATACGCAACCACGATGCGGGAAAGTCGCTCCTTGAGGTCGGTGATCGAGTTTGCAAGACAGAACACCGCCATGATCTCGGATGCGACCGTGATGTCGTATCCGTCCTCGCGCGGAACACCGTTGACGCGTCCGCCAAGACCGTCGGTCACAAAGCGGAGCTGGCGGTCATTCATATCCACGCATCTCTTCCACGTGATGCGTCTGGGGTCGATGTTGAGGCAATTGCCCTGATAGATATGGTTATCCAGCATTGCCGCCAAAAGGTTATTTGCCGCGCCAATGGCGTGGAAATCACCCGTAAAGTGCAGATTGATGTCCTCCATCGGAACGACCTGCGCGTATCCGCCGCCCGCGGCACCGCCCTTGACACCGAATACGGGTCCCAAAGAAGGCTCGCGCAGAGCCACAACGCAGTTCTTACCGATCTGACGCATGCCGTCGGCAAGACCGATGGTGGTGGTGGTCTTTCCCTCGCCTGCGGGAGTGGGCGTGATTGCGGTAACAAGCACCAGCTTTCCGTTTCCTCGCGCGGACTCCTTTAAGAGAGAATAATCCACCTTTGCCTTATATTTGCCGTATTGCTCGAGATAATCCTCATCCACGCCCGCGACACGCGCGATCTCGGTGATGGGCTTCATTTGCGCGCTTTGCGCGATCTCAATATCCGATAAATATGCCATATCCGTTCCCCCTTTTTTGATCAGCGGAAGTATTTGACAGCAGACTCAAACAGCTTCATGTCGTAAAGTCCGTCTACGTTCTTGTAAAGATCCGAGCCGATACGCTCACTGTGTCCCATTTTACCCAGTACCCGTCCGTCGGGAGAGGTAATACCCTCCACGGCGTAGATCGAGCCGTTGGGATTGAAGGCGGTATCCAGAGTGGGATTGCCGTCAAGATCGACGTACTGCGTTGCGATCTGTCCGTTTGCCGCCAGTTGCTTGACCAGCTCCTCGGACGCCAAGAATCTTCCCTCTCCGTGAGAAATCGGAACGGTGTAGATCTCTCCGACCTCGGTGCCTCTGAGCCAAGGCGACTTGTTGGTTGCCACACGGGTGCGCACCAATTTGGATTGGTGGCGGCTGATCATATTATACGTCAAAGTGGGACAATCCGCGTCGGTGTCGATGATCTTACCGTACGGAACCAGACCCAGCTTGATCAATGCCTGGAAGCCGTTGCAAATACCCAACATCAAGCCGTCGCGGTCGGACAGCAGACGGGTGACCTCTTCCTTGATCGCGGGATTGCGGAAGAATGCCGTGATGAACTTTGCGGAGCCATCCGGCTCGTCACCGCCCGAAAAGCCACCGGGAATAAATACCATCTGGCTTTCTGCCAGCTTCTTTGCAACCGTCTCAACGCTTCTTGCAACGTCCTCGGCATTCAGATTGCGGATCACGGTGATGTCCGCCTCCGCTCCTGCCGCTTCCATTGCGCGTGCGGAGTCATATTCGCAGTTGGTACCCGGGAATACGGGAATGAGCACCTTGGGACGCGCGCACTTGATCGCGGGCGCGATCACCCTTCCGTCTGTATAGGAGAAGGTCTCCAGCGCGCTCTTGGCAGGTGCTTTTGTCGGGAATACGTCCTCAAGCGTTCCTTCGTTGATCGAAAGAAGCTCTGCAACACTTGCGCGGTCGCATCCCAGCACGATTTCGGGTTCTTTTGTGGTCATACCGATCTTCATGGCGTAATCCGAGGTGATCTCCTCGCTCATTTCCGCTACGATAAAGTCCTGCATCATGCCATTGTACCAATCGCCAACATTCTCCGCGGCACGGAAGCCAATCTCATTACCAAAGGACATCTTCATCACAGCCTCGGCAAGTCCATTTTCAACCGCCCATGCAGAGAGAACCTTTTTCTCCTTGCAAAGCGCATGGAACGCATCCCATGCCGCCTTGGTAGAGTCGGGAGTCTCGTTCTTGGGAGCAAACAGATAGACGGGGTGACCGGCACCCTTGAATTCGGGTGAGAGGACGTCGCGCGCATCAATGGGAGCGATTGCAAAGGAGATCAGCGTGGGGGGAACATCCTTATCAAGGAACGTACCCGACATGGAGTCCTTACCGCCGATTGCCGCGGCATCCAATTCGAGCTGTGCGTCCATTGCGCCAAGAAGCGCCGCCATGGGCTTACCCCAGCGCGCCGGCTCATTGCGCAGTTTTTCAAAGAATTCCTGAAGCGTCAGGTATGCATTGTGATAGTCGGCACCTGCCGCCACGATCTTCGCCATGGAATGATACACGGCAGTATGCGCACCCGTGTAAGGGTCAACGCTCATCAGATCGGGATCCAATCCCCAAGCCATAACGCTTGCCTGATGGGTCGTCTGTCCCGGAAGGACGGGCAACAGCGCCGCCATTGCCTGCGCGGGAGTACGCTGGGTCTTGCCACCAAAGGGCATCAGCACCGATCCCGCTCCGATCGAGCCGTCAAAGCGCTCGACCAAGCCGCGGCGGCTTGCGGTCTTAAGGTCCGCCGCCATCTCGCGCAGATTGCCGTAAAGCGCCTTGGAGAAGACCGAAAGATCCTTTTTCGTTACCTCTGCCACAGCATGCTTATCGGCACCGTTGGTGTTGAGGAACGCACGGGAGAGGTCTGCTACGGTCTGTCCCTTCCAGGACATGACCATTCTCTCCTCCTCTGTGACAACCGCCACGCGGTATGCCTCAAGGTTTTCCGCCTCGGCGTAAGCAATGAAGCGGTCGGCATCCTCGGGAGCGACCACGACAGCCATACGCTCCTGCGACTCGGAGATCGCAAGCTCGGTGCCGTCAAGTCCCGCGTACTTTTTGCGCACCGCATCAAGATCAATGCGCAAGCCGTCGGCAAGCTCACCGATCGCAACCGATACACCGCCCGCGCCAAAGTCATTGCAACGCTTGATCAGACGGGTAACGTTGGCATCGCGGAACAGGCGCTGAATCTTTCTCTCCTCGGGAGCGTTACCCTTTTGCACCTCGGATGCCATCGTAGTAAGCGATTTCATATTATGGCTCTTGGAAGAACCCGTTGCGCCGCCGATACCGTCGCGTCCGGTTCTGCCTCCCAAGAGGATGATCACGTCACCGGGAGCGGGACGCTCGCGGCGGACGTTGTATGCGGGAGCGGCTGCCACCACGGCACCGCACTCCAAGCGTTTTGCCACGTAACCGTCGTGATAGACCTCTGCCACGTGTCCCGTAGCAAGTCCGATCTGATTACCGTAAGAAGAATATCCCGCAGCCGCAGTCTGGCAAAGCTTTCTTTGCGGAAGCTTGCCGGGAAGCGTCTCGGAAAGAGCCTTGCGGGGATCTGCCGCGCCTGTAACGCGCATTGCTTGATGCACGTATGCGCGCCCCGAGAGCGGGTCACGGATGCAACCGCCGATGCAGGTTGCCGCGCCGCCAAAAGGCTCGATCTCGGTGGGGTGATTGTGGGTCTCGTTCTTGAACATGAGAAGCCAATCCTGATCCTCACCGTTCACCTTTGCCGTAACGTGAATGGAGCAGGCGTTGATCTCCTCGCTCTCATCAAGCTCGGGCAGCTTTCCGCGTTTTTTGAGAGTCTTGACCGCGATGGTCGCGATGTCCATCAGCGTTTGAGGGCGCTTTGCCGCCTTTTCTTCTCCATAAACCTCGACACGTGCCGCGAGATAGCGCTCGTATGCGCGTGCAACGGCAGGATCGTCGATCTTGACGCTGTCGATGTGGGTGGAAAAGGTAGTGTGACGGCAGTGATCCGACCAATAGGTGTCCACCACGCGGATCTCGGTGATGGTGGGATCGCGATGCTCCTCATTTTGAAAGTAATTCTGCAAAAATTTCAAATCGTCCAAATCCATTGCAAGACCAAGGCTGTCCAACAGCTCCCCAAGTCCCTTTTCGTCAAGAGAAATGAATCCCGTGACCGTTGCAACGGTGGTGGGCGTACCGTATTCGACGGCAAGCGTCTCGGGCTTTTCCATCGATGCCTCACGGCTCTCTACCGCGTTGATGACGTACTTTTTGATCGCCGCCACATCCGCGTCGGTAAGTTCACCCGTTAAAATATATACCTTTGCGGAACGAACGGTGGGACGTTCGCCCTGACTTTGGAGCTGGATGCACTGCGCGGCGGAATCCGCTCTCTGATCGAACTGTCCGGGAAGAGGTTCGACCGCAAACACCGTGTCATCGCCCGCGTCAAGCTCGTAAGAAACCGTATCCAGCTGCGGCTCGGAAAAGACCGTGCGCACAGCAGACGCAAACAGCTCCTCCGTAATATTTTCCGCATCGTAGCGGTTGAGTATACGGACAGAGGTCAAATTGTTGATACCAAGCAGATTTTTCAGTTCCGAAAGCAGCGCGTGCGCCTCATGCGCCAATTCCGCTTTCTTTTCGACGTATATTCTGTAAACCATTATTGTCCTCCCGCCTTCAAGGCTCTCGCGCCAATGTCCTTGCGATAGTATTCGTTGCCAAAGCTGACCTTTGCAACCGATTGGTAGGATGCGTCAATGGCATCCCCGAGCGTGTCCGCGACACTCGTCACGCCAAGCACGCGTCCGCCGCTTGTTAAAAGTTTGCCATCCTTGAGAGAGGCGCCCGCAACAAAGACCTTGTGCGCTTCCTCTGCGGGAATCGTGATCTCATATCCCTTTTCGTACGCCGTGGGATACCCCTTTGACGCCATGATGACACAGCACGCATGGCGGGAAGCAAACTTGACCTCGCACGCATCCAGCGTTCCGTTTGTGGTCGCCTGCATTACGGTCAGAAGATCGCTTTCAAGCAACGGCAACACCACCTGCGTTTCCGGGTCACCGAAGCGGCAGTTGTATTCGATGACCTTGGGTCCGTTTTCGGTCAGCATCAGTCCGAAATAGAGACATCCTTTGAAGGTTCTGCCCTCTGCGTTCATCGCGCTCACGGTGGGCAGGAAGATCTCCTTCATGCAGCGTTCCGCGATCTCGGACGTGTAGTAAGGGTTGGGGGCAACCGTACCCATGCCGCCTGTATTGAGCCCTGTATCGTTGTCCCCCGCACGCTTGTGATCCATGGAGGAAACCATGGGAACAACGGTCTTGCCGTCGGCAAAGGAGAGAACGGAGACCTCGGGACCCGTCAAAAATTCCTCGATGACGATGTGATCCCCGCTGGCGCCGAACACCTTGTCCTCCATCATGGAGCGGACTGCGTCACGCGCCTCATCTCGGGTCATGGCAATGATCACGCCCTTGCCAAGTGCCAAGCCGTCCGCCTTGATCACGGTCGGGATGGGTGCGGTCTCAAGATACGCCAACGCCGCCTCCATGTTGTCAAACACCTCGTACGCAGCGGTGGGAATCCCGTATTTTTTCATTAAATTCTTGGAAAAGACCTTGCTTCCCTCAATGATCGCCGCGTTGGCGCGAGGACCAAAGCAAGGAATTCCCTTTTCCTCCAATGCGTCAACAGCCCCCAGAACCAACGGGTCATCGGGAGCTACGACCGCGTAATCGATCTTATTCTCGACCGCAAAAGCCACGATCTTTTCAATGTCCTTAGCACCGATGTCCACGCAAACGGCATCGGCGGCGATACCCCCGTTACCGGGAAGCGCGTAGATCTCGGTAATGCTCTTGTTTTCCTTCAGTTTTTTAATGATGGCGTGCTCACGTCCGCCGCCACCGACAACCATGATCTTCATGTGCGTCTCCTTAATGGTGGAAGAGTCTCATGCCGGTAAACGCCATGGTCATGCCGTACTTATTGCAACAATCGATGACCACGTCGTCACGGATCGAGCCGCCCGGCTCCGCGATATAGCTCACGCCGCTCTTCTTCGCGCGCTCGATGTTATCGTCAAACGGGAAGAACGCATCCGATCCCAGGGCCACGCCGCTGATGGTGGAAAGATACGCCACCTGCTCCTCACGGGTAAAGGGTGCGGGCTGCTCGGTAAAGTACTTTTGCCAGTTGCCCTCTGCACAAACGTCCTCCTCGTTCTGGTTGATGTAACCGTCGATAACATTGTCGCGATCGGGTCTGCCAAGGGTATCCTTGAAGGGCAGATTCAGCACCTTTTCGTGCTGTCGCAGGAACCACGTGTCAGCCTTTCCGCCCGCAAGACGGGTGCAATGCACACGGGATTGCTGCCCCGCTCCGACACCGATCGCCTGACCGTCAACGGCAAAGCAGACCGAGTTGGATTGGGTATATTTCAGGGTAATGAGAGCCACGATCAGATCACGGATCGCGCTCTCGGGCAGATCCTTGTTTTCGGTAACGATGTTGGAGAGCAACTCACGGTTGATCTCAAAATTGTTTCTTCCCTGCTCAAAGGTGATGCCGTATACCTGCTTTCTCTCAATCGCGTCGGGAACAAAATCGGGATCGATCTTGACAATGTTGTAGTTCCCCTTCTTCTTGGTCTTAAGAATCTCCAGCGCCTCGGGCTCATACCCCGGCGCGATGATACCGTCCGAAACCTCACGCTTGATCATGAGCGCCGTGGTAACGTCACACACGTCGGAAAGTGCCACCCAGTCGCCAAAGGAACACATGCGGTCAGTACCGCGCGCTCTTGCGTAAGCACAAGCCAAGGGAGACTCGTCCAAGCCCTCGATGTCATCCACAAAGCAAGCCTTCTTGAGCTTGTCGGAAAGCGGAATACCAACCGCTGCCGAGGTGGGGCTGACGTGCTTGAAGGAGGTGACTGCGGGAAGTCCCAGCGCCGCCTTAAGCTCCTTGACCAATTGCCAAGAGTTGAACGCATCCAAAAAATTGATGTAGCCGGGTCTGCCGCACAAGATCTCGATGGGAAGGTCGCTTCCGTCGGACATGTAAATGCGCGCAGGCTTCTGGTTGGGGTTACAGCCGTATTTCAGTTCAAATTCCTTCATGTTCAGCACCTCAGATATTCTTATTTACGATGCGGGTCTCGCTCTCGCCGCTTGCGATATCGATGTATCGCACAAACAGCGAAACCTTGTTATCCGCGTTCAGGTTGGTCCAGATCAGGTCGGTCAGGGTATCGATGTCAACGTCGGGCAATTCCAGCGTCTTGGGCTCTCCCTCAAAGGACGGCAGCGGATTCCCGTCACCGTTGTAGGTGTGGATAAACTTTGCGCGGCCTGCCACGGGATTGGAATATGCGTAGGTGAAACGCTCGCAGGAGGAATCGTCCCCCTCGGCGCTCTTGAGAATCGACATCGCGAAATTCATTCCTTCGCACTCGCGGCGGATGATGCCCGAGATACGAGGGGTAAAGTTGGGCTTATCATCCTCAAACTCACGTGTGCGCAGCGCCTGCTCAAAGGTCATCTGATGATCCATGAGGTTGTAGATGGTGTCGGTCTGGTCGCCGTTGGTAACGATGGTCTTGTTGCCAAGCACGCGAACGGGATAGTAAATGATCAGATGAGGATCGGTCATCTTGGATTCGTCATACGCTTTGGTGCGCATCGCATCTCCCTCCGCAACGAACACGCGGTTGCGGCTGTTTTCGCTTCTGCCCATGATAAAATATGCCGTTACAGCCTTTTTACCGTCGGCACTCTTACCGATCATAATCCCTCTGCCGTGATACGCCAGGGAGTTCAGCTCATTTGCAATCGTTGAGATCTTCATCCTTTATTCTCCTTTGATATACACTTTTTGATCCGTTACGGTGATCCTGTCATCACAGAACAGCTTGACCGCCAGCGGAAGGATCTTCCATTCCGCCTCTTCCATAATTCTCTTTTGCAGGGTCTCGGGAGTATCGTCCTCCCTGACCTCCACCGCCTTTTGAAGGACGATGGGACCTGCGTCGCATTCGGGGGTCACGATATGTACGGTCGCTCCCGAGACCTTAACGCCCTTCTCCAATGCCGCCTCATGCACGTGCAAGCCGTAAAAGCCCTTGCCGCAAAAGGACGGAATGAGCGCGGGGTGAACATTGAGGATCCTGTTGGGAAATCTTTCATAGACCTGTTCGTCGATGATGGTCAAAAAGCCCGCCAGAACGACCAGATCGATCTGCACTTCCGTGAGTGCATCGGCAAGAGCTTGCGAATACGCGGCGATGCTGTCGTAATCCTTACGCGCGAGCACCTGTGACGGAATGCCGTTGTTTTTCGCTCTTTCGAGCGCGTAAACTCCGGGCTTGGATGCGATGACCAAGGTAATGGAGCCGTTCCCAAGCTCCCCGTTTTTCTCCGCGTCGATCAGGGCTTGCAAATTGGTGCCGCCGCCCGAGACCAGCACGGCAATCTTCTTACGTGTTTCCATATCAGCCAAGCACCACGCCCTCGTCGCCCTTGACGACCGAGCCGATCACGTACGCGTCCTCGCCGTGCGCACGCAAAATCTCCAATGCCGCATCAACCTCACCCGCGGGCACGACGATGCTCATACCGACACCCATATTAAAGGTGTTATACATATCGCGCTCGGGAATGTTCCCCGTTTTTTGAATGAGATCGAAAATGGGAAGCACCTTGACCGCGCTCTTGTCGATCTTGGCACACAGCCCCTTGGGGATGGATCTCGGAATATTTTCATAGAAGCCGCCGCCCGTGATGTGGCTAATGCCCTTGACATTGACCTTTTCAAGGAGTGCCAGAACGGGTTTGACATAGATCTTGGTGGGAGTCAACAAGGTTTCCGCGATGCTCTTGCCGCCCAGCGCTTCACAAGGCACGTACAGAGAATCGGGATTCTTATCGATCTCAAACACCTTACGGCACAGCGAGAATCCGTTGGAGTGTACGCCGCTGGATGCCAGCGCGATCACTACGTCTCCCTCGCACATACGGGTGTTATCCAGAATCTTTTTCTT
>JAZQXI010000008.1:0-30781 GCA_045632805.1 Eubacteriales bacterium | reverse complement strand
TAACCAATAACACAACGCTCCCGCCTCATTTGAGGCGGGAGCGTTGTGTTGTTTATGACTGCGCCGCAAGAGTTTCGCCCTTTTGGGCTTCAGTTGCGTGCTTTTCGATCAGCTTGAAAATATCCAACGACGAATTGGGCTTGGCACATTTTGCTTGTTCGACTCTCATCTGCTTACGCATCTCGGGGGATTCCATGAGCTTGACGCCGCATGCGATCTGCTTTTTGATATTTTTCGCTCCCAAGGAACAACCTTTTTTGGTAAAGAAGCGGAAATTGTCGCTCTCACATCCTGGGATAGGAGCTGTGTGCACGGTGGGAATACGGCACACCAATGCCTCACTCGAAGAAAGTCCTCCCGGCTTGGTATAAAGCACGTCGCATGCCACCATATATTTGGGAATCTCGGTGGTAAAGCCGATGATATGCACGTTCTCCTTGCCTTCAAAATGCTTTTCCAAGGATGTGCGCAACGCATCGTTCTTTCCGCAAATGATGACCATATGCGCGTCCCCGATCTTGTCGTAAAATTCCTTGGCAAACTTGCGCATGCTTCCGGCACCCATACTGCCGCCCATCATCAAATACAGCTTTGCATCCGCATCAAACCCCAATGCTTCCCTCGCTTCCTCGCGGCTGGGCAGGTTCAAAAAGCGCATCCCGATCGGAATTCCGTAAGGGCAGATCTTTTCCTTTGGCATTCCCTTTTTCACATACCGCTCGATCAAAGCCTCGTTGGGAATGACGTAATAATCGCACGCCATGACCTCCTGCCAGAAGGGATACCACGTATAATCGGTTGCCACCGCAATGGTCACGGGCAACGGATAATGATGCTTTTTCAAATGTGCCAACGCTTGCGCAGGCATCAGATGCGTTGCAACGATGCCGTCATAAGGTCCATGCGCTTCCAAATACTCCGTCAATCGCTTGGAAATAATGTCAGCAGCCAAATACAGCGGCGAACGCACCTTGCCAAACACATGGCTGGCACCGTAAGAAAATTTATAGCACGCGCCAAACAGAAACGGCACGTGTCTGACCATGCCAACGTAAGAAACGTTCACCATGTTACTGATCTTATCACTGAACAATCCCAAAAAGTCAACAATTTCCCCTTCGTGTCCCTCGTGCTCAACGCGCTCCAAGATCGCTTTTGCGGCGGAGTTATGGCCCTCGCCCGCTTTAAAGGATAGAATCAGAATTTTCATTGCTTGATCCGTAGTCGGTCTCCTTTATAAATTTGCATATCATGACAGTTACCATACTATATTCAAAAGCAATTGCGGATATACATATGTATTGTACCACAAAATCTGCGTTTTGTCAACAACAGAAACAAAACAGCAACATTTTTCATGATTTTTCGAGCATCCTCGCCACCATCAAAAGTCCTTTTGTATGAAAACGGTATCCTGTGCGGCGTGAAACGCCCAGTAAAGCCGATGCACGCTCCACGCTCATCCCACGAATATAGCGATAATAAAGGATCAGCTTTTCCCGTCCGTCTCGCATTCTCGTAAGCAAAGCACCGATTTCATACATTCGCGCGCGCAAATCCGCCTCATCCGCCGACAACAGCGCCTCATTTACCCCCACAGACACATCCTCGCCCAAGCGACGCCTCTCATACTTTCGCAAATCCAACATATCCAAGCAAAATTGGTAGCCCTCTAAAAACCCCTTTGCCGCCTCGATCATTTCACTTCCCTTTGTGTTCACTTCCTTCATTTTTATCACTCCTTTTTCGCAATTCCGTATTGCTTTTTCTGCTTTTTTCGCGTTTTTTTGACAAAATATAAAATTATCGCTTGACATTCGTTCGGAAATCCGTTATACTGTTATTAGGTACTGTCATTATATCGCATTTCCGAACTATTGTCAATAGTTATTTCGGTTTTTCGTAATATTCATTGCTTTTGAACAAATTCCGAAAACAATGATTGTGCAATATCGGCAAATTGATGGAGGAAGTTTTGATGGATTATTCTCTTTTCGAAAAGCTCATAGAGGAGCGCGGTACAACTGTTTATCAGGTTTCCAAAGCAACACACATCGCCGCCTCGACCTTTACCGATTGGAAAAACGGCAGATCGACTCCGAAGGCGGACAAGCTGGCACGTATCGCGGACTATTTTTCGATCAGCCTTGACGAATTGATGGGAACCGAACACGGCTTGCGCCACGGTGAGGCAAGCTATCGTAATATGAAGGCAAAAAAGATGGTACCTGTGATCGGTGTGATCCGCGCAGGCTCTCCCATCGTTACGGATGAAACGCTTTTGGGGCGAGAATTTGCCGACGTAGACGATATTGAGGAATATTTTTATCTTGAGGTCTGCGGCGACAGCATGAAAAACTGCGGTATTGTGGATGGGACCTACGTTCTCTTTCACAAGCAGCAGTATGCCGAAAACGGCGATATCGTCGCCTGCTTGGTAGACGGTGACAGCGCAACGGTCAAGCGTTTTTACAAACAGAACCACCGCATTATTCTGACGCCCGAAAATGACGATTACTCCCCCATTCAGCTCTCACCGGAGGATTTTGAGATCGGGCGCGCGCGTATCCTTGGGGTCGCGATCGAAGCCAAAACCAAGTTTTGAGCCCACGCATACAGAAAGGTCGATACTATGATCGCAATCAGTGTCAACGATCTCTCCCTCAGCATCGGAACCACACCGATCCTTGAAAAGGTCTCCTTTGCTTTGGAAGAAAACGACAAGCTCGGCATCATCGGCGTTAACGGCTGTGGTAAATCCACGCTCTTGCGTCTGATTACGGGAAACGTAGAGCCAAGCGACGGAGAGATCTATTTATCAAAAGGAAAAACGCTTGGAATTCTGACGCAGGACGGCGCATTTGAAGCAGACGATCCCACGCAGACGGTTCTGGAGCGTATGTACGGCGCGTTCCCCCACTTGCTCGCGTCCGAAGCACGCCTTGGCGTATTGGAAAGTAAGCTTCACAGCGGCGACGAGCAGATCATCCGCGAGTATACCGAGCTACACGAAAAATTTGTCAGTGACGGTGGCATGGAATTTCGCGGCAGATGCGCCTCGATTCTGCAAAAGCTGGGCTTTGACAGTCTTTCCATGTCTCAGCCTGTCGCAACACTCAGCGGCGGTCAGCGCACGCGTCTGGCGCTTGCGGTCGAGCTTTCGCGTGAGCCTGACATCCTTCTTTTGGATGAGCCGACCAACCACCTTGACATCGAAACGCTGGCATGGCTTGAAAACTTTTTGTGCGCATACCCCAAGTGTGTCATGATCGTGTCGCACGACCGTTATTTTCTCGACAAGGTGACCAACAAGACCCTTGCCATTGAGCATCACCGCGCAAAGCTCTACAACGGCGGCTACACCAAGAGCATGGAGCAACGCCGTGTGGATCGCGAGATCGCAGAGCGGCATTGGAAGAACCAGCAAAAGGAGATCGCGCGTCAAGAAGCGTATATTGCCCAACAACGCGCGTGGAATCGTGAACGCAACATCATCGCGGCAGAAAGCCGACAGAAAATGCTGGACAAAATGGAAAAGCTGGAACGTCCGCAAAACGCGCCCCGCGCCATCCGTATGAAGTTTGGAGAAGCCCTCGCCTCGGGCAATGACGTCTTGGAAGCTCGTGCGCTTTCGATGGGCTTTGGAGAACGAACGCTCTTTAAAAATCTCTCCTTTTTGATCAAACGTCAGGAGCGCGTGATGATCGTCGGTCCCAACGGATGCGGCAAATCCACGCTGATCAAGCTGATCTTAAGTCAGCTTTCTCCTCTTTCGGGCGTGATCGAAACGGGATACCACGTGGAGATCGGCTACTACGATCAGGAAAATCAGAATCTTGACCCCTCCAACAGCGTTTTGGACGAGCTTTGGAATGCTTATCCCACGCGCACCGAAACCGAGATCCGCAACACGCTGGGACTCTTCCGCTTTACGGGCGAGGAGGTCTTTAAAGAGGTTCGGGTGCTCAGCGGCGGCGAGCGTGCGCGCTTGACGCTTGCCAAGCTCATGCTTTCCAAAATGAACCTATTGGTGCTGGACGAGCCTACCAATCACCTCGACATCGACTCTCGTGAGGCGCTGGAATCCGCTCTGGAGCAGTTTGAAGGAACGATCGTCACGGTCTCGCACGACCGTTATCTCATCGAAAAGCTGGCAACGCGTATCCTGGAGCTTCACCCCGGAAAAACCTTTTCGGGCGATCTGCTCGACTACACGGTCAACCGCGTGGGTGAGTCCTATTCTGAATTTCGCGCCTATAAGGAACGACGCATTGCCGAGCGGCAAGCTTCCGCCGACACCGCACAGATGCCTGCGGAAGTTCCCAAAAGCGGCAAAGAGCAGTATCTGCGCTCCAAGCAAGCCGCCGCTGATGCACGCAAGAAAAAAGCACTCCTTTCGCGCTTACAAAAGGAGTGTGACGCTTTGGAAGCGGAGCTTTCCGCAATTGACGACGAGTTGTTTGGATCTGCCGCCGCGGATTACGTCAGAGCAGCGGAGCTGGACGAACGAAAAGCGACTGTGGAGGAACATCTTTTAGAAATCTATGAAGAGCTGGAACAGCTTTCACAGGAGGATTCCGATTGATATGAAACAAAAAGAACCAAAAAAGAAGGGCACCATTCGCAAGTTCCTGCCCTATTATAAAAATTACAAAGGTATTATGGCGTTTGACATGCTGTGCGCGGCTTTGACGACCGTGTGCGAGCTGATTCTCCCCATGATCGTACGTGAAATTACCGATGCCGCTTCCTCAGGTGACACGCAGAGGCTTTCATGGCAATTGATTCTGACTGCGGGTATCGGCTACGTTCTTCTCCGCGTCATCGACACCGCCGCGAATTACTACATGACCTCGATCGGTCACATCATGGGAACGCGCATCGAAACCGACATGCGCCGCGATCTCTTCTCTCACCTGCAAAAGCTCTCTTTCTCCTATTTTGACAACACCAAGGTGGGAACGCTGATGTCCCGTATTACCAACGATCTCTTTGACGTGACCGAGTTTGCGCACCACTGCCCGGAGGAATTCTTCATCGCGGGCGTTAAGATCATCGGCGCGTTTATCCTGCTTTGCACGATCAACCCATTCCTGACCCTGATCATTTTCTCTGTGATCCCGATCATTCTGCTGGCATCCATCTTTTTCCGTCGCAAAATGCGCAACAACTTCCGCGAGTCCCGTCAACAGATCGGTGAGCTGAACTCCCAGATCGAGGACAGCCTGCTTGGCATCCGTGTGACCAAGTCCTTTGCCAAGGAGGATGTTGAAAAGGAGAAGTTTGAAAACGGAAATGAAGAATATCTCCGCATCAAAACCGAGCGCTACCGCATTATGGGCGCGTTCCACTCCTCCACCCGTCTCTTCGACGGCATCATGTACATCCTCGTCGCCATTGCAGGCGCGATCTTTATGATGGGGATCGAGGGGCTTCCCTCCATCACCCCTGCCGACTACGTGGCGTATCTGATGTTCGTTTCTACCCTTCTGGTCTCGATCCGACGCATTGTGGAGTTCTCCGAGCAATTCCAGCAAGGTGTTTCGGGCATTGAACGTTTTTTTGAGATCATGGAAACCGAGCCCGAAATCAAGGACGCACCCGATGCCGTTGAATTGAACGACGTCAAGGGAAAAGTAGAGTTTTGCGACGTCTCCTTCCATTATGAAACCGAAACGCGCGACGTACTGACACATCTTGATTTGATCGTTGAACCCGGTGAAAACATTGCGCTGGTCGGTCCCTCGGGCGGTGGAAAAACCACGCTCTGCTCGCTCATCCCCCGCTTTTACGAGGTCTCCGCGGGGCAGATTCGCATTGATGGAACGGATATACAGTCGGTAACGCTTCATTCTTTGCGCGATCACATCGGTGTCGTTCAGCAGGACGTCTACCTCTTTTCGGGCAGCGTGCGTGAAAATATTGCCTACGGAAAAGCACACGCCACCAACGAAGAGATCGAAAATGCCGCTCGCATGGCAGGTGCGCATGACTTTATTACATCCCTTCCGAACGGCTATGACACCTACGTGGGTGAGCGCGGCGTCAAGCTCTCAGGTGGGCAAAAACAGCGCATCTCCATTGCACGTCTGTTCCTCAAAAACCCACCCATTCTGATCCTTGACGAAGCCACCAGCGCCCTTGACAACGAAAGTGAGCGTTTGGTGCAGGAGTCCTTGGAAAAGCTCGCGCACGGTCGCACGACCTTTACCATCGCGCACCGCCTGACCACCGTCCGCAACGCCGACCGTATTCTCGTGCTTACAGAGAACGGTATCGAAGAAGCCGGCACACACAAAGATTTGATCCAAAAGGGTGGGATTTATTCGGAATTGTATCGATTGTATTCAACGCTGTGAGAAAAAGTGTTTTTGTGGGGAAAACTCTTTCAAGAGTTTTCCCCACACCCCTTTCAGAACTTTCACCGCCTTTATCGAGCGCTCTCACAGGAACCGCTCTGAAAGAAATTCCTTTAGAGAGGCATCTAAAAAGATGGTAAAAGTTCTTGAAGGGGATGCAGGGGGAAGCTTCTTTCAAAAAGTTTCCCCCTGCAAAAAATTATTCTTCCACCTCCGCCGATCCGTCGCCCGTAACGCGTGGGACAAACTGCTTGGCGATGCGTCCCTTGGCGCTTCCGCTGCTACTGTAAAAGTATCCTATCAGCGCAAAAAGCAAAGCGCCCGCAAAATCGACGAACAGGTCCTTCATGGTATCAAGGAGACCGATGTCAAGGTATCCGTTGATGACGTGTATTTCACCGCTCGCCGTCGTAACAACCGTTTGTACGATGTCACGGATGCGAAAGGGATCCTGCCCCGCGCTGTTCAGTTCGGCGCTGTAGATATGCTCGACGATAAAGTCCTTTTGCATATCGGTGCGAAGGAAGGTATCCGCCGCGAACTCGAAAAACTCCCAAACCACGCCCACCGTTACCGAAAAACAAAGCGCGACGAGGGAAAGAAAAACGGGTGAGAGGTGAAAATCGACGTTGCGATTGCGGTTGAGAATATCAACCAACGCAAAGCCGAACGCGGCAAAAATAAAACCGCTGGTATAGTGGAGCATGTCATCCCAAAACGGGAAAATGCTATAAAAAGCTCCGATCTCCCCCAAAATATTGGCACAGAACACAAAGAGAATCGCGATGATCTCCAGTGCCATGGGAAGCTTGATGCGAAAGCTCTCTTCCACAAACGTGGGAAGCATAAATAAAATCAAAGACAATAACGCCGTAAAAGCGCTTTCAAACTGTTGTGTCAGAAGCGTATAGACCAACATCGCAGAGGTCAAAACACCCATGATCACGTAAATCGTAAAAGACAGCTTATTGGCGTGAACCTTAAGAGAGAACGCATGCAAAAATTGACGCAACCTTCCCGATTGCCCTTTTTGCCTGCTGCTCATATGTTACTCCTTTGAAAAAAGTGGGGTAGAAAGATAGCGCTCACCCGTATCGGGAAGCAAAACCACGATCCGCTTGCCTCGATATTCTTCGCACTGTGCCAAAACGGTTGCCGCATGAAGTGCCGCTCCCGAAGAGATGCCCACAAGGATTCCCTCCGTTTCGACAAAGCGGCGTGCCGCAGCGTATGCCTCCTCTTCGCTGACGCAAATGATCTCGTCGCAAAGCTCGGTGTCCATGTTGGAGGGAACAAAATTCGCACCGATTCCCTGCAAGCCATGCGCTCCCGCTCTTCCCTGCGACAAAAGCGGAGAGGATGCGGGCTCTACGGCAACAATGCGGCAATCGGGATTTTGCGACTTCAAAAACGCGCCTGTTCCGGAAAGCGTACCGCCCGTTCCAACGCCCGCGACAAAGCAATCCACCAGTCCTTCGGCATCCTTCCAAATTTCGGGACCCGTAGTCATAAAATGCGCCTGCGGATTTGCGGGGTTATCAAACTGCGACGGAATAAAGCTGTTCGGAATGCTTGCCGCCAGTTCCTCGGCACGCTTGACTGCTCCCTGCATGCCTTCCTCCCCGGGGGTGAGGACGATCTCGGCTCCATACGCCGCGAGCAGCTTTTGGCGCTCTACGCTCATCGTGTCGGGCATCGTCAGGATCATGCGATATCCCCTTGCCGCGGACAAAGCCGCAAGACCGATTCCCGTATTACCGCTGGTCGGTTCAATCACGGTCGATCCCTCTTTGATCAGCCCCTTTGCCTCGGCATCATCCAACATAAAGCGTGCAACACGATCCTTAACGCTTCCCGCAGGGTTAAAGCACTCCAGCTTGCACAAAATCTCTGCTTCGGAATCGGTCTGCAAGCAATAATTCTTAGAAAAAAACAGTGGCGTGTGTCCGATCAACTCTGCAACGTTATGGTACAACATTCTATCACCTCGTCATTCTCAAACAAAAAGTCTTCTTTGCCACCTTTATTGTAGCACAAAACCAAATCGATGTCAATGTGCACCAAAAAAGAAATACACATTCCATACATCTCATTCATAAAGTTTACACAAAAAGCGTCCTTATCTATACTTATTCAGAAAAAGAAAAAAACAGCACGAAAACCAAACATTTTCATGCTGTTTTATTCTGTCTTAACAAATCACCACGGGATGGGTTGGTTCCTGTGATTACTTGTTCAGAGCGTTGAGCTTCTTTGTGAACTGGCTCTTCTTGTGAGCAGCTGCGTTCTTATGGATGATTCCGTAAGCTGCTGCCTGGTCAACCTTCTTTACAGCTGCTTTGTAAGCTGCCTGTGCGGCTGCCATATCGCCGGAAGCCAGAGCTGCGTCATACTTCTTCATTTCAGTCTTGAGCGCGCTACGGTACATCTTGTTTTGCAGGGTCTTGGTCTGAATAACCTTAACTCTCTTCTTTGCGGACTTGATATTCGGCATCTTGATTCACCTCCCTTTGAATTTGAAACACTGAGAACTGATATTTCAAAGCGGCGCCTGAGAGGGTGCGCACAGCTTCATCCATATACCAATATATTCTATCACATAAATTTCAAAATTGCAAGTCTTTTTTTGATTTTTTTTAATATTTTTTCAACTTTTTTCGTCTTTTTAAAAAAACAACCCGATTTTAGCAAATACGTGCTAAAATCGGGTCGAAATCAGATTATTTTACAACACCGACAAAAACCAAAATACAGAGAACGATACCGACAAGACCGTAAATGTCAAGCAACGCACCGAAAATTCCGGCAAAAATTCGAACAATCGGCAAATGTGCCAGCAGACCGATCAGCGCACCACCGATGATGCAAATCACCGCAAAGATCACCAACTGGATAATAAACGATCCGATATCCTTTTCCTTGATCTTAAAGGGTGTGGGCCAAAGCTTCTTCAAAGCATCCATTACATATACCTCCTTATGTAAATTTGATTACAATGTTATTGTAGCACAGAAATCGAGAATTGTCAAGTTTTTTCACAAAATCCATGGCAGCGGAAACAATTTTATCACTCGACAAATCCGAGCAGATCAAAAACCTTATAAATATCTCCCGCCCCCATCACGATGACGAGATCTCCGGGGACGGCATCGCGTCGGATGGCATCGGCAACAGACGCAAAGCTACCGCAATATTCGGCTCTCTCCCCCACCTTTTGCGACAGCAGCTCGGAGCTGACTCCGTAGATATTCTGCTCCCGCGCGGCATAAATATCTGCAAAATAAACGTGATCGGCATCGTCAAACGCCTTGGAAAAATCATCAAACAGCCCCGCCGTACGGCTATAGGTGTGCGGCTGATACGCGCAAAGCACACGGGAATATCCCATATCCTGCGCTCCCGCAAGAGTCGCGCGGATCTCGTCGGGATGATGTCCGTAATCCTCGTAGATCGCCGCACCATTGAGCGTTCCCTTGCGTTCCATGCGACGTCTGGCGCCTTCAAACGCCGCCAGCGCTGTCACGATCTGCGAAGGCATCACGCCACACAAAAGCGCCGCACTTGCCGCCGCCAGCGCGTTATAAATATTATGTTTTCCAAATGTACGCAAGCGTACACGGCAAAGCGTTTCACCGTTTCGGCAAAGATCAAACTCGGTCATACCATCCCGATATGCGGGATTGCGCGCACAGAACTCCGCCTCTCCGTCGATGGAAAAACCAACCTTTTTCCCTTCATATTCCGCCAGTGTCAGCACACTTTGCGCATCATCCGCGTTATATAGAACCGTTCCATCTTTACCCGTTCGCTTGGCAAACTGTAAAAAGGAATGGCGTATCTGTTCGATATCGTGGAAATAGTCGACGTGATCAAGCCCGATGTTGAGAATGATTGCCAGCGTAGGATTGAAATCCAAAAACGAGTCCATATACTCGCACGCCTCGAACAAGAAATGCTCACGGCTCTTCCCGATTCGGCAAGTGGAATTTTGCAATGCTTGAAGCTCTGCTCCGCAAAGCACCGTGGGGTCAGCCGCCTCTAAAAGGATCTGCGCGCACATTGCCGTGCAGGTGCTTTTACCGTGCATTCCCGACACACCGATGCGGGTGCGATACGCCACCATCAGATATCCCAAATAGTCCGCGCGTGAAAGCACGGGGATTCCCGCAGCCTTTGCCGCCAAAAATTCGGGATTGTCGGCGCCAATTGCGACGGTGTAGATCACCGCGTCATAGTCTTGAATGTTTCGCGCATCATGTCCTGAAAACACGGGAATTCCTTGACGCTTGAGCGAGAGTGTTTGCGCATTTTCGCTTCGATCGGAGCCTCCGACGGTATACCCCGAAGCGCGGGAGATCTGTGCCAACGCGGACATGCTAATCCCACCGATGCCGATAAAAAAGATGCTCTTGCAGTCTTTTAGCATTTCGGCGATCCGCACGAACCCATAGTGGGTATTTTCCAATGCCATAAGCTCCCCTTTCTGTCGGTCAGTGCCGACTCTCATACGCTCATATTATGACGTTTTTTAACAAAATGTGTTGAAAAAGCAAAAAATCCTTGGTTGATTTTTTTGAATTTCACAAAAATATACCGCTACGTTTGAATAACGGTCACAAAAGAATTGTATAATAAAGACATCAGTAAATATAGCAGTGAACGGAGGATTACAACATGCAAATTACCGATATTAAAGTCAGAAAACTCTTTGACGAGGGTCCGATGAAAGCCATCGTATCCGTTACCTTTGACGGACAGCTTGCCGTTCATGATATCAAAGTGATCAATGCGCGTGACAAGTATTTCATTGTGATGCCCAGCCGCAAGAACCCCGACGAGACCTACCGCGACATCGTACATCCCATCAACGCACAGTTCCGTGGGATGCTGGAAGCTTCTGTGATCGAAGCCTACGAAGCCGCTCTGGCACAGGCAGAAGCCGAAGCAGCACAAGCCAACGAACTCCCCGCAGAAACCGTATAAAACTCTCCAAAGACCGCTTTAGGCGGTCTTTTTTTATATCCTTCCGTGCGAAAAGAGAACGTTTTTCCCTTGAAGGGTCAGCGTACCAAACGGATACCCGTCTCCATCGTCACAAGCAATACTCCCGGGATTGAAGAGATACAGTCTGCGTTCTTCGTTTTTTGGGGGCAAAGAAAGCTCCACAGGCACGTGCGTATGACCGAACAAAACGATGTCCGCGCCGTTTTCTCGGGCGTAAGCCTCGAGCCTGCCATATCCGCTTTTCACGTCATACACGTGTCCGTGCGTCAGCATCAGCTTATGCCCCTCTAAATAGAGGAAACGCTCGGTTGGCTCGTCGCGGTAAAATCCACTCCAATCGCAGTTTCCGCGCACCGTGTATACGGGAATCCCTACCGACTCCCACACCTCGGTATCACGCAAACCGTCACCAAGAAAGCAGATCGCATCGGGGCGTTTGATCTGTCTTTGCAGCGCCTCAGTCAAACGTTCCGCATGCCCATGCGAGTCCGAAACGATCAATAGCTCCATCCGTCTCCCCCTTTTCTTTATTCAATACCATTATATCACTTCCCACGCCTTTTGTCTACCCCCCCGCAAGTTTTTTCTCATTCCGTAATTTTTTCTTCGATTCATAGACTCCAATCACTCGGAACCACAAAACGTATGGATGCATACACTGCAATGAACCAAACTTGCTTGTAAAGGAGACTACTTATGCAAATTGATCAGAACATGCTCAAACGTCTTTTGGCAATGGATGACAGACAACTCGGTCAAGTGATCGGACAGATCGCATCGGAATCGGGGATCGATCCTTCCCTTCTTAATATTGATCCCAACAGCATCGGCAGCATTCGTGCAGCGCTTGGAAGCGCGACGGATGCCGATTTGGAACAGTTAAACACCATTTACCAATCTTACCGCCAAAACCGTCGCTCCTGACACATGGAAAGGAGGTCCTTTTGATGGACGAACACACCGAACATACCCCCTCCTCGCCCAATGCTTTGCAGGGACTTTTATCCAATCCCGCGCTTTTGCAAACGCTGGCAGGATTGATGAAAAATGCCGCCCCCACAACGGAAAGCACCTTAAAGCCTGCGGAAAGCGCCTCTGAACTCAATGATGCATCTACTACTGCTCCCGTAAACGCCGATATGGGAACGCAGGAGTTCTCTGACGGCATCTCGCGCGTCTTATCCGATCCCGCGATGATGGCAAAACTACCACAAATGATCGAGCTTCTCAAGCCTATGCTTGTCTCTTCCGGTGAAAAGGGAGAAGCCGTTCCCGCCTCTGCCAACACGCAAGCGGCGCTTCCCAAGGACGTACGCTGTCGCAACGATCTGCTCCTGGCGCTAAAGCCTTTTCTCTCCCATGAGCGCGCCGCTGCGGTTGATGCGATTTTACGACTGTCGCACCTTGGGAACGTCCTGCAAACACTAAAATAGGAGGTCGGCTATGTATTCACGTTCTCAAAACCGCCGTGATCCCACGCTCCGTGTCCCCGAAAACTATAGCGGATGTGCCTTTTCGGAAAATAAAAACGCAGACCTGCCCCCTCGATTTTTAGAGGTGGCAAAGCCCACGCAAGAAAAAGAAAGTGTGTTATTCACACCGCCTCCACCGCCGCCTCCTGTGGAAAAACATTTGGAGCGCGAAAAACAGCGCACGCAAGCACTCCTCCCTATAAAAAAAGGCGGATTTTCCTTTGCCGGTGGATTGGATTTTGATCAGCTTTTGATTTTGGGGCTGATCATGCTGCTTTCACGCGGCGAGGAAGGCAACGACATTGTGCTTTGGCTTGCTCTTTTGCTGCTTTGCGGTTAAAAATACAGTACATGCTTCTCTTTTCTAAAAAAACTCTTGCATTTTGATGAAAATCATGGTATCATATTATTATCAATATGCAGAATTGTTTTGCAATTCGGAAAAGATGGTAATATGAAAAAAAATCACATCAAATGGATGCTTCGTGTGATTCTTGGAATTCTGATTCTTTTGAATATGGCGCTGATCTTCGGTTTTTCTGCCGAAACCATGTCAGAATCGGTAAAAACAAGCCAAAACATCACGTCTTCCGTGGCGGGCGCGGTGGACAAAGAACTTGTAAATAAAATTGAGAACAACAAATATACCTTTGAAACCAAGATCATGCCCATTCTTCGCAAAGCGGCACACATGATCGAGTTTGGAACGCTCGGTGCTTTGATTTATTGCTTTATGCTTACTTGGCGTGGCGGAACTTACCTCAAATATGCCGCATCCATTGCCGCAACCGCTCTTTATGCGATTTCCGATGAAATCCATCAAATCTTTATTGACGGACGCCACGGCGCGGTCAAAGACGTTTTGATTGATACCTTAGGAGCATTGATCACCTGTACGCTCATTCTTCTCATCTGCTTTTTCTTCCGCCACGATCCGCAAAAAATCAAGGTCACGCATTACTCGCTCCCCGCTCCCGATCCCAAAATCGGTTTGCGCATTGCCGTAGCGTCGGATCTGCACGGAAATCCAAATGAACTTCCCTTGGCACTTCTTGAAAAAGAATCTCCCGACCTCATTCTGATCCCGGGAGATTTGATGGACGATCGCGATTTGCGCAAGGAAAATGCACGAGGTTACGAATTTTTACGTGCCTGCACCGCAATCGCGCCTACTTACTACTCCATTGGAAATCATGAAATCGCCTGCTACCACAAGGGCAACCCGTGGCGCCATCCCACTCCTTTGCCGATCCCCGATGAAGCACGCGAGCATATCGCGCAAACGGGAGCGATCCTTTTGGAAAATGACTGTGCGCAATTTTGTGACGGCATAACCATCTGTGCATTAACTTCGGGTATCAACCGCGCGGAAAACAAGCCCGATACCGATGCGCTTGCACGCTTTGATTCACTTGACGGTGTGCGCATCCTGCTCTGCCACCATCCCGAATACTACGTTCCCTATATTCAAAAAACATCGATCGATCTCACCGTATGCGGACACGCGCACGGCGGACATTGGAGATTCTTTGGAAAAGGAATCTATGCCCCCGGTCAAGGACTCTTCCCCAAATACACAGCCGGTGTGCTTGATGAAAAATGTGTCATCAGCCGCGGAATGGGTAATCACACGCGTATTCCCCGTATCTTAAACACCCCCGAATTGGTGATGATCCATTACGGAACGCATCCAAAATCAGAATGATATTTTATAATTTGGAAATGCTAAAATACAGGAAAATGAAAGGAGAAGCTTATGTCAACAATTGCAGTAACCAATCAAAATTTTGAAACCGAGGTTTTAAACGCAACTCTTCCCGTTTTGGTGGACTTTTGGGCACCTTGGTGCGGTCCTTGCCGTATGTTAGCGCCTGTTTTGGAGGAGATCTCCAACGAAAGAAACGATCTTAAAGTAGTGAAGATCAACGTGGACGACGAAGAAGAACTTGCCGCAAAATTTGGGATCATGAGTATTCCAACGTTGATCCTCTTCCGTGACGGTAAGCCTGTTCGCCAAACGATGGGTGTTCAACCCAAGGCATCGATTTTGGGGATGCTGGACTAAAGAAACTCAAATATTTCGGGTGAAGCTCAACACAGAGTTTCACCCGTTTTTTGTATCAGAAAAACCACCGACGCGGCGAGTCATGACTTTTTTCGCCCTCTCCTGCCGCTTTGCGGCTTCCACTACCTAATGGAGAGGCTTTTTGAAGATTTGCTTTGTGTCAATGATTACCAAAGCCCGCACGGCATAAGCCGTGCAGGCGATGGTTTTCTATTTGGAAAATGTAGATTATTCTACAGTCTCGTCTTCCTCAGCGCCAAAGCCGGGGTCGGAGCCGTACGGATCGTCCTCAGACATTGTCAAAACGTCCTCATTTTCCAGGTAAAGAAGATTTACAATCGGTTCTACGTAATTTTTCATCGTTCTAATCTCCTTTCGTAGAATCAGTTGCCAGCATACGTGTCAACGTATGCAGCGTAACCTTCAAGAACATCGATCTCAGCATCGGTGAACTCGTAACCGGTCTCTGCAGCCCAATCAAGAGTTGCCTTTGCCTGATCTGCTACGCTGATCACCTTAGCGTCAGATGCATAGATGGTAACGGTTGCGCCGTTGGTGAGCTTGATCTTTGCATAACCAACACCTGCGAAATCGCGATCCATGTTGCCTTCCTTGATCTTAACGATGGAGCCTGCGAAGTGGTAGGTGGTCTCATCCTCATCGAAGCCTTCGAAGTATACATCCTTGTATGCGGGAACGAGCAGTGCATCGCCATCCCAGTCGGTGGGCTTGATAGAAGTACCGTACTCAACAACATCGTAGAGTTCTTCGATCGTTGCGAGAACATCCAGATCGATCTTCGTTACGAAACGGAGACCCGTAGGACCAACCAAACGGATGGAAGCAACGTTCTCAGTGTAGAGAAGATCTGCATATGCAGCAGCGTCAAAGGTCTCGCCTGCAACAACGGTGGTTCCGAAGAACTTGCCGCTGGTGTTGAGAAGCTTGCTTTCAACGCCGTCAACAATTGCGGTGAGAACAGTGTCACCGAGAGCAACGGTCTTAACCATTTCAGCATCGTACTCGGAAACAGCAACGTCGTCTACGTAAACGGAGCCGTTAAGGTCTGCGATGAACTCAAAGTTGGTGGTCTTACCAACCTTTGCAACGATCCAGTCGTTTGCGCGGATGTAGTTGTGGTTTGCTATCTTTGCGGAGTAGGTGGTGCTGTGGGTGTATACGCCGTTGAGGTAAACGTCAACCAGAGCATCATCTGCAGTGAGGGTAACGATCATATCAACCTTGTTCCAAGAGTCTACGAGAAGCTCGCCAACAACGTCAGCGTTCAGTTTGTTGTAGAACTTCTTTGCACCAAGGTCAAGGGTGTAGAGGTCGAGGTAGTTGCCGTAGAACTGAGACTCGATGCAACCGAATGCATCCTCTGCTACGTAGTAGCTTGCGCTGAATGCGTAGGTGTTGTTTGCGCCTTCGGTAGCGTCATACTTGTACTCGGGAGTGCGAACGGTAAAGAACTTATCGATGTTTCCGCCGCCCTGGAAGCACTCCATGTACTTCAGGTCGTACAGTCCGGAGCCCTCTTCGGTCTCGGGAGCGATCTGGTAGCTTCCCTTATACTGAAGGTTGGAGCCGGTTTCATCAGCCACTGCGTTGCCGCCAGCCATGTAAACGTAAACCGTCTTGTCAACGCGTGCGTAGTAGATACGCTTGTCGTTGGTAGAATTGCCGGAGTATGCTACGGTCAGCTTTTCAAGGTTGACGTCCATACCGTCATCGGGATCAAAGGAATCAACCGCAACGGGTGCATAGTAGCCGCGAGAGCCGTAACCGAAGAAAGGAACGTCGGTGGTAGCACCGGTATCTGCGGGAGTCATATCGAGCTTGAGTGCGAGATCACCGTCGGGAGCGTACGCGTAGGTAGCGGTCTTAGGGCCTACAACAGAGCTACCCTTAACCACTGCGATCAGAGCCTCGTCGTCTACGTTCCAGATTCTGTCCTCGAAGTCGTAGCTGACGTACTCGGAGGTCTTCAACAGGCTGAGATCCTTGTAGGTCTCAACGTTGTCAACCAGCACGTAATCGGTGTAACCGGTCTTGTAAGTGCTGTTGTGACCGAGATAGGTCGTGCCGCTCTTGCCCATGGTAGAGAGCTTTGTAGCGATGTAACCCTTGTTTGCAGAGATAACAATGTTAGAGAGGTAATTGCTGTTACGGTAGAGAGTGTAGGTTGCAGCGAGAACGCCGTCAACGTACAGCTCGGTTTCACCGTTCGTCAGGTCGAGTACGACGCTGATGGTGAACCAAACACCCGTAGGAAGAACACGGTTGTACTCAACTTTGTTTGCATCCATGCCGGAGAACATGAAGGATGCGCCCTTTGCATCGGATTCGATCCAATACAGGGTCGTCCAAGAGAACGTGCCGTTTGTGGTAAGCAGTTCCTGGTCGGGATCGCTTGTCAAAGCCGTAGTCGTACCGTTTGCCTTCAGCTCACGGATCTGACCCTCCATCTTGACGGTCATACCGGGAACGAGGAACATATCGGATTCCATAACGACCTTATTGCCTGCAGCGTCTGCCTGAATTGCGGGCGCATTGGACTGCTGGAATACGTTCTTATCTACGACGTTGGTTGCGTAAGAGTAGTCTGCGTTTGCGGTTTCGTCATAGGTATCTGCGTTGATCTTGAGCGCGGTACCGTTGTTAACGTTGTGCTCGTAATCCCACTGTACACCGGAACCGAACGCGTGCGTAGCGGTGTCGCGGGTAAAGTTCATGGAGTTAATGTATGCAGGAATATTGGACTCTGCGGGAATACCGTTCTTGCCCTCGTAGATGGCAATATCGTCTACCATGTAGTAGCCTGCATAGCCGTGCAGAGCATTGCCGCCACGAGCGGGGTGACCGAGGTTCCAACCCTTGTTGGCAGTGGTCATGTCGATATTTGCAAACTCGTTAGCGTTGTAACCGGAGAACGCGAGCTTACCGTTTACGTAAACCTCAACATTTACACCATTTACATAAACGGAAAGGTTGAACCAGGTCTCCTTAGCAACAAGAATGCCGGCATTCTTATCGGTTTCGCCGTCCTTGCAGCTCTGCAGGTCGGAATTGTGAGGACCTACCTTGACGTTGGAGGAGTTACCGTTGGGAACGGTGATGCGTGCAAACTCGAAGTTGGTATTCACGTGACGGACATCCAATTCGCCTGCCCAATCCTGGCTGAAGTAGTAATCAGCGGAGAACACGAACTCGGAACCCGTGAAATTCTCGGTGCCGTAGACGTTGTTGGGCTGTGCGATATTGGTAACACCGCGGATTGCGTTGAGCGCCTGACCGGTTACTACCCAATACTCGGTGGCAAGAGTCTCAGAAGCAGTTTCAACAATCTCTGCAACGTAGCCTTGATCGACGGTATATTCCTTGCCCTCTTCGCCTACGAAGCTATCGAACTCCGACTCGGGAATAGGCATAAAGTTTTCGTCGAAGACCATGTTGTAGCTACGAACGAACGTGAAGAGCTTGGACTTCGTCGCGAAAGTCTCGGTGTTCAGAGTTGCGTTCTCGAACTTGTACTCGGTACCGTCGATGGTGACGTAACCGGTAACCTTGCCGTTGGAAGATGCTTTATAAGAGGTTACCTTATAAGTGCTTCCGCTTCCGGAACTGTTCGCGCTGGTAACGTAGATGGCATCTGCTTCGTTGTTGCCGAATGCCTTGTCGGCACCGTTGGTAAGGTCAAACATAAATACCTTGCCGCGATCGCCGCCGAGATCCTTGAGGACTGCGGAATCATTTCCGGTACCCTGTGCTTTAATTGCATCGCCGATGTTTTCAATAGACTCGAAGTCCTGCGTGAACACGGGCGTTGCAGCTTCTTCAGCAAAAGTGGGAACGCTGATCAGAGGAACAATCATCATCAGTGCCAGCACGATCGCTGTGATTCTGCTTGAATTTCTGATTTTCATAGCTTTTTTCTCCTTTTTTATTTGGGCATTTGCCCCTTTTTGTATTGGGTCAAACGTACAAACGCGCTTGCTCCCTTGCCACGCTTTGCCGCCTGTGGGATAGCTCCTTGATCTTTAGCATCAAGGGGGTCCCGAACACGCGCCTTGGCATGTCTTGGTGCAAATGCCCTTTGCATCGTTTGCTTGCAGTGCCTACAAAGACACTACTTTACCATACCTAATTATACCACTCTTCTATCACCATTGTCAAGTGCTTTTTTTGTAGATTTTCCCTGCCCTTTTTTGTATCTTTTGAACAACTTTTCGGGAGGCTCTATGCACGCGGCTGTTTTTACATGTTATCATCGCAAAAAAGCACTTATATAATTAGGAAGAAAAGCGCCCCGAATGCTGCTTTCCAAGCGTGCGGCTTTGGCTGTTGGCGCATAAAAACACCCGACCCCCATCCCGCGAGCGGGATGGGGGTCGGGCACTTCTTTTACCTTGCTTGATTAGTTGTTTGCAGAGGTGGTAGAGGTCTCGAAGAAGATATCGCTACCAAAGTTATCGGAGGTTGTAAGAACATCCTCATTTTCAAGATAAAGAAGATTGACAATGGGTTCAACGTAAGTTCTCATTGAGTTTCATCTCCTTTCAAATTAGTTCGCGTTTGCATAAGCCGCAAATTCCTCAACGGTTGCGAGCTGATCATCGGTCAGTTGAATTTTACCCTGCTCGTACGCCTCGATCGTTGCAGCAGCCTGGTCAGCCACGCTGATGGACTTGATCGAATCGGAGTAGATGTGGTAAACGTTACCGTTGGCGAGGGTGATCTCTACGTAGCCGCGTCCGCTGAATGCGCGATCCATGTTTTGTTCCTTGATGCCAACGATAGAACCGACGAAGTGCGTGGTTGCATCATTATCATCAAAGGTGTAGTACATGCCGTCGGTTGCCTCAACACGGATGCAACCTGCCGCATCGTTTTCAACGAGAGCCTCGAAGGTCAGAGCGCTTTCGGTGTAGTTATCCTCGGGAGCAATGATCGTACCGTAGGTAACGTTCTTTGTCAGCTTCTTCAGCTCTGCCAAAGCGTCAACATCGATCTTGGTTCCGAAACGGAGACCCGTGTTGGGCTTGGTCAAACGGATGGAAGCCGCCTGCTCGGTGAGAATCATGTCTGCGAAGTCTGCGTAGTACTCTGCAGCGGTGATACCCTTATAGGAATCCTCGGAGTAGATCTTAGTGGTGCCTGCAACGTAGTTGGTGTACTTGAAGCCGTCGACGTTCCAATTAACAATTTGAGAAGCGTTTACTTCATAAACATTGGATGCATCGTAAGCGTCGGAAGAGAACTCGCCGATCCAGTAGTTACCGGTCAGCTTGTATGCGTCAGCCTCCCAAGCCTTCATGCACTTTGCAACGATGTAGCTGTTTGCGGGGATCAAATCAAAATTGTACGCTTGCTCACCGACGTATACGCCGTTGAGGTAAGCCGTAACCTTATGATTGGTCATATCCACAACAATGGTAACTCTGTTCCAAGCATCCACTTCCAAGTTGGCAGTCTTCTTAGCCCCCGTTAAATAGAAGGTGTTGTATTCCAAATTGAGCTGATACACATTGTAATAGCTGACTTTGGTGCCATTGGAACCCGTACCATGAATCTGAGATTCAACCGTACCACAAGCAGCATCATCTACATAGTAGCTCGTGTTGAACACAACCGTTCCGTGGGTATCCTTGGTGTACTCGGGCGCCTTGAACTGAACGTATCTATCAATATTGTTATCACCGGCACCGGCGTACCAAACCGTGGAATCGTACTTGCCTGCGTCGTCGCCCTCGGTGATAGGCTGTGCTACGTCTTTAACGCCGTAATAAGAGAAGTTGGTGTTCCAGACGTATGCTTTGGTACCGTCGTGGTTCAGTGCGTAATAGATGATCTTATCCGTAGAGGAGGTGCCGCCCGTACCCGAACCGGTCTTGGTTGCAATGGCGGTTACACCTGCCTGGGTGGTTGCAATGGACTTGGGATCAAAATCCTCTGCCATCTTTGTGGTAGTGGTATCGATCTTGTAAACGCGGCTGTTGGGACCTGCGATGTATGCGAAATCAACCGTCTTAGACGTGGAGGGATCCAGCCCCAGCGTAAATTGCAGCGCGGGAGTTCCGTCGGGAGCCGCATTGTGGGTGATCGTCGGATTACCGGTGGCATTGTACTGGGAGTTTGAAAAAGTGCTGCCGTCGGTATCCAACCAATCGTTGCCGCCGTAGGTAATATAATCGGGAGTCGTCTCCAAGCAATGAGGGGTCTCGCTCTTGTAAATGGAAACGTTATCAATCAGCATGTCGCCCTTATAGTAACCCGAGTCGTTGAAAGCGGAAGTCTTGTCTGCAAGCTTTGCAAGCATCCAACCGCTAGCACCAGCAGGAACCGTGATATTCTTAACGTAGCCCGTAGTTGCAGTGGAATGGTTCAACTGCCATTCTCTCACGATCTGACCGTCGAAATAGAGCTGAATCCAACCCGTGTCCAGATTCAAAACCGTACTGATAGTGACCCATTGACCGGTAGCAATGTTAAAATCGTAAGATTTAACGGTAGCATTATTATCATAAGCATTACCCGCGCTAATCGACGTCACTTTACCGCCGGTTACACGAATAGTGGAAATCTGTATCCACGCTTTATTGGCCTGGGCAGTTCCCTGCAAAGACAAATCTGCCATAGTCTCATCGTTACCGTACCAGTCACCCGTAATATTCTTAAACTGAAGGATCAAGTCATACTGTGCCACCGCGGGCAGATAATAGTCCGCCTCGAACACGAGAGAATCATAATTGGTGTACGAATAAGCCATTGCCTCGTTGAGTGTGAGGTTGGTATTTACGTTTCCGCCAGAAGGATAGCCCTTACCGTTAGCGTCCCCCTGCGTCCAGCTTGCATGCCAGTGACCGCTGACGTTTTGACCGCCATAGGTGGTGGAAATCGTATCGTTTGCGTTATAGGTAAAGATTGAGTCAACGGAGGTTGCGGTATCCATCGCCTTACGGTAAATCGCATCCGTAGTCCATGCACCGTAGTCGCCGTTGTAAATGCGGAGGTTATCTACCATCCAGTAGCCTTGGTATGCGGAAACCGCATTGCCACGCGGCGTATGGCCGAGGTTCCAACCAGTACCGCCCGTAATCTCATCGGCAAAAGTACGGTTACCAATGTTACCGTAAGCCGCAAGGTCGCCGTTGACATATGCAAATACATCGCCCGTAGTAGGCGTTAGAGCAAACGCGATTGTCACCCATTCGCCCTTTGCAAATACTTCGGTATAATTCTTTGTAATCACACCGCCATTTGCCGCAGTGTCAATGTCGCCGTGCAGATCCAGCGTCAAACCGGTTCCGCTGACATCAATTCTACCCCAATCAACATTTTTATTCTGCGTATTCATACGAAGATCCATGGAGGAGTTGAAATCACTGCTGAAATAGTAATCCGCAACAAACACCAAACTGCCACCCTCGGTTGCAGGTTGAATATTTTTATTAGCCACAGCGACATTATTCTCTTTAGCAATGTTGGTAAAGCCGCAACGTGCATCCCAAACCTCTGCGGTGATGGGGTAAACGTCAAGAGTTGCAGCGGTTTCACCATCCGGAACATTTACTTGTTTAGCAGTTACCACATCGCCAAAATCATTGGTACCGAAAGCTACACTATCGAGCCAGTAGGTTTTATTATTCGCAGTAAACGTACCCGACAGTTTGCCATCCGAAATATCAACGTTCTTAATACCGTAAACCGTAGCTTTATTGGTATTGGTCGTTGCAGCAAAATACGTGTTACCGTCTTTGTAGACAGTAGCAGGCTTGTTATCGTTGTAGTAAACCTTACCGTGCTCGCCGCCGATGTCCTTGAGCTGTGCCAAGCTACCCGTCGTGGAGTAGACATCGGAGAGAGCGTCTGCATCCTCAAAATCCGCAGACCAAATGAGCTCGCCTGCCGCAGCGGACTTGTTGAAGTTCTCGCTTGCGTCCAGCGCGAACGTGGGAACGCTAATCAGGGGGACAATCATCATCAAAGCCAAAACGATGGCTGTGATTCTGCTTGAATTTCTGATTTTCATAGCATTTTTCTCCTTTTTAATTTGTTTTTTCGGGCGATTGCCCTTGATTCGGGTCAAACGAACAAACGCTCTTAACCTGCCGCGCCGCTCCCTTGGATCGGATAGCCCCGTGGTCTTTAGCACCATGGGGGTCTTGCTCCTCGGCTGCGCCGCCGCCTGCAATCGCCCTTTTTTCGTTTGCTCGCAGTATACCTTGGGGTATACTACTTCACCGTACATTATTATAGCAAGTCCTTCCTTTTTTGTCAATTGGCATTTTTACACAAATACAGACCCGCCATTTGCCATTTTTTCACAAATTCACACAGAATTCCCTATTATATATACGCACGCGCGCGTAATCAGCGGCAAAACCGAGCCGTCTCCCCTGCCTTACGGCGGTACCACTGCCTAAGGGAGGGGCTGTTATCACTATGCAAACTACTTTTTCCTCTCCCTTTGGGAGAGGACGTATGAGCGCCAGCGAATACAGGAGAGGGCTTTGCCGTCGCTGCTTTTACTCGCCCTCTCCTGCCGCTTCGCGGCTTCTCCCCCAAAGGGATGGCTTGGAAATGATTTCATCCTCTACAAGAAATGACCGCCTCGCTGTTGCAAGGCGGTCAGACCACTGACAAACCCTTTTAAAAAATTACGGTTCGCCAAATAGTACAAATTTGTTATCCACTTTTTTCTTTGAAGCCAAAGGCGCAAATGAAAGAGGCTTCGCAAGCTCAGCCGCAATTGCAAGCAATTGCAGTTATCAAAAAAGAAACGCCGAGGATTATTTCGCGCTCTGCGGAGCGCGAGGAGGGCTACGCGCCCTCCACCTCGCGAGCTTTTGAAAAAGCTCGACCAAAACTTTTCGTCATTTCGACAGTGCTAACACTTTTATCAGCAAGCTAACACCCTCGCTGTTGCAAGGCGGTCATTTCACTTCGTTTTATTCCCCAAAGACCGTCTCCACGCTCTTTGGGCACACGGGCGGAGAATATCTCCATCGTTCGGCATGCCCTTCCTCAAACGATGCCGTAAAAAAGCGCAAGGGCGTTGGCGTTGTGACGGGTACCGTGCAGGAGTCCACCAGCACAAGCTTGATCTTCATGCGTTCGGGAACGATGCTCTTGATGTAAACGGCGGCGCGTTGTCCGATCTTCCCCCTCAGCTCCGCGGCGCGCTCCTCGCTCACCTCGGCAAGGCCTGCAAGGTTGGGAGTCAGCTCCACAAACACTCCGTAGCTCTCCACGCTCCGTATGATGCCCGTGACGGTCTGCCCCGCCTCGAATGATGCCGCATTTTCGAGCCACGTGCCCAGCAATTCGCGCAACGTCACGTAAATTCGCTCGGTTTCTTGATTGATACATTTGACCGCAACGGTCAACGGCATCCCAAGCGTCAGGCGGTCTCGCGGGTGCGAAATCCGCGACACCGAGATGCAATCTACGGACAGGAGCGACGACACCCCGCATCCAATGTCCAAAAACGCGCCAAACGGCTCCATGTGCGTCACTTTTGCGGGGATCAGATCCCCTGCCCGAAGCGTTCTTAAATAGTGATCCAAGCACTCCCTTTGCGCCTCGGTTCTGGACAGACGTGCCGTTAAAATCCCATCCCGCAGATCCAGCCCCGTGATCTTACACGCAACCGCCTTTCCCACACGGCTGATGGTGGCAATGTCCTTTCTCACTTCCCCGACGCGGCACATCACCGAATCCTCGGGTTCGATCACGCCGTGCGCACATCCGAGATCCACGTGCAACCGCATCCGCTCGTCGCATCTCGTGGCAAGTCCCTCTACGATTCTTCCCTCGCGCATTGCTTTTTCCAGGGATGCCGGCGAGGATAGTGCTTCCCTGTTTTCTGTCGTTCCAAAAATCCCACCTTCGGGGGAATATAACCGTCTCATCTCTGCGGCTCCTTCCTTTTTGCCGGTTTCCCGATTCGTTTGCTACCATCCTATGCGCGTCGCGGCATGTTTATGCGGTATAAATTCCGTTTTTTTTGCGCACACTGTGTTTAATGACTTGATACAAAAGGAGAAACGGCATGTTGGAGCTTTGCAAGAGCTATCGCGAAAACGTACAGCGCATGGATGCGGTATTTCGTGTGGACGAAAACTTCGATATCATCAAAAAAACGCTTTACGTGGGGCAACAAGAGACCACTCTCTATTATATTGACGGCTTTGTGGACGGGGGATCCATGAACAAGCTGATGATGTATTTTTTGTCACTGAAAGGATTGGGTACGCCCGAAAGCAACGCACCCGATGCGGCGGTACGGTATTTTGCAGAGCATCACTTGCCTTACGTCGAAGCGGAAGTGGTCGATCAAGGAGAGACCATTCTGCAAATGCTGCTGGCGGGAACAACCGTGATGCTTGGCGAAACCTTTGGCGCTTACGCCATTGTAATCGATTCGCGCACCTACCCCGCGCGTTCGGTCGCAGAGCCTGAAACCGACCGCGTGATGATGGGTTCGCGCGACGGTTTTGTCGAAACGCTGGTCTTTAACACAGCGATGATCCGCCGCCGCATCCGCGATCCGCGCTTGACGATGCAATATTTCAGTATTGGGGAACATTCCAAAACCGACGTGGTTCTCTGCTACGTGGACGGGATCGCTGACCGAAGCTACGTCGATCAGCTTACCAAAAAGCTGGGTTCGATCAAAACGGGCGCTTTGACCATGGGGCATGAATCCTTGGCGGAGCTGCTCATCAAGCAGAGGTGGTACAATCCTTTCCCCAAGATCCGCTACACCGAACGCCCCGACGTCGCCTCGGCACAATTGCTTGAGGGAAGCGTTCTCATCGTTTGCGACACATCTCCCGAGGTCATGGTGCTTCCCAGCAGTATTTTTGATTTTATGCAGGAGACCAACGACTTCTATTTTCCCCCTTTTACGGGGACGTATATTCGTTTTGTGCGGCATTTGGTGTTTTGGTCCACGCTTTTCGTCATCCCTCTTTGGTTCCTTCTCATTCGCAATCCCGATGTCATTCCGGATGCGTTTCGCTTTATTATTCCGCAAAACACAGGGCGTGTTCCCATCTTTGTTCAGCTCATTTTGGTAGAATTTATGGTGGACGGCTTGCGCTTGGCGTCGATGAATACCCCAAGCATGCTTTCCAACTCGCTTTCGGTAGTAGGAGGGTTGATCCTTGGTGAGTTTGCGGTGAGCATCGGTTGGCTCATTCCCGAGGTCATTCTCTATATGGCGTTTGTGACGATCTCCAACTTCACGCAACGCAGCTATGAGCTTGGATACGCCTTTAAATTCATGCGCATCGGGCTTGTGATATTGGTGCAATTCCTCAATTTTGTCGGCTTTGCGGCGGGATGTGTCGGAATCCTTGTTTTGCTCGTTTCGAACAAAACGGTCAACGGGAAGCGCTCCTATCTCTACCCCCTCATACCCTTTGACGGAAAAGCATTGCTCTCGTTGTTCGTTCGTTTGCGCAAGGATCGCCTGCGAGACAGCAAGGTGGAAAAATAACAACAAAAAAAGCGGAGCTTCGGGTGAAACTCCGCTTTTTTGTTATCTGTGAATTCTGACAAGCCGCTCAATGGCACGCTCCAACGCCTCGGCAAGCGCATCCACATCCTCGCGCGTGTTATATCGGCTGAAGCTGACACGCAACGAGCATTCGACCTCGCTCTCGGGAATGCCAAACGCCAAAAGCGCGCGGCTGAGAGATTTGGAATGTGTCGAGCATGCAGAACCTCCCGAAACGCAAATGCCGCTTTCGGAGAGCGCGTGCACCATGGTTTCGCTTTTGATATCGGGGAGCGCAAAATTGAGGATGTGCGGTGCGCGCGATCCGCTCGGAATATGCATTTTCAGCGGTAAATGCGATAGTTTTTGTTCAGCGTATGCGCGTAAATCGCTCATATGGGAAAGATCGCGATGCAAGGAAGAAAAGGCTTCTTTTGCCGCCGCACCAAACGCGCAGATGCCAGGAAGATTCTCAGTCCCCGATCGGAATCCGGCTTCTTGTCCGCCGCCGTAAATCGCCGGAATGATATCCCGCCGCTTGAGCGATTCCTCGGAAACGTAGAGCGCTCCGACACCTTTCGGGGCGTGGATCTTATGCCCGCTGACCGTTACCAGATCCGCCTTGAGGTTCACGGGGGAAAGTCGGCATTTGAGATATCCCTGCACCGCATCGGTGTGAGTGACGATATCGGGGTTTTGTGCCTTTGCCATGGCGAACGCGCGGGAAAGATCGTACATCGCCCCCGTCTCGTTATTGACCGCCATGATGGAGACCAAAAAAGTTTTTGCGTTCAGCGCATCTGCATATTGTTCCCAGTCCAAAACTCCGCCGACTGTACGGATACGGACAACCTCAAAACCGTCTTTTTCCAACGCACGCATTGCGTTTTCCACCGCAGGATGCTCGGAATCGGTTGTGATGATTCTGCCGCCGCGCCGACGCTCCTTGGCATAAGCGGTGCCAAAGATCGCAAGATTGTCCGCCTCACTTCCCGAAGCGGTAAAAATGATCTGCCCCGCGCGCGGTCTTGTACGGAGCCCGAAAGTGAGCGCTACCTCGCGCCTTGCATCCTCCAAAAGAGTATGTGCCAGTTGCCCCACGGGGTGGAGCGAGGATGGATTGCCATAAGAGTCCGCGCCCTTCAAAAGCGCCTCACGCGACGCGGGTGAGAGACAGGTCGTAGCGCTGTTGTCCAAATAAATTTCTTTCATCGCCATCTCTTTTACTGATACGTAAATGCATTGACAATTGCGTCAAATTCGTTGATATGCTGATCAAAATCGCTGTTTTTTGCGGTATAAGTCAGGTTGTAGATCATCCCCTTGTAGTTGCCGACGATCTGACGGTAACGGTAGATTGTCCCACCTAAGGTCAAGGTGTATTCGTAGCACATCGCGTTGCCGCCGCCAAGCGTCATTTGCTTGCTGTCAATCAATTCATAAGCACCGCCCGAGGCATGGTTCAGCATTTTTTCGCTTTCCTCAAAGTACCCCACCACCGTATTGATCTCACCGTTTGGAAGATACGGCACCACGCTCACGCTTGCAAGACCGTCTGCGGAAAGCGCGGATACCACCGTTTGATTGGTATCGGTTTTCCACTCGTTGGGAATATAGAAGCAATACGCCACGTCGTTGTTGGAAGCGAGCTTCATACCGTCGGGCGTTTTCTCATTCTCAATCGTCTCACGCGCCGGATCAACGGGGGCATATGGTTCTGCAAACACAAACGCTTGCAGAATTTTGGTCACGTCACTCTGTGCCTTGTTATCACTGTAGAGCATTGCGTAAAGCTCCTCATTGGCGACGAAGGAGAATACGTAAAACGCATTGCTCTTTTCGGCAATGATATGCAAAAAATGCAGCTTTTCGGCGTTGATGGGAGCGGAATAGTGATACTGACGCGCGTTGGCGCCACCAAGCACGGTAGAAATACAATCCTCCTCATGCTTGATGATGGGACCGGACGCGGAGCTTTCCAGTTGGGTGTAAAGCTCGGTCTGATAGAACCAATCGGTTGGATTCGTCTCCCCTTCCATCGCGGTCTTCATTGTGTCTGTTACGGGATATTTGACAACGCTGACAGAGGATTGATTATTCAAGCTATAGTACGCGCCCGAAATTCCGTACGCGGTGTTCAGATTCCAAGAGGTGGGAACGTACAGTCGAAAATCGTCCCCCGCCGCGGTTGCTGTCTGCATTCCGTCGGGGGCGGAATCGGTTTTGGCAAGCGAGCAGGACGTGCAAAGAAGCACGGCACACAGGCACAGCATTGCTGTAAGCGCTTTGAAAATACGGTTATTTTTCATATGACAACCTCTTTTACGCAAAATATCATCTTATTGTATCACATCTTCTCTTGAATATCTTCAATTTTCTGTGAACATTTTTAAGCGCAGAAAATATTTTTGACTTTTTTTAGAAAAAGTGTTGCAATATGTAAAAAGTTGTGCTATAATATCCCCATTCTGAAAAACGAATATGCTAAATGAAGCATGCGGGAAAAGGCTTTTGCCGCCGAAGGAGTAACACTCTCAGGTGCCGTCAAGGTAGGACCGTATGCCGATAGCGCTCCGGAGAAGTCCACTCAAATGGGTACCGAAGGTGAAAGCATGCACGTGCGAATCTCTCAGGTAAAAGGACGGAGATCTTTTAAACGCCGAAAAGCTGTTTTTTTCGGTGCGTTTATCTGTTTTCCCGGAGCCAAACGGTCGTTTGGCTCTTTTTTGTTTTTCGAAAATACAAACTGAACTCCCAAGGAGGAACACACCATTATGAACGCTTTTTTGGAAGCCGTCACAGAAGTAAACAACTTTATCAACGGCATCGTCTGGGGTTGGCCCGTGATCATTCTGATCCTGGGCACAGGACTTTTGCTCTCCATACGTACCCGCTTTTTGCAGGTGCGTAAGTTTGGAAACTCCTGGGCATCCACCATCATCCCCACTGTCAAATCCATCGGTAAAAAAACGGAGAAGAAGGACGGTGTCAAAACCGTTTCGCAGTTTGAAGCCTTTTCCGCCGCAATTTCGGGAACAGTTGGCACCGGTAACATCATCGGTGTTGTTGCCGCGATCTTAACGGGTGGTCCCGGCGCGGTATTCTGGATGTGGGTATCGGCTTTCTTCGGTATGGTCACCAACTACTCCGAAAACGTCCTTGGTCTTTACTACCGCCGCAAGAGCGCAAGCGGAGATTTTTCGGGCGGTGCGTTCTATTATATTTATTACGGTCTTCGTTGGAAGTGGCTCGGCTACGTTGCTGCCGTGTTCTGCGTGCTGGCAGCAATCGGTATGAGCGGCGTTCAGACCAACAAGATTTCGGGTACGATCTCCGATACTCTTGGTCAGGCATTCCAATTTGATAACATGCTGATCGTCAAGCTCGTCATCGGTATCGGTGTTGCGATTCTTGCGGCTGCTATCATTCTTGGCGGCATCAAGAGAATCGGTAAAGTCGCATCCATGCTCGTTCCCTTTATGTCTCTCCTCTTTATCGGCATGGCGCTGATCTCAATCTTCTCACACGTCACCGCGATCCCCGCAGCATTTGCCGCAATCTTTGCCGACGCATTCGATTTTGGCGCGGCAGCAGGCGGTATTTTCGCATACGGTCTTGCGCAAACCATCCAAAAAGGCATGGCGCGCGGCGTTTTCTCCAATGAGGCGGGGCTTGGTTCTTCGGTCATCGCGCACTCCGCGTCCGAGACCCGTGAGCCCGTTAAGCAGGGTCTTTGGGGTGTGTTCGAAGTCTTTTTCGACACCTTCATCATCTGTACCTTGACCGCTTTGATGTTCTTAACAACCACCGATGTCGCAAGCTTTACCGGCGCCGAGGGTGACACCGCAATGTCGCTTGGTATGTTTTCCTCCAACTTTGGCGTATTCGGAACGATTGCCATCGCAATCATTCTTCCCCTCTTTGCTTTTACCACCATCATGGCATGGTCCTACTATGGAGAAAAGGCAACCGAGTTCTGCTTCCGTCGTTTTGGTGCAAAGGCGCAAAAGGTCGCGATTCTGGTCTTTAAGATTCTTTACATCGTTTTGATCGTTGCCTCCGCCGTGATCGAAAGTGACCTCGCTTGGGCAATTTCGGACACTGCAAACGGACTGATGGCGATTCCCAACCTCATTGCCCTGATCGGACTGAACGGCTTGGTATGGCGCATCACCAAAAATTATTTCGACCGCAAAAAAGGCATCAAGGTCAAGCCCATGCTCTCGGCTTACGACGATTTGAACGAAGAATTTGCAGAGCAAAGCACAGAAAAATAATAAAGAAATGCGCGCTCCGATCAAGTGATCGGAGCGCCGTTTTTTTATACGTCAATGTCTTTCATATAGCGTTCGCCGTTTTCGGTGATGAACTGCTT
>JAZQXI010000007.1:0-21737 GCA_045632805.1 Eubacteriales bacterium | reverse complement strand
GGCAAAGCCCGTGATCTTTCCCAACTGGTGGTCACTGTGCGCCCCCAAGGGACAGATCCGATACGGCGTGAAGGCCGTGTATTCGGGAAGCTTTTTATAAATAGATTCAAATGTTTCTGTTGCTGTCACAATATATTCCTCTCATTTTTACAAAATACGTGGGGTACAAAGCGATCAACATTATCCCACTTTTGGCTGTGTCTTACACATTTGGAGCATTGATATACACTCTTGCGACTCTTTTACTGATATTGCACAAAACTTCATATCCGATAGTACCAATGTCATGTGCCATGTCATCAGCGGAATAGCCTTGACCAATTAAGATCACTTCATCCCCGATTACTACATCGGGAATATCTGTTATATCGACCATCATTTGATCCATACAAATTCTGCCGACAACATTTGCCTTTTGACCATGAATTAGGACATATCCTTTGTTGGAAAGCATCCGAGAATAGCCATCGGCATATCCCGTAGGAATAGTTGCAATACGCATATTTTTATTCGCTTGATATGTACAACCATAGCCAACAGTTTCACCGCAACGAATCATATGGACCATCGAAACCACACTTTTCCATTGCAACGCAGGAGCAATTCCTTGTGGCAGATCTATATCTTCACTGGGTTGCAAACCATACAAAGCAATTCCCAAACGAACAATATTACCATATTTACTCGATGTTTTCAATCCACCGGCAGAATTTAAACAATGAATATATGGAAGCTTCAAATCCTCAATTCGTGCACACAATGTTTCAAATAAATTTATCTGCTTTTGAGTAAAGTGAACATCATGCTCTTCAACACTATCTGCCACACACAAATGCGTAAATATACCGTTCAAACAAAGCACTTGGGAATAATGTCTTATAACTGCTCCACAATGATCGATGTCATTAGCATCCAAACCAATACGATTCATACCGGTGTTGATAGCAAATTGGCATTTTACATTTGCATGCGTGTTTTTGGAAAACAACTTGGCATATTCTTCGGAGAGTAATGTTTGTGTAATATCATATTCTTCCAATTGCGCAATTGCCTCTATAGGAGTATATCCAAGAATCAGAATTTCCCCTGTTATTCCTGCTTTTCGCAATGCTATCGCCTCGTCGATATTGGAAACAGCGAAAAGCGATACTCCGCCCGCTTGAAGCGTTTTTGACACCGCTGCATCCCCATGACCGTAAGCATCAGCTTTTACAACGGTCATAATACGAAAATGCTCCGGAAGTTGTGAGGCATACGCATGATAATTATGCATTAATTGAGCCAAATCAACTTCTACCCAACTACGCTTGTACATTATTTCATTATTCATTGGCTTTAACGCTTTTTGAGGTTAAAGTTAGCATATTACCAACCTCTAAATCGTGTTCCGGATTGGAAAATGGCATATAGCCGGCACAAGGATAAAAAGTAAGCTCCGAAAAATAAACTTGTTTGCCAACCTGATATAGGTCCACTCTCAAGAAATCGTGTCCTTTGGAAAGTATTTTTGCCAATTCTACCATCTTATCAAATTGATCGGGTTTTGGGGGCAACATTGTAAAAGGCTTAAAATCGCTTCTCGCATAAGGAGCAAATTGCCAATCCATTGTCAAAAAGCTGATCGATGCAGTTGCATGATCATCAAGCCCTTTAGAAATGTACAAAAATTTGGGCTCTCCGTTAAAGCAATAGAATTTGTAATCAATCAAGCCCTCTTCGCCGGTTTCCAAAAATTGCTCGGCAATAATGCAAGGCTTCACGTTTTTATATGGCCATTCACGACCGTACCAATAGCCATTGTGAGATTTGTATTGATCCAACTTTTCAACAACGGCCTGCCGATCCAATTCATTTTTATTTTTGCACAAAATAACACTACCCGAATCATGATTCCACTTCAAAACAAATTTATTCGGCAATGCGTCAAAGTCAATTTTTTCCGCAGAATCCCAAACGCCCAAAGTAGGGATAATATACTGGTCACCAATAATATCCGCCACATACCCTTTTACCAAATGCTTATCTACCATCGTCGTATAGATATCACGATGATCATTCAGTTTCAACCACTGTAATTTTTCATTAAACGTTTTAGGATTTTTAAGATTTGGGAAGCGCTTAAAATACTTAAAATACTGCAAGGATATATATAATCTATCAGGCAAAAGCTTCATTATTTTCAACATCATAATTCTCCTGTTTATTATAATCTGTTATACAAAGAGTGGAATTCTTTTTGAATATTTTCCGCCTTATATAAAGCTAATTGCTCCATGTTCAAAGAATATCTGCTTCTGTTTTTTTGCATATCCATGATTTTTCTTGACCAAATATCAGCATTATCCTCTAATGACAGATATTCACACAATCCCAAATCGGTCTCCTTGGGAACATAATCTGAAGCCACGCAAAGACATTCCGCAGCCTGCGCTTCGATCATGACGATGCCCAAGCCTTCAAATCTTGACGGAAAAACAAATACGTCTGTCTGCCCCAAAATGGCGGGAATATCAGTCGTTCCTTCGCCGGGAATCATATGAACCCTGTCCTCAAGATGGGTCTCACTGATTTGTTTTTTTAATTTTTGCTCATCTTCTCCAAAGCCCACAAGATTCAATTCTGCATCCTGCCCTTGCTTTAAGAGCGCCTGCAAAATCTCAATGATAAAGCCTTGGTTCTTTTGATAACTGTATCTTCCCACATTGGTCAATATAATCTTGCCATCGTGTCTTTCGCGCTTGACATTCATAAATCTTTCAATATCCACGGGATTATTGATGATAAAGCTCTCGTCATCACCGTATAAATACCGATTGGCATCCTTGGAAACGCCGATTCGGAGCGTTGCATGGCGATGAATGGCACGCTTGCTCAGACTCCGATAGATTTTAGAGAAAAAGCTTCGTTTTTCAGGAGAAGCGGTATTATGGCTATGCGCGATGATATGTTTTGCCCCCGCCGACTTTGCAGCAAGAAACATGGGTCCCCCTTCCATACCGCTGTGTATATGCACAATGTCGTACTGATTGGTCTTTATCAGTTTTCGTGCATAAAAATATTGTTTAAAGGGACGTATTGCAAAGTGAAACAATTTTTTCAGCTTTCCAAAGCCGTCAACCGAGCAATTGACGCGGTAAATATTGCCGTATTGTTCGAACTCCTCGTCATAGTATCCGGGCTTATTGGAAGTCAGCAAAACATCGATATCAAAATCTTCATGGACTCCTCTTGCAATGTTCATAATGACTGTTTGTATACCGGCTTTTGCAAAAGAGGCATAGCCGATTTGTAAAATTTTCTTTTTTTTACTCATATCGAATATTCCCTCAAATCAAATTATTCGTAACCGTTATCTCATCATCGGAGTTTTGCGCACCAACACCTTTTTATTGTTTAAAAAATAATTTATATCAAAATAATCCGCATAATTGTTTGTATCGTTACCCACATCTTCACGGGATTCATATCCGGGAACATATACAAAACAATCCCCCAACGAGGTTAATTCTTTATTATTGACAAAAACCACTTTTGCTTCGTAATCAACGTTTTTGAATTCGTTCAAATGCTCCATATTGCAACAATTCATCATGGAAAATTTAATATACAAATTGTCCCAATTAATACGGCTTTTTCTGCGTTCCCATTTTTCTCTTGCTTCTTCTTCTGTTTTGTAATGCAGAAAAACAACCTCTATATCATCCAACTTTCCAACAGGGCATGGCAATTGATTTCGCTTTACCAACATATCATAATGCTTCGATTCAGTTGCGGGGATCATGGAAAGCTCTAATGACATATAATATTTCAATCTTGAGACGAAGCGAATATAATCCTCAGCCCAAAAGAATAATCCAACAGTTGGAGTGGAATATGGAAGACCATATCTTTGATACACTTTTCCTGCCCAACAGTTATTGGCGATAATTGTAAAATCTTGAGTTTTCAGTTTGGAGCGACGAATGGGAGCAAGACGTTTTTTTACGAATTCCAAGATCGCCCGTTTGCATTTTCTCAATGATTTTATCATTTTAACCTCCTACGATAAACACAAAATGTATTTTCTTTCTATTTCTGTATATCATGTAATTCACTATCTTACTCAAAAATGCGAAAGAATATCGATTACTTTTTTAGAATGGAATACAAACCTGTTTTCTTCAACAACAAAATTCCTTTTGCACGAATTCTGCCGCGCAAAGTGAAGATCCCCGTCTTGCGAATCGCCGCATCAAAGCCTTCCTTCTTATATATAGCTTGAAACGACTCATATTCGCTTGGCTTTTGCAAAGCATGCTTGAGGTTATCCTGACGCTTCATAAACACGTCATCATCCAACTTTTTGAAAACTGTACCTTCTTGATCAGCGTATGCTTGCATCTTTTGCAAAATCTTTGTGCCGTTTTCGGTATTTTCCAAGCACAAGGAAACCCCTGACGCCGCATCCATACGGTCAAACACCGCTTCCGCTCCCCAAAAGTCCCCCAGCGTGATGTCTCCGCAACGCTCGGTTGTTTTGAACGGGCATTGAAAGCAAGCTTCTCTCATGGAAACACATTTCAAAAAAGCACGAATATACGTTCTTACTTCATACGTGTCAATCAATTCTTTTCCATTGGAAAATTTGACATAAACTGGGTACCCGCGCCAAGCGACAGGCTTATAGCGAAACGAATATTCCACCACCTTGGCACGATGCCGCTTTTCAAGCCAAGCAAGATAATCCTTCCAAATGCGCTTATCCACCGTTCCGTGGCAGATCAAATCCACCAGCCACAATTTTTCGTTTAGCAAGCCGTTCATCTGCGCGGATTTTTTGACTGCGGCAACCGCACACGGTGTTCCTACGAACAATACCGCAAGTCCTTCCCGCAAATATGAAACAACCTGCTTGACCGTTCCGATCATATCGCTTTGAACGTACTTAGAACCTTGAAAAGCCCGACACTCCTCAAAGCTTTTAGCAATGGCATATTCTACGTTCAGCGAATCTCCAAATGCCACGCCAAACGCTCTTCCTTCATTCCCGTACTCTTCAAAAAATGTCTTGGCGATCGCCATAAATGCACCGCCCGATGAGGAACGCTGCGTAATATCTTTGGTTCCGATATATGCATATCCGTTTTTCAAGACATCATCATCCTCTCGTCAATACTTTTTTGACAAAATTCAACAGCTCTTTTCTCGTGGTCTTGGGAATCATTAAACATCCAAAATAAACCACTGCGCAAATTCCAATGAACAAAATGCTTATCCACGTGCTTGGAGAGAGGCTTTGCAAAAGCACACCAACTGCTCCCATTACCAATGCTGCCGAAAGATAGGGGAAAATATTTTTTATCATCTTCCATGGAGACATTTTCAGTACAAAATAAATGATAAGAAAATGTACTAAAACAAACTCAAAGCGCGAAAGCGATCTAGCGTATGACAAAATCACGAAATCCTCGCCCGCAAAAATATAGCAAACAGGTGCCAATACCACAATATGCAAGAGTTGCGCTACAACCGAAAGCTTGGGTCTTCCCAAAGATTGATAAATAGGAGTAATCAGATTTCCAAATACAATGGAGAACGAATAGCACAATCCCCAAATTCCCAAAAGCGGCGCGCCTTCCATCCAATTACTTCCAAGCAACAAATCGGTTATCGGGTGTTGAAACACAAACATTCCAATACCGATAGGCATGACAAACATCGCCGTTATACGTTGAAAAGCATAAAACATTTTCATATACTCTTCCCGATCATCTTTTAATCGCGAAAGAGAAGCCAACAAAACCGAGTGTGTCGCGCTGACGATAATCGACATGATACTGTTGACCGTATTGATCACCGTGGTATATATTCCCGTGTAATAATCCGACAAACGGATTCCTACGATAAAGACACCGATCCAAACGGTCAACCAGGCTGCAATGGATTCGAGCAAGCTCCATATACTAAAGCTGAACATCCGCCTCAGTTCTGCAAAGCTATAAATAAACTTCGGCTTCCATTTGGACAATACCGTTAAAAACAGTGCATCAAACAAGCGCCCACACAAGGTTCCGATTATAATAGCCCAATAATCAAATCCCACAATTGCCAGTGGAATTGTGATCAATAACGGTACGATTGCCGAAAAAATACGCGTGTAAAAAAGAACTTTAAAGTTGAAATCACGCTTAAACAGCGCCATTTGAATGCTGGAAAACGAGGTCATCGGTAATGCCAATGCGGCAATCACGATTCCGGTTGCCAGATCAGGCGCTCCTACAAAAGCGGATATCGGTTGTTGGCATAGAAAAAGAATTCCCCACAGCAAAATTGAGATTCCAAAGTTTGTCCAAAATGCTACGTTGACCGTCAAATTCTTTTTTTCTTCGGACTCATAATCCTGCTGAATAATATATCTTTGAAATCCGGCATCGGTAAATATATCCGCAAAGCTGACCACCATATTAATAATAGCAACCGCAGCAAACGCTTCGGGTGCCAATATACGAACCAAAATCAAATTGGAGATCGGTTGTACCAGCTTGACCGCAATTTCGGTTATCGATGACCATTTGGAAGCCCGTATCGTTTTTTGCTGAATCTGATCCACACTCATCTTTTATAATTCTCCATTTATCCCCTTTTGCAAAAACAACAGCGTTTTCTCACGTTCCTGTGCCAACTTGGCATGAACGGCATCATAATCGATTGATTCTTTGATATTACAAATTTTCTCGGGAGATTCGATGTGTCGGTCAAGCATATCCATCAGCTTCAAATAGTCATCCAAGCGAACACTGAAGTGTGCGGGATAAACCGCTGCAAATTTTCTTTTGAAAACCGTGGAAAAAACGGTAGCATGAAAAGAATTGGTAATCACATATTCCGCATGGCGTATCAACGTCAAAAACTCACTGACGCTTGGCAAAACCACGCACTCCTCCCCTTGATGACGCTCATGATACCAATACGTAACGCGCTTAATGGGAAGTCCCGTTTTTTGTGACAGCTCCCTTGCATATTCACCAATATTACTGGTCTTGTTAAATTCATAAATTAAAATATATTTTTCTTTAAACGGAGAAACGTCCGATGTCATCTTCAACCAATCATCAGGATCAAGCGTCAGTGTCGGATCCAGCACGTTTGCACAATGCTCAATCCCCAGTTCCTTCAAAATAGAAAGCCCACTTGCCTCGCGTACACCGATCGCGTTATAACGACTCAAAGCCGGTGCGATCTGATCAAGCTCCTCTTGATCAAGCTGTGCTCTTCCAAAGCTCGCAGCAAAAGCGATGCGCCTAATTGTATCATTTCCGAAATCCAAATAAAACGGACGTTCATAAAAACCGTTTCCCTTCAAATTCCACACTTGATCGCTTCCGGTGCAATAAACATCTGCAATCGGCGGTTCAGCACGTAACTCTTCGATATCCCAATATGCCTTGGTGGAGTTCATCTCCGCCTTCAAAAAGCTTTCAAAACACTTTTCCTGCTTTTTGATTGACCGAGACATGACCATATAAAACAAGCCTTTGATGATCGGATTGTTTTTGTGCTTATATTTAAAGCGTCTGAATTCATCATTGATACGGTTTTTTTCTACAAAACGAGGAGAACAATAGTCAATCAATGTCGGCTCATGACCGAGATTTTTCAAAACTTTATAGGTAGCATAGGTCTGTAAAACGGAGCCGTAATTTCGCACTTTATGAAGCGTTATATATGCAACTTTCATCCAAGTCAACCCCTTTCCCAATCTGCTAATTTACTCAAAATCTTCATAGGTACCAACCATTCAAGTAGCCATACCAACAAAATTTCTTCGTTGTACATTACGATCGAAATAGAACAAATAATCGCCAAGAACAGATTTGATACCAAATGCCATGCGCTACTCGTACGGGCATATCTTTCTCCAAAATGATATGCGGCCGCAGCACAAATGCAAGACATAATCGGAGCAAACAGTTCGCCAAAATAATACGCACCTTCGACAATCATCGGAGGGATTTGTCCGTAGCTTCCGTTTGCCGTATTATAAATGGATTGTAGATTTTCAACTTTTAATCCAAACAATGTAGAGTTGAACGGAATAGAGGAATAAATACTTGCAAAAAGCGTGGATGCTTCATGCCCTTCAGGAATATGGTTTCCAACTGCTACGTTATCCACACCGCCAAAATATGCGGTAATAATCTTACTCAAATACTCGATTGGATTGTCACCATATCGGCTTCCCACTGTAAATCGAATTGCAAAGTATACTACAATGACAAAAACAGCAGAAATAATTGCCGTATTCATGATTTTTTTTGAATACTGTGGATACAAACGAGAAATAAAATAAATAATCAAGAACGCACAGATAACCGCTCTTGCAGTTGTAGAAGAAATGAAAAACAATTGCAGGCATGCAAACAAAACACCCGCAATAATTGCGATTTTCGGAGCAAATCCGCGGCGTTTGAACCAAATAATCAAATACATCGGAACTACAATTCGGACAATATCAAAAAACAGTTTGAACAAAGTCTGCATGCTTCTTGCCAAAGAGCCTACCTTTTCGGTGTTTTGATTGTAATCCGCAGAGGTAAATTCACTTTCGCCAAACTCCAAAACAGTTTTATATAGATCGCGAACGGTAGGAATCAAAAGCCATACCGCCACGCAGTACAGCAACATGACCCAAACAACAATACGGAACAGCGAATTGGGCTTTTGGATTTTTAATGTATATTCTTGGTCAAACGTCTTATGCTTACTACGCGTCGTCATATAGGAAAGCACAAGATAGACTAGCACACATTCATAGCACATCAACGTAACAGCGTAATTTACATCCGCCGTTGAAATGCCGCGGAAAATGGAATCATATCCCGAAAGCGTCATAAGTACCGGGGAAACAACTAATCGGACAAACATCACGCTGTGCAAACACAGTACACCAATGTTTTTACTTAACGCCGTATATACGTTGGCAAATACAACAGTACACACAAAAAATACAAAGGGAATCGCACCAATAGATTGATAATCATCAAACGAATGATCAAAGAACACCAAGTAAACAGCGCTCGCAAGAGAAATGATCAAAAAAGCACACCATATCACAAACTCTTTACGTTTCATTGTCATAGCCGGCACCTCCCTCCGTACAAAATTTTCCCCAAAACACAATTCTCATTTATCATATTTTTTGATCAAAAAATTATTATTCCTTATTTCATCAACCGATTGTATTCAGTATGCGTATTGATCGCCACTGTCTCCCAGTTATATTGTTCAGATAATAACAGGGCATTCTCAGATTTTTCTTGATAGACAGTTTTGTCCGAAATAGCAGATCGCAACATCGCAACAATACCGTCCACTGTATTATCGGAAATCCATCCCGCATTTGCAGCTTTAATCTCATCCGCCAAGTTGGTTCCCTTAGTAACGGCCGCCGGAATACCGTATGCCAGCGCCTCAATCAATCCCATTGGTAGCCCTTCAAATCGGGATGTCATAAGAAAAAAATCACTGCTTAACAGTACCCGTTCCTTTTCTTCACCGAATACACCTTCATGCAGGAAAATAAGGTCGGACAAATCAAATTGATTAATATCGGCAAGCAATTCTTTAAAAGAACCTTCGCGATCAGGTCCGTACAAATGAATGGTCGCTCCTGCCTCTCGCAATTCTTTTGCTATTTTGGAACATGCTAAAATCAGCAAATCCAACCCTTTTTGATATTTTTCAATTCTGCCCACATAATTAAAAATCAGCTTGCCATCCAAAAAGAAGTGATTCTTAACCGTTTTTTTCGGCAACATTCCGTTAGGGACAACAAAGGAATCCGTTTTCCATTTTTTCGAATCTTCTTGCTCGGAACGCGTCAAATAATGGATCGCAGATGCTTTTCGAATAAATTTTCCAAAAAAAGCAAAATTGCCGATCAACTTTTTGAACACCTTTTTCTTTTGCGCATCTTCAGTCATAGCGCTTCGCGGAACGATTACATAAGGAATTTTTTGTTTCCAAATCTCTGTAACGATTTTTGCGAAAGGATACTCATATACGCCTTCAAATACAACAATGTCAGGCGTTTGAAAGTTTTCGGGAAGATCGTGAAGGCTCATTTGCAAGCCTTCACGCATTTCGCGGTAATAAGGAAGCTGCTTCCAATCCTCATGAATCGAAGAACACAAATTCACCCAAAGAACATCATCAATATCCGCTTGATGCTTAATTTGCATCGGCACACTGTGCGTAGGTCCTTGCCAATTATGCCCTTCCAATTTTGAAACGTATAATATTTTCATGATACGATCACTTTCTCAAAAATTTCTTATACACCCAATGCTGCAGCTTGACCGGCATCAAAAACATGGCGGTTTGTGCGATTGCAACCATGGCATAATCCCCAAAGCTTGCGTATCCCATCTTGCGGAATTTCTTGATGGTATTGATGTAGCTCTTGGTATTCTCCCAGCTTCTGCGGCGCTTCGCCAACGCGTCATTGGAGCGGAAGCAAAGGAGCGACTCCTCAATATTTCCCGCGATACATCCCGCATACAGCATTCTTCCAAACAGATCGACGTCCTGATTTCTTCTCAAGTCGCCATATCCTCCAACAGAAAGCACCTTGGATCTCTTATACATTACTGTGGGATGATTGAACGCGCTTCGACGCTTAGCGAACTCATAGATTTCCTCATGCGTGGTAGGAACAACGCGGCGGGAAACGATTTGCGTGGGATCATCGAAGAATTCATCCACCGAAGAACCAAGCAGATCAAGCTCCGCATTTTCCTCAAACATCTTCAGCTGCTTTTCGCATCGGTCGGGCTTTGCGATATCATCCGTATCCATCCGCGCGACCAGCTCGTTTCTGCAATTCTCAAGTCCCAGATTCAACGCTCTGCCCAAACCGATATTCACTTCACTCGGCACAATGTGGAAGAGCGTAGGATATGCGTCGGTATAATGAGATAGCACCGCCTCAAGCTCCTCGGTAAGCGGTCCGTCCTTGACGATGACGATCTCATCCGGCAAAACGGTCTGCCTCAGCATACTCTCAATTGCCGCCTTCAAATAGTCCGGCTTCTCTTTGATATACAGGGACATCAAAACGCTATATTGATTCATCATACTCACACCTTCAACAGTTCTTTGGCTTCCGCCTGTTTTTCGTCATAAGTCTTTTGATCGACTTTTCCTTCCTTCATCAGCCAATCTCCAAAATCCATATCGCTCACAGTTCCTTCGCGGACCGTATCACTGCGCTTCAGAACCTTTCCGACCGTTTGGAAAATGATTTTGATATCTCCGATAAACGTAATACCTTGATCGATGTATTGCAGGTCATACTCAAACTTTTGCTCCCAGGTAATATTGTTCCGTCCGTTGACCTGTGCCAAGCCCGTAAGTCCCGGGCGAACGTCATGGCGTCTTCTTTGCTCGGCGCTCATGAAGGTCATATCCCGCACCAGCTGCGGTCTGGGACCCACGATGGAAAGATGACCCGCCGCAATATTGATCAACGAAGGCAGCTCATCCAACGAAGTGGAGCGAATAAATTTCCCGTATTTTCCCAAGCGTTGGTCATCGGGCAACAGCTCGCCGTCCGCACCGCGTGCATTGCTCATGGTGCGCAGCTTCAGAAGATAAAAGATCTTCTCTTTTCCGTCCTTCCCTTTTTTGCCCGGTCTGGGTTGCTTGAAAAAGGGATTTCCCTTCATCACAATGGCACCGACGATCATCAGGACCAAAAGGATCGGTGACAGAACGATCAAAGCCAGAACCGACAGAAACAAATCGATCAGTCGTTTAAAAAATTTTGCGTACATTCTTCATTCCTCACAAATGTCGTTATTGAAAACAGCTCTTAACAATTTCGATGACACGATTTTGTTCCTCGACCGTCATCTTATTGTCACTTGGCAAGCAAAGACCTCTTGCGAAAATATCCGCGCCGACGTCGATTCCACGCCCTGCGATATATGCGTTGGTTTTGGCGCGTCCGTTCCCCTCACGGGTAATGAACGGATGCATTCTGTACATCGGTTGCATATGCATCGGCTTCCAGATCGGACGACCTTCTGCGTTATATCTTGCAAGCGTTTCCAGAATTTCGCTCGGACAGCTCTTTCCCGCTTCGGAGACGTAACAAGTCTCGCTGTCGCTTCTGACCTGCTTGCACATTGCGCTCTCATCGATCAGCAGGCAGGAAAGCCAGAAGTTGGGCTCCATGATGTTCGCATCATAGGGATTCATCGTTACGGGCAGGTCGCGAAAGCCCTCCTTGTATCTCTCATAAATGGCTTTCTTTTGTGCGATGTGTTCCTCGAGATACGGGATCTGACCGCGAACGACACCTGCGATCACATTGCTCATTCGGTAATTGTAGCCGACTTCCTCATGCTGATACCACGGCGCGTTCTCGCGGCTTTGCGTGGACCACTTGCGCGCCTTGTTTGCGGCATCAAGGTTATCGGTCAAAAGCATACCGCCCGAAGAACCCGTAATGATCTTATTACCGTTAAAGGAGATGGCGTTATAAGTTCCAAAAGTTCCGGTTTGTCTGCCCTTGTAGGTAGCTCCCAACGATTCGGCGGCATCCTCGATGATAACTGCATTGTGCTTTTTGGCAATGGCACAAATTTCATCCAGCTTTGCGGGAGTACCGTAAAGATTTGCCACAACGATCACTCTTGTATCGGGATAAAGCTCAAACGCCTTTTCAAGAGCTACGGGATCCATATTCCATGTATCGTATTCCGTGTCGATAAAAATGGGATTTGCTTTTTCGTAAAGCACGGGATTGACGGTTGCCGCAAAGGTCATATCCGTGCAGAACACGTTGTCCCCCGGCTTGACTCCCGCGAGCTTGACCGCCAGATGTAATGCAGAGGTTCCGCAAGACAGAGCCACCGCATATTTGCAGCCAACCTTTTCGGAAATCGTTTGTTCGATCACATTGATGTTTTCCCCAACCGTACTCATCCAGTTGGTGTCATATGCCTGTTGTACGTATTTGATTTCATCCCCGTGCATGGTGGGGGTTGCAAGCCAAACTTTTTTCTCGAATTTCTCCATTACCGTATCCTCAATCTGCCTTTCCTTGATTCCTTCGGACACTCTCCCGCTTCAATCGAATTTCGGGAGCATGTCCATCCCCATTCAGTAGAAATCGCCCACCTTGATTGACACATGTGGGCGCGTGATAAGGGTATTGCAATACAAGGCATAAAGCGTAAAATAATTATTACATTACATTATACCACATCATATTATAGCACAAATCTTTTCATAAGTCAAGAGAATCACAAGCATTTTCAAAAAAGAAAGCATAAAATATTCGGTTTTTCTGTGTTTTTTATCCAAAAAAGTGGCAAAAAGACACCGACATCAAGCCATTTCAGACCTGATATCGGTGTCTTTTGAAATTCAAGTTTTTCACGAAAGCTGTTCGACGTCGCTTTCACGCTCTACCAAACGAGTAGACGCAAGCTTGGCACGGCTGTAATACACGAACATCAGAACAGATGCCGTCAGCCATCCGGCAGGATAGCTCATTGCCGTCAGAATCAATCGGACGTTCTCGTCCAGCGCAACAAACGTCTGCAGCCACGGAATGATATGATCGGTCATCACGTAGAGGAACGCCTGTCGAAGCGCCACAAAGGAAGATAGCATAATGATCATCGGCGCGCGGCTGTTCCCCGCACCGCGCAAAGCGCCTGCCAGAATCTGATTGACACAGCACAGCACATAAAAAGGTGAAATCCAACGCAAAAGCAGTGTTCCAAATGCCACAACGCGCGTTTCTTTGTTAAAAAATGCGACCAAATGTGGGGCGAAAATCATGACGGGGATCATCAAAAACGCTGTCGTTCCGATCGAAAGCAGCAACGCGCGTCTGACACCCGCGCGAGCACGCTCCTCACGACGGCTGCCGAGATTTTGCGCTACAAAGGTGGTGGATGCCATAGCGAGCGACTGCATGGGCAACAGGATCAACTGGTCGATTTTTGCATACGCGGTCCAACCGGACATACCGTCTGCCCCGAAGTCGTTGATGTAAGATTGCACGAACACATTGGAAAAACCTGTTACCGCCATCTGCAAAGCGGCGGGAATCCCGACCTTGAAGATCTTTCCCAAAATACCGAGATCAAGCTTCAAACGCCGCCAATCGATGCGCACACAGCTATCGGTACGCAACAGCGTAATCATCACCAAAACAGCGGAAACACCCTGCGCGACGACAGTCGCCAAGGCGACGCCCTCAACGCCCATGCCAAACGCCAAAACAAACACCAAATCCAACACCGTATTGAGAAGCGCCGACACCACGAGAAAATAGAACGGGCGACGGGAATCTCCAACCGCGCGCAAAATTCCCGCTCCGACGTTGTAAAGCATCAGACCGATCACGCCTGCGAAATAGACGGTCAAATAGCTCTTTGCATCGGGGAGAACCTCTTCGGGAGTATTCATAAATCCCAACATCAAGGGGGTGATCGCAATACCAAGAACCGTAAATATCACACCCATGATCATCGTCATAATCAAGGTGGTGTGAACCGTATCGCGCACACGTTCCTCTTGCTTTGCGCCGTAATACTGCGAGATGACAGCTCCCGCGCCGCTGGCAAGCCCTCCGAAAAAGCCGATGAGCATATTGATAATAGGACCCACCGAGCCGACTGCGGAAAATGCCGTGTTTCCGACAAAATTTCCAACGACCCACGTGTCCACCATGTTGTACAACTGTTGGAAGATGTTCCCCAATAGCAACGGAAATGCAAAATACAATAAGTGGCGAACGATATTTCCGCTCGTCATATCCACATCATGCCGTTTCTTTTGTCGAAACAGTTCTCTGATCGCTGTCACACCATCGCCTCCCATTGGGTTTGCAAAATCTCAACAGAAACATCCTCGCAGTCATTCTTTTTTTAGTATATCACAAACCTCATGACAAAGCAATCCCTTTTATCGAAAAAAAGCAAAAAATGCGGACGTATCGCTCTAAAAACCACATACGTCCGCAAAAAACGATCAATTCCGCTTCCACACACCGTGTGAAAACAGAAGCAGCATCGGAAAAATTTCCAAGCGTCCCGCGAGCATATCAAAGGTCAGAACCAGCTTGGAAAAAATGCTCAAATCCGCAAAATTTGCCATCGGTCCAACCACTTCAAATCCGGGACCTACGTTGTTAAAGCAGGTCAGGACAGCAGAAAAGGTCGTGCCGAACGTACCGTTATCAAACAGAGAAACCAGCACAAAGCTGACGACAAGAATGATCCCGTACGCCGCAAGATAACCGTTGGTATTGGAGATCACACGCTCATCCACAGCACGTCCGTTGATGCGTACGACCTGCACCTGTTGGGGATGCAAAAGATTGTGGATATTACGACGCAAATTCTTAAATAACAGCAACACGCGTGCGCATTTCATACCACCGCAGGTACTTCCCGCGCATGCACCTGTCACCATCAGCACCGTTAAAATACTCTTGGAAAACATTGGCCACAGGTCAAAGTCGGTCGTCGAAAATCCTGCGGTGGAGATGATACTCGCGACCTGAAACGCAGCATGACGAAGAGACTCTCCAAACGAACTGTAAAAGCCTGTTGCAAATACGTTGATCGTAATGAAGACAATCGAAGAGACCACGATGCCGATATAAAGACGCAATTCTTCATCACGAAACACCGACTTGAACTGCCGTAAGATCAAGAGATAATAGCAGCTAAAATTAACGCCGAACAGTAGCATGAATACGGTCGTAACGTTTTGGATATATGGGCTATAGCTTGCCATGCTATCGTTTTTAACACCAAAGCCGCCTGTTCCCGCTGTTCCAAATGCCGTGCATACCGCCTCAAAGACGTTCATGTCACCGCACACAAGGAATACAAAATTCAGTAATGTCAGAATAATATAGGTCGAATAAAGAACCGTTGCCGTTTGCCGCATTTTGGGTACCAGCTTACCAACCTCGGGTCCCGGGCTTTCCGCACGGAAAAGGTGCATGGTAAAGCCCTCGTTTTTCCCCCCCGGCACCAGCATCAAAAGAAAGACCAGAACACCCATACCTCCAACCCAATGGCTGAAGCTACGCCAATAGAGGATTCCGCGCGAAAGCGCCTCCACGTCCCGCACAATCGAGGAACCGGTAGTAGTAAAACCGGAAACGATCTCAAACAATGCATCCACAAAATTGGGGATCTCGCCTGAGATCACAAACGGTAAAGCACCGATCACACTCATCAAAATCCAGCTTGACGCAACACAAACAAAGCCTTCCTTTGCGTAAAGCACACCAACGGTTGCGCGCGAGATGTATTTGAAGATGATATACAACACCAGTGAAATGCACGCCGTGATCGCAAAGCCGTAGATTGCCCCCGTGCTTCCGTCATAAATACTGATGGCGAGAGGCGGAATCAAAAATACCGTTTCCGCAAGACAGATCAGCGAAAAAAAGCGGCATATCATTTTGTAATTCATAATGTTTTGCCCCTTTCCCAAGGATCATGCGAAAATATCATTGAGAGACAGAATCACCGAGTCACCGTTGACCACCACGACCACGCTGTCCCCTTCCTCAAACGACGAGTCGCCGTTGGGAATGATGACCTCGTTGCCGTGCATGATACAAGCCAAACGAATATTGGGACGAAGCTTGATCTGTCGCAAAGGCATACCGCAATGGAATGTGTCGGGATCGACCTCAAACTCAATCGCCTCCGCCTGTCCGTCGGCAATGTTGTGGATCGCCAATGCCGCGCCATCCTGATTTCGCATCGCACGCACATAACGAACGATGGTGTTACAGCAGAACTTTCCGGGAGAAATAACACTTCCCATCGGCAAGGAATTGATAAACGCCGAGGAATCCGATTGCGCAAGCTTGGAAATAATCTGCGGCACGCCTCGGCTTTTGCCATACAGAGACAGGATGATATTCAAGGAATCCAGCTCGGTCAGACATACCAACGCGTCGGTGTCGGCAAGCCCCTCGCTTTCCAAAAACATCTGATTGTTGGCATCCCCTTGAATGACGGTCGCACGCGGAAGCAACTCGGAAAGCTCACGGCAACGCTCTGCATCCTGTTCGATAATCTGAACCTCGATCGAACGGCTGTTTTTGAGCCGTTTTGCAAGATAATAGGACATCGTTCCGCCGCCCGCGATCATCACCTTGCGCACACGGTGCGTCACAATTCCAAGGCTCTTGAGCATCATGGAAAGCTCATCCTGAGGGGCGGTTACGAAAATGCGGTCTCCCGCCTGCAGCTCGAACTGACCGTCGGGAATCACGGATTTTCCATCTCGCAAAACCACGCACACCAGCACACGGCAGCGAATAATGCTATCTAACAAGCGAAGAGGAACTCCGCAAAGCTTGCTGTCCGCATCAATTTTAAGCTCCGCAAGCTCTACACGTCCGCCCATCAACGATTCCCGTGTCAAAAATCCGGGATACTTTAAAAGACGCTCGATTTCGTTCGCGGCATCCTGCTCGGGATTAAAGGTCATGGAAATGCCAAACGCATCCCGTAATTCATAGACCTGCTCCAAATATTCGGGGTCACGGATACGGGCAATGGTATGGATTTGCGGGTTGAGGCTATGTGCGGTCATACAGCAAAGCAGATTCAATTCGTCACTTCCCGTACAAGCAATCAGCACCTTCGCCTTTTTGACACCCGCACGGCGCAAAGTTTCCATAGAGGCACAATTCCCCTGCACCGCCATAATGTCGTATCGCTCAATTCCCGTTTCCAAAACGTGCGGATCGGAATCCACCAGAGTCAAATCGTACCCTTCTCCGCTGAGCATATGCACCAGCGTTTCTCCCACGTCTCCGCATCCTGCGATCAAAATTTTCACAAATACAGCTTCCTTTCTCTCGTTTTTACAACACGTAATGCGTTTTAAGCCTCCAAATACGCCACAGCAGACAGCGCGGCAACCGTACCGTCTGCGGTTGCGGTGGTCAATTGGCGCACATCCTTTTGGCAACCGTCCCCCGCCGCGAACACACCGCGCAAAGATGTGGCACAGCGCTCGTCCGTCACAAAATAACCGTCGGCATCCAAATCAACCGTATCGCGGAAAATTTCATTTTGCGGCTGATATCCAATCGCTTCAAAAAGCCCCGACACAGCAAGCGTCGAGGTCTCCCCGGTTGCAACGTTTTTCAGTTTCAATCGCTCTACCCGATCGGTTCCGACGATCTCCTCGATCACCGTTTCGCCAACAAAGACGATATTTTCTTTTTTCTGCATCCGCTCCGCCAAAGCACGTTCGGCGCGCAATTCATTTCTTCGGTGGATCAGATAGACGCGTGCGCAATACTCCGAAAGTACCAAAGCATCCTGAACGGCGGTATTACCGCCTCCAACCACAGCGACCTCCTTTTTGCGGAAGAACATCCCGTCACAGGTTGCGCAAAAGGAAATGCCGCGTCCGATGAGCGCATCCTCACCGCTAACGTGCAATCGCTTATGCTTAAGTCCCGTTGCAAGGACCACGGAACGCGCGAAAAAATCTCCTTTTGCCGTGGGAATACAATAACCGTTTTCGGCCTTGCGCAACCCTTGTGCGCGCAAAGATTCGATGCAAACACCTGCCGCAACGATCTGGGACTTGAGGTTTTCCGCAAAGGTATATCCGTCGGTTTCGGGGAGCGCGGGATAATTTTCGATTCTTTGCGATTGCAAAATCTGCCCGCCCAACGATTCTCCTTCAAAGAGGAGCACGCTTTTGCCCGCACGTGCGCCGTAAAGCGCCGCCGTCATGCCGGCAGGACCGCCGCCTACAACAATGATATCGTACGTCATTCTTCGATTCCATTTCGCCCTTTCGTTTATTTTACACGCATCGCCTTGACACGTTCTTCGTTTGGCGTGACGATGCAGGACCAGTTGGTGTGATAGATCACCAGCCCCGGCTTTCCTCCCGCGGGCTTTTTGACGTTTCTCACGAAGGTATAGTCCACCTCGACGTTCTGCCCGTCAGCCCCCTTGGAAAAGCACGCCGCGATCTCCGCAGCCTCGGTAAAGTTCTCGGCATCGGGCTCTTCCCCGTTGCACAGCATCACCGCATGCGAGCCGGGCAGATTTTTGACGTGGAACCAATAGTCGCTCTTGCTTGCCAGCTTGTGGGTGATGTATTCGTTTTGCACGTTGTTCTTTCCGCAAAGCACGCGATATCCGCCCGACGTGCGGAATTCCGCCACCGTGGGGGTTGATTGCTTTTTGGAAAGCGTGTGATTCTTCATACGGGAAGCATATCCCGAACGGTAAAGCTCATCCCGAATCTCTGCAAGATCTGCCGCCGTTTCGGCGTGGGAGAGCGCATCAAAGACGGTATCGATATAGTGAAGCTCGGTCTCTCCCAGCTCGATCTGTCGGGAAAGCTCCACCTTGGCACTCTTTGTCTTGTTATACTTTTTGTAATAGACCTGTGCGTTTGCGGACGGCGACAGGCGCCCGTCCAAAGTAATCTCGCGCGTTCCGTAGCTTCCATCCTCGCGCCAATCCTCATAGTCGGTCAGTGTAGCATGCGTCATACCGCGCGAAAGCTGATAAAGATTCGCCGTGATCAGATCGGCGCACTTTTTATATTCCTCACCTTTTTCACAATCGGCAAGCTCACCACGCTGCAGCTCCAGTTTTTTTCGGATACGCGCATCAGCATTGGTCAAAATACGCAACACGTCGGCTGCGCGTTGGCGAATGTGGTTTTCTCGGTCACGTGTGTGAAAAAACTCGTCCAAAAGCAATCCTGCGCTCTCATATCGGCGCATTTCAAAGTCCGATCCGTAATGCGTCAATTCGCAAAACGCATATTCGCAGGGCTTGCCGTTTTGCAGGATCATGCAGGGCGTAAAACGTACCGCACGGATCATTTCGGTGATCTCGCAAAACGCATGATACAGCCGTTCCGGACGGCAAACGCCAAGGCATGTGTCGGTTTTACCCGTTCCGCGATACGCGATCTCGCGCGCAACCGCCGCAGAGATACCAAGGAACGCGGACGTGATCCATTTATCCGCAGGACGGTCAACGCCGCCCATTTGCATCATAGACAAAAACTGCTCGTATGAGAGATCAAACGGTTGGGTTTTATCCTGCTTGGGCGGAAGCTCATATTTCATTCCCGGAAGCACCTGGCGAAGCCCGGAGGTCGAAAAATCAACGACATGCAGGGCGGAAACGATCTTTTTCTCCTCATTTGCAAAGATCAGGTTGCTGTATTTGCCCATGATCTCGGCAATGAGGTAACGACGGCATTCAAAGCCCATCTCGTCACGTGTCTCAAACTCCAACGTGACCACACGCTCAAAGCCCTCCTGCCGCACGTCCGAGAGCTTAGCCCCCTGCAGATGCTTACGCAGAAGCATACAAAGCATCGGAGGCGTCATGGGGTTTTCTTTTTGCTCTGTCGTAAATCCAAAGCGCGGATTGTTCGAGCCGGCGTTGATCAAAAGTCTCTTTCCGCCTTCAAGACTGCGCATCTGCAAAACGATCTCGTCGCGCTCGGGCTGAAAGACCTTTTCGATCCTCGCACCCAGCGCTTTTTCGCGCACCTCGGCAATCACACACGCAAGCATTCCCGCGTCAAACGCCATTTCGGTCGCCTCCCTTCTTCCAAATATAAAAACTTTCAAAAAATATTATAACATAATCTTGCTTTTTTTACAAGTAAATGCTATAATAATTTTAAGAAAAGTTTGGAAAGGAGTTCGGCAAGCATCCGTTTGCCTGCGAAGTGACACTATGAACAGAACCGTAATCGGGATCGACGTTGGCGGAACCACCACAAAGATCGTCGGCTTCCGCAAAAACGCGCTCGGCGAAAAAGAGCTGATCGCTCCGCAATTCGTGCGCGCCACCGACCCCATGACCTCCATCTACGGCGCATTTGGTAAATTCACAGCCGAAAACGGCTTGAATCTTTCGGATATTGAAAAAATTCTGATGACGGGCGCGGGATCCTCGGTCATCAAGGACGGCATTTATAATCTTCCCTGCATCTCCGTTCCCGAGTTTTCGGGCAGCGGCATCGGCGGACTCTATCTCTCGGGTCTTGCAGAAGCGATCGTGGTCAGCATGGGAACCGGTACTGCCCTCAACCATGCCAAAAAGTGCGGTGACAAATATGAGATCAAGTACCTTGGCGGCACGGGCGTCGGCGGTGGCACCTTGGTGGGGCTTTCTCGCAAGCTCTTGGGAGTGGACAGCGTGGAGCATATCGAACAGCTTTGCGCCGACGGAAATCTGGACAATATCGACCTGCGCATCAAGGATATCTCCCGCAAGCGCAACTATCACGGCATCAATGAAAATCTGACTGCGGCAAACTTTGGCAAGGTCTCGGATATGGCAACGCCATCGGATTTGGCGCTCGGAATTGCCAACATGGTAGCCGAAACCATCGCCATGCTATCGATTTTCGCGGCACGCGCACATGGACTTGCCGACATTGTACTGATCGGAAATCTGACCAACATCGCGCCTATCCGCCACGTATTTGAAAGCCTTGGCGACGATTTTGGCGTTCGTTTCATCATCCCCGAAAACGCACAGTTCGGCACCGTCATCGGTGCGGCGTTGAACGAGGGGTAACGATATACGGGAAAGACCTTGGAGAGAGGGGGGCTTTTGGAAAAGCCCCCTCTCTCCAAACCTCTCTCCCCGCAAAACTTTCACAACAGGCAGAACGGCGGCAGAGACGTCTTAACA
>JAZQXI010000006.1:0-23626 GCA_045632805.1 Eubacteriales bacterium | reverse complement strand
GGATAAACGCTTGCGCGTGGGGGTAAAGATCTCACCGTCAAATCGTCCGTACAAAAAGTCGCGCCATTGATTTTGAAAGTCCTCCTCGCCTTCGGGGTCGATTCTTCGCTCGATGTCCTCCAAGAGGGCAAGCGTTTTTTGACTTGGTTGAAACATCGTCGCGTCTCCTTTCTTGATGATCGGTGGTCGTGTTCTTGATTTCATTATACCAAATTGCCGTTTGGAAGTAAATATGGTAAACGTGTTTTTTGGGAAAAAAGAGGCAAGAAAACCCTAAATAAGAGGGGAGGAATGAGGGAATGAAATGATTGTGAGTTGCTATAAACGGGTGACACATTGCCAATACAGAGGCGCAAATTCCGCTTTTTTATCGTCAAACTACCTTTCGTAAGCGTTTTTATTAGCGCCCTCTCAGGTTCTCCCCGAAATCCCCCGCCCCAAACTAACTTTCGTGAGCGTTTTGGGTCGGATTGCCTTGGCAATCCTTGTCCACAAAACGCTGGCGGGAGCTATTCTACCGTCTGCGCTCTAAAGCTTGAAATTCAGTAGAGTTTGTACTGCATAAAGGCTTTCACCAAAACGCAGAGCATGAAAAAAGGAATTGCTATGTAAACAATTCCTTTTGAGGGTGCATATAAAAAGGTGGTGAAAGTTCTTGAAAGGGGTATGGGGGAAACTTCTTACAAGAAGTTTCCCCCATAAAAAAGCTCTTTTCAAAGTTTCCCCGCAAAACTTACGATCAAGCTTTCGTCAATCTTGCATAGGTCGCCATCAGCTTTTTGGTGCCGACGGTTTCGAACATAATTTCGTAGAGGACGTCAGCGCCCATGGGCTTGACCGAGAGGATCTCGCCAACGCCGAAATTGAGGTGGCGGACACGATCCCCCGGGGCGAAAGTCGGGCGAGCGGTCTGCTTTTTGGGAGCGGACGTACCGCCAACGGTCAGACGTTCCGCCGAGGTCGTGGGACGGGTGGGCGTGATGGGCGTGCGAGAGGTGCTTTCGGAATAATAGGTGCGCTTTTGCGTCACGGGCGCTTCGGCACCGCGTCCACCGTAGACCGAGCGACCAAAGCCGCCGGATGCAGAGCCATAGCCGTAACTCCCGTAGCTTCCGTAGCCGCTCACACGAACGGCACCTGCGTCGGTATCATCCATCTTTTCCACAAGGGATGAGGGGATCTCGCTTGCAAAACGCGAGAGGGGATTGTAGAGCGTTTGACCGTAGAGCAGACGGGAGCGCGTGTGTACCATGTAAAGCTCTTTTTTTGCGCGCGTGATGGCAACGTAAGCCAAACGGCGCTCTTCTTCCATGTCGCTCTCACCTGCCGTGACGGTCTGCATACCGGGGAAGAGCCCGTCCTCCATGCCGGGCAGGAACACGATGGGGAACTCCAAGCCCTTTGCGCTGTGGATCGTCATCATCACAACCGCGTCAGCGGTCTCGTCGTAGCGATCTACGTCGGCAACCAGCGCGGTTTCTTCCAAGAAGCCGGTCAGTGTCGGAGCTTCGTTGTCCTTCATATATTCCAAAATACCCGACTTGAACTCGTCAAGGTTTTCAAGGCGTTCTTTTTCTTCTTCTCCCGCGGCGATCAGCATCTGGCGGTAGCCCGAGCGATCCAAAACAGCATCAAAGAGGACGTCGAGCGAGACACGGTCGGAAAGAGACGTGAGATCGTGAATGAGACCGACAAACTGCAACAGCGTGTCGGCTGCGCGGGAGAGCGCCGCGAACTCACGTGCGCGTTCTAAAATTGCGAACTGACTGCACCCCTGCTCCTCTGCGATCATGGCGACCGCTTCCAAGGTTTTGGCGCCGATCTTGCGGGCAGGGACGTTGATGATGCGGTTTAGCCGCGTGTTGTCGTCGTGGTTGGAGATCAACTGCAGATACGCCACCGCGTCACGGATCTCCTTGCGATCGGTAAAGCGTGTGCCGCCAAGGACGCGGTAGGGGATCGCCGCACGCGCAAAGGCTTTTTCGATGCTGTTGGATTGCGCGTTGGTGCGGTATAATATGGCAAAATCGCGGTAGGTCGCCTCTTTTTTGGCAACGGTCCCGGAAACGGTGTCGATGATGTAGCGTGCTTCGGCGTTCTGATCGTCGCAAAGCTTGAGCCGAATCTTCGCGCCTTCACCGCGCGCGGTCCAAAGGGTCTTGCCCTTTCTTCCCGAATTGTGTGCGATCACGGCGTTTGCCGCGTCGAGGATATTTTGCGTGGAGCGGTAGTTTTGCTCCAATTTGATGACCTTCGCGTCGGGGAAGGTCTTGTCAAAGGTCAGAATGTTTTCAATGGTCGCGCCGCGGAAGCGGTAGATGCTTTGGTCGTCGTCTCCCACCACCATCAGATTTTTGTGGATGGGGTTGGTCAGGAGTACCGTGAGACGCAATTGCGCGATGTTCGTGTCCTGAAACTCGTCCACACAAACGTAGCGGAAGCGGTCGCGGTAGCTTTGACAGACCTCGGGGTGCTTTTCAAGGAGCAGAACGGTTTGCATGATGAGATCGTCAAAATCCAAGGCGTTGGACTCGCGCAGGAGCTGCTGATAGACCTCGTAGATCCGTGCGATCTGCTTTTGGCGGTAATCCTGCCCGGCTTCCATCAAAAAGGCATCGGGCGAGAGCATTTTGTCCTTGGCACGGCTGATGGCGTTGATGACGCCCTTGACGGGAAGCAGCTTTTCGTCGATGTTGCAACGCTTCATCGCGGCGATCATCGCCTTTTTGGTATCATCCGCGTCGTAGATGGTAAAGCCCTGACGGTAGCCCATCAGCTCCCCGTGACGGCGTAAAATACGCACACAGACCGAGTGAAAGGTGCCCGTCATAATGTCGGCGGCGGTGCCTGCGTCATCTGGAAACATCCGCGCGATACGCTCTTTGATCTCGTTTGCCGCTTTGTTGGTAAAAGTAATGGCAAGGATGCGGTATGGCTCGCATGCGTGGTTGGAGAATTGCGAGAGAATGTGCGCTTCGATTGCCTCGGGCTGAAGCACCAGAGCGCTTTCCAGCTCCTTGACACGCGCCTCATCCACACCGTAAGGAACGTAATTGCTGAAATAAGCGTTGCCGTAGCGGATGATAAACGCGATGCGGCGAACCAGTACGGTCGTCTTTCCGCTCCCCGCGCCCGCCAATACGAGCAGAGGGTTGTTGACCGTAAAGACCGCTTCGCGCTGTCGATCGTTCAGAGTGTTGTAAGCCTTATCAAACAGCTTGCGTTTGACGGCGAGATAGCGTTGTTCGATGGTTTGCATAGGCATCCTTTCAAAGTAGGTTTCGAATGGCTTCGGTCAGAAAAAGGGCGATCACAAAAAGTGTGACGGGAGAGAAAAGCGCGCGCCCGAGGTGCGCGGGATAACGCCCGATGGGAACCGATACCGTATAAGAGGAGTCGGTGTTTTTGATCGCGTAGAGGTGATAGATCTTTCGTGCCTCACCCACTCCAAAAGCGGAGAAGAGAAGGAGAAGAACGATCAGGCAAAAGATGAAGATCTCATTGCTTCCCGCATGCACGTAAAAGGCGGAGAGATAGGGCTGACCGAACAGGCAAAAGAGGTTGTAGCAAAGATGGAGCAAAACGGGGGCGAAAAAAGAACGCGTGACGTACATGGAAAGCGCAAGAATCACTCCCAGCACCAAATAGGTCAGAAAATGCGGGAAGGAAAAATGCAGCATCGCAAAAAAGAGCGCGCTGACCGTAACAGACACTCCGGTGCCGTATTTTTCGTACTCCGCGCAAAGGAGAGAGCGATAGACCAGCTCCTCGCCAAAGGCGGGAAGAACGGCGTAGGAAAGTATTGAATAAAGAATGTCAAGCGGTGTTCCCGTGTGCGCCATAAAGGTGCCGTAAAGAGTAAAATTGCCGACCAGCGAGGAGATGCCGCCCGTAAGAATGGAGCAAAGCAGGCCGGCGCTGATCATGACGGCAAGAGTGCAAAGCAGGAAAAAGATATGACTCGGACGCGGGAGCTTCATTCGGATGCGATCGGTAAAGCGTGCACCTCGAAGCTTGCAATAGAGCACGGCCGGGATGACGAAGATGAGAAGCTGAAGAAGAATCACACCGAGATACTCGTTGCTTCGGTTTAAAAGATACGCGTCGATCAATCGCGAGAGAAGCAACAGCACAAAGGTGGCAAGCACCAGTGCAAGCGGCGCGTGCAGGGGCTTGACGCCGTCCGAGGATTCCGCATTGAAAAAGGTGTGAAGCGTTTTCCACGCGGTGCGGAGCGTCGCAAGCGGAGGAGAAACGGGGGCTTCTTCGGATTGTTTGATCTCTTCCGCGTCGGACTCTGACCGGACGGGTTCTTCCGCCGAAAGGATCGGCTCTTTTGGAGTGGGAAGCGCGTCGGCGGTTTCGCACATTCCCTTTTCGGTCACCAAAAGGTGCGCGGGAATATCGTGCGCGTCGGTGGGAACACTTTTTAGCACCATGTGCGAATAAACGGCACCCAGGGTCACACCCGGAAAACCGACCAAATAGCGGTCGTAGTAGCCTTTTCCGTAGCCGAGGCGATTGCCCAAGAGGTCAAAGGAAAGTCCCGGAAGGATGCAGAGCGCTTGTCCGTCCGGGGTACAAAGCGGCGCGTTGGTAGGAGGCTCGGGAATTCCGTAAGCTCCCTCGCTCAAACGCGCATCCTCAACGAGAAAATAAAATTGCATGGTGTTCGTGTCGGGATCGGTGCGCGGAAACGCAATAGGGAGTCCCTTTTGTCGTGCGATGCGCACAAGAGGCAGGAGATTGATCTCGCTTCCGATCGGTACGTAGAGAAGAAGCATCGAAGCGGACGCAAAGACCTCGGACGCGGCGATTTGTTCCACGATCGCGCGGTCAAGCTCTTTTTTGTCGGCAGGATCGATGGCGGCGCGGCGCTCCTTGAGGATGCGGCGCAATTCGGCTTTGCTGATCTCTTCCATCAGTCGGCAAGAACGGCGGAGCGGAGCGTTTCGGCAACCTCATCACCCTTTAAGGCGCGGACGAGCGCAAGACCGAATTCCAAGGCGACACCCATACCGGCGGCGGTGATCGTTTTACCGTCGGTGACGACACGCTCACCGTTTTGGGGAAGGATCGCGCCCGTAAGAAATTCCTCAAAGCCGGGGAAGCAGACGGCGTGCTTGCCTTTAAGGTAGCCGCGCTTGCCAAGTACCATGGGAGCGGCGCAGATGGCGGCGAGGTAGGCATCCGACGAAGCGGCAACACGCAGAGCCGCGTCAACGGTCTTGGACTCATCAAGGTGGCGCGTGCCGGGCATGCCGCCGGGGAGGATGATCATTTCGGGACGGGAATCGCGGAACATGGTATCGGGAATATCCGCCTGAACGGCGATGCCGTGCGCACCGAGGATCATGTCGCCGCCCACGCCAACGGTGGTGACGGCACAGCCCGCGCGGCGCAACAGATCCAGGGGGCAGAGCGCCTCAACTTCTTCAAATCCGTTTGCTAAAAACATGTAGATCATAACAAATCTCCTTTTTTGAGTAAAAATCATTTTTGGATATGCGAACCTCTCCACACGGCTTCGCGCCATGTTCGCACGAACCCTGCGGAAAAAGTTTTCGCCCGCCTTTTTCAAAAGGCGGCGCAGTGGAGGGCGCGTAGCCCTTCTCGCTGTCCGCAGACAGCGAAACCTCTCCTTTGGCGTTTCTCTTTTGCGAACTTTTCTCTTTGCGCCTGCGGTGTCAAAGAGAAAAGTGGGTTGTAAAATTTGCAGTTGCTAAAATCTGTTGCTCTGGGGCGTTTCTGCTTTTTGTCTTGAAAAAATCTTTAGCCGCCTTTCTATTGGCGGTTGGAGCGCAAAAGAAAAAGCCATCAAAAAGAGAAGCGCCGTTAAAAGAGTTTCGCCCCTTGCGAGGGGCGACCAAGACTCCTCCTTTGGAAACCGCAAGCTAAAAAAAGCTTGACCAAAATTTTTACTGCGGAGTTTGTGCGAACACGGTGCGTTTTTCTCAGGGCTGTCCCGCCGTCAGCTTGATCAAAAGCTTGATGCTATCGGGCTGGACCTTTGCCTCGTGTGCCGCGCGGTTGCGGTGGATCTCGCCGCACTTGGTGCAGCGGTGGATGATGACGTATCCCTTTTTGGGGTCGGGCTCCACACGGATCGGTTCCATTCCGCCGCCGCAGGTGTTGGCGCGGTCTCCGGGGTTGACGTCCACGTGGAGCGACCAGAGACAAAACGGACAATGGTTGCGCGAGGTGTAGCCCAAAGGCTCGACCTCCCGTCCGCAATGCGCGCAGATAAAACCCGCGTCGTTTTTGGAAAAGCGCTTTTGCTCCATTTCCGTTCTCCTTTGCCAATCAAATAAATCTAAATAATATACTAACATAGAACCCTGCAAAAGTCAAGGCGGATTTTGTGAAATCTATGGTACGCGGTGCAAAAGTTTATTGCCGCTTCCCTTGAGCTGAGGCAACGCTATATTGACAAATCCTTGGAAATATGGTACAATAAATTGCTTTTTACAGATACGTGACAGGCTCTGCCCGCGCGGACACCGATGTGGGAGGTTTGAATATGAATATTGTTACGACAACCAGCGTGTTCCCGAAGGAGTATCCTTCACAAGAGGCGCTGAAACGGCTTTGCCGCATCGGATATACCGTGTTGGATATGGCGTTTGACTACTGCTCGTACGCGGGACATCCTTTTATGAGCGAAGAGAGAGCGGAGTGGGCAAGGGAATTGCGTCGGGAGGCAGACCGCCTTGGCGTACGGTATACCCATTCGCATGCCCCCGGGGTGGCTTCGGTACTTGACAGACGCCTTGGATGGTGTATGGAGCTATGTGGAATTCTCGGCATCCGCTATCTGGTGATCCATCCCGTTTTTCGCATCGACGGGGAAAACATTACCGATCGCGAGACCTTTATCCGTGTCAACGCGGAAGCGATTCGCGAGCTGCTTCCAAAAGCGCAGCGGCACGGTGTGACGATTTTGAGCGAAAACCTTTTGTGGGGCGCGTCGATTGACCCTAGGATCATTGCGGATACGGTCAAGGAGGTCGGTCACCCTAATTTTGGTTGGTGCTTTGATACGGGCCACGCAAATTGCCACAAAATCCCCATCTCGGTTTTGCGGAAGGTGTCGGTCGTGCCGCTTTCTTTGCATATTCATGATAATTGCGGCGAAGGCGGACGGGATGAGCATCTCTTGCCGGGGGACGGAACGATTGATTGGAGATCGTTTCTGGATCTTTTGAATGAGATCGGCTACGGCGGTGAGCTTGTATTGGAGGCGCATCATCAAAGCCTTGAGGCAAGGGATGCCGACAGAGACGCGATCCTGTCAGAGCTGTTACGTCGCTCAAGGAGCATGCTTGCGTATTCGGCGTCGGGAGAGCAGCTTTGTAAGGCGCTTCTTCAGAAGAGCTGAGTGAGATTTTTGCCGCTTGAGCAAGGCATTTTGGGCGACTGTATTGACAAAAACGCCATTTTGGGCTATAATAAAGGGTGAAGTGAAATACAACCCGATCGGAGGATACCATGGAACAGCAAAAAAAGTCAAGGCTTGAGGAGATCGCCAAGCAGATTCGCATTGGCATCATTGAGGGAACGCACGCGGCAAAGTCGGGACATCCCGGCGGATCGCTTTCGATCACGGACGTGCTGACGTACCTCTATTTTGAAGAAATGAATATTGATCCCGCAAATCCCGGTGACCCCAACCGCGACCGTTTTGTGCTTTCCAAGGGACATTGCGCGCCCGCGCTTTACGCCACTCTCGCAAATCGCGGCTATTTTCCCGTGGAGGAATTGACTACGTTACGTAAGATCGGTTCCCGCCTGCAGGGACATCCCGATATGACTCTGACCCCCGGCGTGGATATGTCGGCAGGCTCTTTGGGTCTTGGTATCAGCTCGGCGGCAGGTATGGCGCTCGCGGGCAAGATCGACGGCAAAAATTACCGCGTGTACACCGCCGTGGGTGACGGTGAAAGTGAAGAAGGACAGGTTTGGGAGGCGTGCATGTTTGCCGCACACTATAAGCTGGACAACTTCTGCGCGATCTTTGACTGGAACGGACTCCAGATCGACGGAGCCGTCACCGAGGTCATGAATCCCACCCCTCACGATAAAAAGCTGGAGGCGTTCGGCTTCCACGTCATTTCCATCGACGGTCACGATTTCGACGCCATCGAGGCGGCGTTCAATGAGGCAAAGACCGTCAAGGGTAAGCCCACCGCGATCATTGCCAAAACGGTGAAGGGCAAGGGCGTTTCCTTTATGGAAAACAAGGTCAATTGGCACGGTGCCGCTCCCAATGACGAGCAATACGCCGTGGCGATTGCGGAGCTGAAGGCGTAAGGAGGAGAAGATCATGGCAGAAAAATTGGCTACCAGAGAAGCATACGGCGCCGCTCTTTGCGAGCTGGCTGAAAAATACGATTTCGTGGTACTGGACGCGGACCTTGCGGAGGCGACCAAGACCGTAAAATTCAAAAAGGCATATCCCGAACGTTTTTTTGACTGCGGTATCGCGGAAGGAAACATGATGAGCGTTGCGGCGGGAATCGCGACCACGGGGAAAACCGTGTTTGCATCCAGCTTTGCGATGTTCGCGGCGGGCAGAGCCTTTGAGCAGGTGCGTAACTCCATCGGTTACCCCCACCTCAATGTTAAAATCGGCGCGACGCACGCGGGCATTACTGTGGGCGAGGACGGCGCGACACACCAGTGCAACGAGGATATCGCCCTGATGCGCACCATTCCCGGGATGACCATCGTCAACCCATCGGACGCAGTTGAGGCACGCGCGGCGGTTGAGGCGGCGCTTGCCACAAAAGGTCCCTTCTATCTTCGCTTTGGCAGATACGCCGTTCCCGTGATCAACGATCACCCCGACTACAAGTTTGAGCTTGGGAAGGGTGTATGTCTTGCGGACGGCACGGATGTGACCATTGTCGCAACGGGACTGATGGTTTCTCTTGCGTTGGAAGCGCGTGAATTGCTTGCGGCAGAGGGAATCAGCGCACGTGTGATCAATATCCACACCATCAAGCCCATCGACCGTGAGATCCTTGCAAAAGCTGCGGAGGAGACGGGCGCGATCGTTACCGCGGAGGAGCATAATATCATCGGAGGACTTGGTGCGGCGGTTACCGAGGCGATCTGCGAGAGCGTTCCCGTTCCCGTGATCCGCGTCGGAATGAAGGACACCTACGGACATTCGGGTACGGTTCCCGCGTTGCTTGAGGCATACGGCTTGACTCCCGCGGCAATCGCAGAGAGTGCAAAGAAAGCCATTTCGATGAAGAAATAAGCAGATGAAGCCACCGTCCCAGACGGTGGCTTCGGACTGTAGACAAAACAAACGAGTTTCGTCAGTTTGACGAAAGTTTTGATCAAACTTTTTCAAAAGTTTGCGGGGTCAAGGGCGAGTAGCCCTTGTCGCGCTCCGCAGAGCGCGAAATTCTCTTTTTTACGGCGCTTTTCTTTTTGCCAAGCTTTTTCTTTTGCGCCTTTTTGGTCAAAAGAAAAAGCGGCATAAGCGAATTTGTGCAAATAAACAAATTGTACGCTTTGGTCTACATTCCCTAAAGCCACCGTCCCCGACGGTGGCTTCACATGTAAAAACAAAAGGAGCAATATCATGAAACATTATATTTTAGCATCTCAATCACCGCGCCGCAAGGAGATCTTGGAGACTCTTGGACTTTCCTTTGAGGTCGTGGTTGCGGATACGGATGAAAACAGCGACGAAAAAGATCCCCACCGCTTGGTCGAGCTGTTGTCCGAGCGCAAGGGACGCGCGGTATACGAAAAATTGACCGCGATGGGGCGCGATCTTTCCGACACCGTAATCATTTCCTCGGATACCGTGGTTGCCATTGACGGTGAGATCCTCGGCAAACCCCACGATGAAGAGGATGCGCGTCGGATGCTTCGCATGTATTCGGGACGTGCGCACGAGGTGGTCAGCGGCATTTCCCTGTGTGTCGGCGGCGTTTCTTATACCTCGCATGAGGTCACCGAGGTGGAGTTTGACGAGATGGACGAGGAAACGGTCTGCCACTACGTGGATGCGGCAAAGCCCTACGACAAAGCGGGCGCGTATGCCATTCAAGGGCTTGCATCCGCGTACATCAAGGGCATCAAGGGAGACTATTTTAACGTCGTCGGTCTTCCCGTACATCGGATGTACCGCCTGTATTTTGAAATTTTCGGAGAAAATATTTTCTAAACTATAGACAGAGCCGTTTTGGTTGTGCTATAATAAAGATGGTATAGTGTTTGTACGGCGGAAAGGAGGTGAGCGTCCGTGGCAAAGCAGATTGGTATTGATCTGGGAACATCCAATACCATGATCTATCTCAAGGACAAGGGAATCGTTCTGCGCGCGCCCTCGGTGGTTGCCATCGACCGACTGACGCAGGAGGTCATCGCGTCCGGAACAACCGCAAAACGCATGGTGGGGAAAACACCGGGCAACATTCTGGCGCTCAGACCTTTAAAGGACGGCGTGATCACGGATCTCAAGACCACGTCCCTGATGCTGCACGATTTTTTTGAACGCATGGACATGACCTCACTGTTCAGCCGACCCGTGGCGTTGGTCTGCATTCCGTACGGAGTGACGGGGGTAGAGCAGAGAGCGGTGGAGGATGCCACCTTTGAAGCGGGCGCAAAAAATGTGGGACTGATCGACGAGCCTATCGCGGCGGCGGTTGGCGCGGGGATTCAGATCTCCAAGGCGCGGGGAGCCATGATCGTGGACCTTGGCGGCGGTGTGTCTGAAACGGCTGTCATCAGCCTTGGCGGCGTGGTGCAGTCCAATTCCTTGCGTGTCGCGGGGAATGAGCTGGATCTTGCCATCGTCAACTACCTCAAGCAGACCCGCAACATTCTCATTGGAGACATGACGGCGGAGGTGCTGAAAAAACGGATCGGTACTGCCATTCCGGGTATTGACCGAGGCTCGATGGAGGTCTGCGGGCGCGACTTGCGTACGGGGCTTGCCGTTACGATCGAGGTGACGACCGACGAAGTGAGAGAGGCGATCCGTGAGCCGCTGTTCGAGATCATTTCGATGGTCAAGATGACCTTGGAGGAGACGCCGCCCGAACTGTCGGCGGACATTTTCGACTTTGGAATCGTTTTGGTCGGCGGGGGCGCGATGTTGCCGGGAATCGATAGTGCCATCAGTGAGCGCACGGGCATCCGTGTCATCACTGCAAAGCGCCCGATGGAGGCGGTTTGCATGGGGCTTGGCAAGATGCTGCAAAGCGCAGGTGACTTCTCGGAATTTGTCAAATATAAGGTGAAATAACCTTACGCACCATGTTTGCAAAAAACGTTGGAAAAGTTTGTGGTTTCCAAAGGCAGAGCCTTGTTTGCTCTCCGCAGAGCGCGAACAGACTGTAGACAAAATCACCGGCTTTCGTCAGTTTGGGGAAAGTTTTGATCAAACTTTTTCAAAAGTTTGTGGGGTGGAGGGGCAAAGCCCTCCTCGCCCGTCGCAACGGGCGAAATACCTTATGCGGCGTTTCTTTTTTGCCAAGCTTTTTTCTTTGCGCCTGCGGTGTCAAAGAAAAAAGCGGCATAAACGAATTTGTGCAAACTAACAAATTGCACACCTTTGGTCTACGCTCTGCTTGTATCATAGATTTTATAATTTCAAGACCCCCAAGGGAGCGACACGCTTGGCGCTCCCTTGATTTATCGAAAAAGGAGTTTTTATGGATCAAAATCCAATCGACCGTGAACATCAGCAACCGTCACAGGAGGAGCGGGAGCAACAAATGCTCCGTTTGCATCGCGCGCGGTGGCAATTTGCATACCCGATGCTTGCCGTGGCGTTCATCTTCTTGTTCTCCGCGATTCTGCAAAGCACTGCGGATAGCATCATTCGTATGACGATCCCTGCCGTGGCAGGCGCGGATTGGTACCCGTGGGTGCTTTCGATGCTGCCTATGTACTTGGTTGCAATGCCGATCTCTCTCATGATCTTTCGGTTGTGCGAAAGCGACACTCCAAAGGAAAAACCGATGGCGTTTCCCGTATGGCTCGGACTTTTGGCAATCTGCTTTGCCTTGACATATGCGGGCAATTTGATCGGAAGCATCGTCAATCTGATCATCAGTGTTCTGTCGGGTCAGCCTGTGATCAATGAGCTTGCAAGCATGACAAGTGCCTCTCCTTTGTGGGTCAATCTTTTGTTTGTGGGGATTTTGGCTCCTATCATGGAGGAGATCTTTTACCGCAAGCTGCTCATCGACCGTTGGAGACGCTTTGGAGATGTGCCGGCGATCCTGCTGTCCGCACTTGTGTTTGGTCTGATCCACGGCAATTTCAGTCAGTTCTTTTACGCCGCGGTTGTCGGCGCGCTGTTTGGATACGTCTACCTTAAAACGGGGAAGATCCGTTATACGATCTTTTTACACATGGCGATCAATCTGGTGGGCGGCGTGTATACCACCGAGATGTTAAAGCTCCTTACCCCCGTTTTAGAGTCGGGCAATCCCGTTCCCGCACTTTTGAACAACCGATTGGGACTTTCCATGCTGGCGGGATATCTGCTGTTTATGCTCGCGGCTGTGGTTGGCGCGATCGTGGCGGCGGTGCTTCTTTGGAAAAGATGGAGACAGCCGTTGACTCCTGCCAAGATCCCGATGAACGCGCGGGAATGGCGGAACGTCCTTTTGCTCAATCCCGGTGCGTGGATGCTGGGCGCTGTGGTGTTGATGCTTTTTTTGGTGTGACGTGTTGCGTATTTTAACGTAGGGGGCGACCATCGGTCGTCCGCGAAAAACGCTCGAACAGTTTTTACGGAAAGGAGGAAAATCCGATGAACGGTGTTAAAAATCATCCGTTTCGCTATCTTGGTGTGGTGGCAGTGTTCTGCTTGATCTGTGTGATCTATCTCGGACGGCTGTTTTACATTCAGATCGCGGGGCGTGAGAGTGCATACGAGAACGACACCACCACGCGGCGCGTGACCGTTCAAGCGGTACGCGGTGAGATTTATGACCGTAACGGTAAAAAGCTGGTCGAAAACCGCTATACCTACGATCTCACCCTTTCCTACGGTCGGTTTTCCTCTCTGGTAGCGGCACAAAAGAATGAGGTCTTGCTCTCTCTTGTGGACTCCATGAAGGCATGCGATGCGGAGGCACTCCACACCGAACGTTTCTTCCCGTTTGACGGGCAATACCCGTATTATTCCTATAGCGCCGATGCGCAAAACGGCGATACGTCCGTCAATTACCGCTTGATGCGCGTGCTGACACGACTGGGGCTGAACGAGGATGCCTCTGCCGATGAGTTGATGCGCTACTACGTGGATACCTACCGTCTGACCGACACCGATAAGGAGGGCAACCGTCTTTATAACGATGACGAGGTCCATGTGCTGATCCGCCTCTATTACGACATGGATGCGTTGGATTTCCGTGGCAACGGCGAGTACGTGTTTGCAAACGGGATCGATGCCCCGGGAGGAAGCACCCTGAATTTGATGACACACGTCAAAGAAAAAAGCCCCGCGGCGGTCAGCTTCAAGGGAGAGGTTGAACGTGTATATCTTTACGCGGGCTACGCGTCGCATATCCTTGGGTCGGTAGGTCCTATCTATGCCGAGGAATGGGACTATTACGACGAACAGGGCTACCGTATGAACGCCATTGTCGGCAAGGACGGGTGCGAAGCGGCGTTTGAAAGCTACCTGCACGGTATGGATGGGGAAATTGAAATTGAAGAGGATGCCAACGGCAATCTCATCAGCTTCAAAACACTTTCCGAACCTGTGGCGGGAAATGACGTCCATCTGACAATCGACATCGACCTGCAGATTGCCGCAGAGGAGGGACTCCGCGAGAACGTGGAATACGTTTCGGGCCGCGAGAATGTAACTGCGAGTGAGGGCGCACTTTGCGATGCGGGGGCTGCCGTTGCAATCGATCCCAACACCTTTGAGGTATTGGCGCTGGCGTCCTATCCGACCTTTGATTTAATGACGTTTAATCAAGATTACGATTCGCTCATCGAAGATCCCGCAGAGCCGTTGCGCAACCGCGCACTCAATGAAGCATATGCGCCGGGGTCTACTCTGAAGCTCGGCATGGCGGCAATTGCCTTGACAGAAGGAAAGCTTGATCCCTATGAAGTGATCCCCTGTACGGGCAGATACGGCGGTGAAAAAGGCGTGGGGTGCTCGACCTTCGGAGAAGGAACGGGAAAAAACCATACGAGCGGTTTGAACGTGTTCGACGCGATCACGCATTCCTGTAACAGCTTTTTCTGTGAGCTTGGCGACCGCCTCGGTATCCGAAAAATGGAAAGCTATCTCGGACGATTCGGTCTTGGAAAGACCACGGGGTTGGAGCTTGGCGGCACCAAAGGAACGCTGGCAGGACCTACCTATCGCGGCGAAATTCAAAGCGAGGAAGCTTGGCAAGACGGCATGACCTGGCAAGCCGCCATCGGACAGTCCGATCACAAGATGTCACCTTTGCAATTGGCGTGTTATGTGGCTTCCATCGCCAACGGAGGCACGCGATACGCGGCGCATCTGCTTCATAGCGTGTACGCGTTTGGAAGCGATGAGCCGATCAAAGAGAGCGAGATCACGGTGCTGGATCAGATCGGCGTTTCGGCGGAAGCCATCGCAAATGTTCGCCAAGCCATGCGGCAAATGGCGAACAGTGATACGGGCGGCGTCAAGCGCTACTTTACATCCTTGCCCGATTCGGTTACTGTGGGCGGTAAAACGGGAACGGCAGAGGTTGGCGGTGAGAATCCCGATAACGCACTCTTCGTTTGCGAGGCAACCACCGATCCCACAATTTCCGATATCGTGGTTTCGGTCGTTTTGGAGCAGGGAGCGCACGGCTACCATGCCGCACGTACCGCAGGCGCAATTCTGGAAGCGTTTTACGGGGAGTAAGTATGAGATGCTTTTGGGGAGAAACTTTTCGAGAAAAGTTTCTCCCCAAACCCCTTTTCAAAAGCTTTCACCACTTTTTGATATGACCCTCTAAAGGAACTGCTTTCATGGCGGTTCCTTTTTTGATGCTCTGCGTTTTGAGACAGGATGATGTTAAAGCCACTCTATCTTTTTTGAACAAGGTTATAAACTCTTTTGCCTTGGCGGAGTGCCATGTGATATGCTTGATATGCACCGCCCCATGCATGATCGATGTACACGACAACCACATCTGCTTGTTCTACCATATATCGATTGCGATGCAAAATTGCATATTTTGGCGGCACATGCTCAAGAGGCGGATATAGGATTTCATCATACTGATCTTTTTGCGTTATATAATCCTGCTTTTTAACGATTGGATACGGTGTAACCCAAATCAACCTGACCTCCGGGTGTTTAAAACGGTACTGTTTGCAACAATCATTTGCAAAACGGTCGAAGCCCCCATATCCTCCTAAATAGAAATTCACCCGCTGACCATCGATAACATGATCTAATAAATCCATCATCTTCTGCGCATATTTCTCGTTAGGCACGAAAGAAGCGTGCCCAAAAAAGGTAACAGTCAAAAATTCACCCCCGAAATCGTTTTTATTGATTATATCATTTCTTTTTGTTTCTGTCAAGTGTAATTTACATTGATATAACCAGTGTAAAAACGAGGTATTTATTTTTGTATAAATTCAAATTATAATATATGCATAAGGAGGGGTGTGCTATGTTTGAGATCAAAAAGACGGAATACGTCAACAAAACCTTTCGCATGCCTGCGGATCTGATTAAAAAACTGGAGATCCTTGCGCAGGAAAAGCACGTTTCGCTGAATAATTTGGTCGTTCAATGCTGTGAATATGCCTTGGAAAACCTCGCGGGTGATACTTCTGCAGATTCTTCAAGCGGCAAAAAATAAAAAAAGATGCTGCCCCAACTGTAATGGAGGCGGCATCTTTTGTATCATAACGAACTTTTGTGACCACTTTGGGTGGGATTGCTTGCAATCCTGTACCTAAAGTGGTAGCGGGGACTATTGCTCCGTCTGCACTCTGAAGTCAAAAATCAAGCAGACGTTGTACTGCATAAAGGCTTTCACCCAACGCACCGCATGAAAAAAGGAATTGTTTTGTTTGCTATTCTTTTTGAGGGTTATCTAAAAAGGCGGTAAAAGTTTTGGAAGAGGGGTGCGGGGTGAAACTTTTCGAGAAAAGTTTCTCCCCGCAAAATTCCCCATTCCTCTCCCACACACAAAGCTCGTGTTGGATGTTTTCCGGGCGGTGGGCGTCGATGGGGGAGTAGCGACCGCGTGCGCCGATTTCAAGCAGATTTCCGACATGGGAGAAGCCAAGGAGAGCGGGAGGGACGTGCGTGACGAGGTCGTCGAGATTACGGAATACCCAAAAACGCTCCCATCGGCGCATCAGTTCTCCTGTTCGAAAGCCCCAAAACACGCGCGGACAGCCAAAGCCGTAGCCTTCGATCACGCCGCGCAGATCGGGACGGTTGAACCATACATATTCGTGGCAAAGCACCGCCAAAGCCGCACCGTGAGAGTAACCGACGGTTACGATTTTGTTGATTCCCGTATCCATGATATCGCGCTTGACGTAGCCTTCCACCGTTTTCCAAACCCGCAAGAATCCGCGGTGCGCAAACCATGCGGTCTTACCCATGCGGCGATAGGGGCGCGCGGGAAAGTCCAGATTGTTTTTCCAATCCGTAAGACCGTCAGAACACTCCAAATAGATGTATAGCGTGTCACCGCTTCGCTCCATGGCGTAGTCTGCCGCATTTTCCACATGCACGTAGGTGTGATGGACGCAACGGTAGAATAGTTGACTTGGTTGCATAGCTCCTCCAAAATGCTTTTTGAACAGTATATGCTTCAGGATGCAAGAGGGGGAGGGGGATCGCTTTTTGTTATGGAAAAACCCGGCAAAAAATCGCGGAAACGGTTGACAAAGGGGAACGCGTTTGATATAATGAGGGTGCAAAAAAACAAAAAACGGCGCCGCGAGCGCCGCAGAATCAAGGAGGAGACAAATCATGTCCAAGCCTATTAAGATCGGAGTCGTAGGACTCGGCAGAATCGGTATGAGCGTCCATAAGGATTGCCTCTTGGCTCGCCCCGACAAATACCAGGTGGTTGCCGCGTGTGACCTGATCCCCGAGAGAGTCGAGGAGTTCAAAAAGACATTTGGATGCCGCGGATACCTCAACATTGAGGATATGATCAATGATCCCGAGGTCGAGGTGGTTGATATCGCAACCCGTTCCTGCGACCACTACGCGCACGCAAAGATGGCGCTTTTGGCAGGTAAGAGCGCACTGGTTGAGAAGCCTTTCTGCCAGACCTATGAGGAAGCATGCGAGCTGGTTCGCCTTGGCAGTCAGCCTGCAGGCCCCAAGGTGTTCGTCCGTCATAATCGCCGCCTTGAGGAAGGATTTTTGAAGATCAACGAGATCATCGATTCGGGTATTCTCGGTGACGTATACGAGATTCGTCTGGCGCGCAACAGCTACCAGCGCCGTAACGACTGGCAGACCATCAAGGAGTTCGGCGGCGGACAGCTGCTCAACTGGGGTCCCCACATCGTTGACCATGCCATTCAGTTCTGCGGAGGCGCATATACCGAGATGTTCTCGGACATCAAGCGTGTTACCGCGGTCGGTGACGCCGAGGACCACATCAAGCTGGTGTTCAAGGGTGTCAACGGCAGAATTGTTGATATGGAGATCAGCGGCGGCGTTGCGCTTCCCGTACCCGAGTACATGGTATACGGTACGCGCGGAACACTGATTTATGAAAATAAGACGATCAAGATGAAATACCTTGATCCCGACGTAGAGCTTGCAGATATCAAGGCGGATCCCGCAACCCCGGGATCTGGCTCTGCGTTCGGCAACAGCGAAAAGCTTGTATGGAAGGAAGAGGAGATGCCCTCGTCCGACGGCAAGACCGAGGTCATCTGGGACTACTTCTATGATGCATACCGCAACAATAAGCCTTATCCGATCACCTCGGCACAGGCGATCGAAACCGTCCGCACCATCGAATTGGCAAAGGTCGGCACCGAGTTTGCAAAGTAAGATTTGAATATGTTCATCAAGAGAGGGGAGCTTTTGAAAAGCTCCCCTCTCAATCGTTATGATTACATAAACAGATCCATAAAGCTATCAACTTCGGTGTAGGAGTCGGCATCCTCGGGCGCGGTTACGCTATATTCCGCTCCGTATTGATAGGTGATGGTAGAGGTTATCTCCATGGGACCCGCAGCACCCAGGAAAGACAGCTTTGCGCATTGGCTGATAAAGCGATATTCGCTGTCAAGCGTTAAGACCCATTCCAATGTGTCATAGTCGATCTCAAAGCCGGGGATCTGACCAAAGGTCTCCTCCAAAATCGCCTTTGCTTCTTTGCCGGCCCCCTTACCCGTGATCGTCACGTTTCCGCTTGCATCCTTACCGAGTGTCATGGAATTGAATTTAACACTCTGATACCAAGCCGCTTCCTCACCCGTGGGATGCAGGATCGGATTGTTACGCTCGGATTCGGGAACGGTGTACTTGTTTTTGATTCCCGATTCGGGATATGAGAAATAGAATACGTCATCCAGATAGATCGAAATTCCTTCCTCATCCTCCATATAGAAGTTCAATCCTTGGCAGATGAAAACCTCGGTTTTGGTGGGGCGGGAGATCTTCTCGCCGTTCACCGTCATAAAGCCCTCTCGCACATCGGTTTCCTGATAGTGTTCCGTAAGCATCTTTTCACAAGCGACGGACATATATTCTTTTGCTGTGGTGGGCGTTTTGGCAGGTTTTTGATTGTTCTGATCTTGGGGATTCGCGGGCTGATTGTCGTTGGTTGTGGTTTCGGTGGGGTTTTCGTCACACGCCGTAAAGCAACACACCAGCATTGCCACGCACAAAAGGAGCGCACCGAGTTGTTTGAATCGCATGGTAAATACCTCTTTTCTCAAATGTTTGGGAAAGATTCCCGATTTTTATTTTACACCTTCTATGACAATTTGTCAAGGAGAAAGGCTTGATGCTCTTCCCCTTTTATACGATGATCCAATATAAAAGTTCCTCACGGCAATGTTTTTTCTCGTTTTTGAAAGATCAAATTCGGGAAATGTAATCGGTTCTCTTGACAATTCAGAGGAAGTTCTGTATAATGAAGTCAACCGCTTCCACCGCGTATGCGGTGAGAGTTTTTTTGGAGGCAACGATGAGGATTGGATTTTACGAGAGCGATATTACCCCGCCCTTAGGGGGCTTTTTCTGGGGACATTATTTCGACATGCGCGCCACGGGAGTTCAGGACAGACTCTATGCCCGCGCGGCGGTGATCGAAGGGGAGGACGGCACGTGCGCGGCGTTTGTAACCGTGGACACCTGCGCGCTCCCGCCAAAGATGCACGACGTGGTTACCAAGCGCATTTTTGAATATACGGGAATCCCCGCGGAGAACGTTTGCATCAGCTCCAACCACACGCACTGGGGAGCGCCCGTCAGCGATTCTCCCGAGATTGAGTGCTTTGCCGATCAAATCTACCTTGATGTCTTCTTCCGTCTGACCGCCGATGCGGTTACGCTTGCATACCAACGTCTGGCACCTGCGGAGGCAAGATACGGTGAGAGCCTTGCCGAGGGGATCTCCTTCTGCCGCAACTATCACCTGAGCGACGGTACCGTGTGTACGCATCCTCCCAAGGATCCCTCCACCATCGTCCATCGCCGCGAGGCAGACCCTACCGTGCGCACCGTGTTTGCTTTCCGTGATGGTACTCCCGTGGGAGCGCTTGTTTCTTTCTCTTGCCACCAATGCTGCTGTGGCGCAACGCGGGAATATACGGGCGATTTTTCTTCCATTCTGTCCGAAAAGCTCAAAGAGACGTACGGCAAGGACTTTGTTGCGATCTTCCTACCGGGCGCGGCGGGGGATATTACCCACATCGTCGGACCCGGTTTTCAGACTACACCCGACCACTACCGCATCATGGGCGCGACGCTTGCCCAAGCGGTTGAGGACGCAGTAGCTGTCGCTGTCCCGATCGGCGACGGCGTTCGCACGGTCAAGGAAAGCATTCGCATGGAGCACCGTCAGCTCTCCGATGCGGAGGCGGCAGCAGAGATTGAGCGGCTTAAGGGCTTCTCGGAGATGCGCGCACGCAATCTTGCCTACTATCATGCCATTTGTAAGGAAACGCACGGCGATTACTATCTGCAAGCGATCCGCGTGGGAGATCTCTGCTTTTACAATATGCCGGGCGAGGTGTTCCTGCAGCTTGGTCAGCGCGTGATCAATGAAAGCACTTACGAGCATAGCATTTTCGTTCACAACTCCAACTCCTACTGTGGATACATCCCGACCGAGGAAAGCTTTGGAGAGGGTTACGACCTGTACGAGACCTCACTTTGCTACCACTCCTGCCTGATGCCAAATGCGGGGGAGATCATGACCGACCGTCTCTTGGAGCTTGGAGAATCACTGAGATAACAGACAAAATGACCGGCTTTCATCAAATAACGAAAGCCGGTCGTTTTGTTGTTTAAAGCCACACGCCCGTGGTCCAAAAGATGAATTTGCCACGGAGCATCATGCTCTTGATGCCGCGTTGCAGGGATGTGTTTTCGGAGAGCGTTTCGATACTTCCGTTTTCTCCGGGCCAGACGTAACTCATGCAACCGTCTCCTGCCGTGTCTCCCGACGGATGAAGGAGAAAATGGCGAATGAATTGCGCGATCTTTGATTGTTCCGGAAGAACGTCAAGGAGCTTGGGATCCAGCATCCAAGAGGTGCAAACGGTGTACGTGCAAGGTGATTCGGGGTAATAGCGCGCGATGAGACCCGTAGCCTCTGCAATGGCGTTTTCAACGTGCGAGGGGGTGAAATCGGCACCGCGCGGAATGTGGAAACCGATGACATTGTCACCCGGGCGCAAAACCGCCTCCCATTCGCGTTTGTCAAACCGTTCGCGCACGGTGTTTGCGCGCTGACCGTTTGCGCGATATCCAAGGAACGCGTCCTCTGTTTCCTCTACCGTGGCTTCAAACAAGGGAGGGATCTCTTCTGCACCGCGGATGCCCGCAACCGCTCCGTCGGCGGTAAAGCTTCCCTTGAGCAAGAGAAAGGCGTATTCGTTCCGTGTTCTGTGCTTAAGGAGTATTGTTTCGTCGTGCCAATTTTTGATTTGGAAATTGAAGCCCATCAAATCAAAAATACGCGCCTTGGTGTAATGCGTCATCCAAATGTAGAGACCTTTGCTGATCGTTACGCGTCCTTGGGTGATTTCATGGACGCGCAGGCTTTCGGCAAGATTGCCGAGGCACTTTTTGATCTGCGCATCGTCAAATCCGTGTGCGCGGTAGCGCTTTACGGTTTCGGGAAATTCCAGCGCCAAGAGGAGTGCGGGGAACGCATCTCTTTCAAGGCTTTCGTCGCATGGCGGGAGCGGGAAGGCAGCCGCCTCCTGCTCGCTTGCATCCATGCAATACAGGATGCCCAAGGTGATCCACGCGAGCAATGCTTCATCCTGCTGTATCGCTTTGGCACCGCGCAACAAAAAATCGTAGTATGCGCCAAATGGCTCGAACTCCAGATGGAGCTGTTCAATCGTTTTTACAATGTCAACGGTTGTTCCTTCTTGACAAATGGCTTCAAATACCGGCTCAAGCTCCGCGGGGTATTCCGTAATGCCAATGCGTGCGGCAAGTGCTTGCAATTCCAAATTCATATCCGCTCCTCCTTTTGGTATAGAGTATCATGTCACCGCTATTATAGCACAAATGCGTCGGGAATGCAATAGGAAAGAAAAAATCGATCGAGCAGTTTGTTTAAAAAATCGTTTTTGCAGGATTTACATATTTTACAGCAGAAAAATTATAGAAAGAACGCCCCGTGTGTGTTATACTTTGAGTAAGATGGGAAGGTGTTCTTATCAAGGAAAATGTGCAAAGCGAGGTGATCGATCATGGGATTGGAAAAGGACTTTTCCGCTCCCGCATATCAGCGCTCCCGAATCGGCTATATTTCGTATGCCCTGTTCGAGTATTTTGTAGCTCTTTTGATGGCGGACGCCTTTTTGGCAAAGCTGCTCTCCGAAATCGGTTTTAAGCCAAGCGAGATCGGCATTCTGTCGTCCTTTATTTCTTTGGCGTTCGTGTTCCAGATGTTTTCTCTCCTGTTGGCAAAAAAACGCGGAAGCAAAAAAACGATGATCGTTGTGATGACCACCGTCGGGCAGGTATTGTTTTTGGCGCTTTACGTTTTGCCGTTTATCAAAATGGATGACAATTTGCGGCGTGCCTTGGTGTACGTTTTGATCATTGGCGCGTATATGAGCAAATATTTAGTGTCCTCTTTTCTGTTCCAATGGGCAAACAGTTACGTAGACCCCAACAAGCGCGGATCCTATTCGGCAACCGTGGAAATCGTCTCCTTGATCGGTGGTATCGTGTTTTCGTTGGTCATGGGAGCGGTATTCAATTGGTTTGAGGCAGAGGGCAACCTGATGGGTGGATTTTGGTTTTTGTCCATCGTCATTCTGGTTTGTGACATCCTCGTTTTTGTAAGTCTGATGCTGATTCGGCGTGAACAGTCGGAAGACGCGGCGGAGATTCCCAAAAAGAAGATGGCAGACATCCTTAAATATACTTTTGGAAATAAAAACTTTCGCCATATTGTAGTCATCTCAACCATTTGGAAAGCGGCGATGTATTTTACCGCCGGATTTATGGGGACGTTCAAAATCGATACCGGGGGAAACGGACTGGGGCTGTCGATGTTTCTGGTGCAAGGGATCGCCATTGCGGGTAACGTTGTGCGCATGGTTGTGGCAAAGCCGTTTGGCAGATATTCGGATAAACGTTCCTTTGCATCGGGCTTTTATCTTTCGATGTTTATCGGCGTTGCGGCATTTTTGTGTAACGTTTTTACCACAGAGGCAACTTGGTTTTTGGTCATCGGGCATACTGTTTTGTACGCGGTGTGTCTGTCGGGAAACGCGCAAAACGAGAGGAATATGCTCTACAGCTACGTGCATGTCGATTACATCGCCGAGGCAATGGCAATCCAAAACTGTATCAGCGGTGTCTTTGGATTTTTGTGCTCACTTTTGGCGGGAGCAATCCTCGACGCGATCCAAGGAGCGGGGAATACCTTTTTGGGACTCCCGATGCTCGGTCAGCAGATGTTGGGGCTGATCTCCGCGCTCCTTTGCGGAATTTGTATCGTATATATGCGATTGACGATTTTGAAAGAAAAAGTGATCAAGCAATAATTTTTTGATCAGTAAACGGAGGTTAAAAATGAAGCAATATCTGTTACCCGAGGAAGGCAAATTTTATAAGGCGAGCCTTCACGTTCACACCACCTGTTCGGACGGCTTGGGAACGCCCGAAGAGGTCAAAAAAATGTATATGGAGCATGGATATTCCATCGTGGCGTACACCGACCATGAGGTCATCGTTCCTCACAACGATCTGCGCGATGAGAATTTCCTCCCCATTACGGGAGCCGAGATCTCGGTCAACAAAAACATCCCGGGGCTTTCCTACCGTTACAGCAAGCAGTATCACCTCAACATTCTGTCCAAGGATCCCGAAAAGCGCGACACCTCCTTCTTTACCCTGAGCTATCTTTATTGGAAATCGAGTATTCCTTACCTCAGCGAAAAGATGAAGGCGACCGAGTAT
>JAZQXI010000005.1:0-9240 GCA_045632805.1 Eubacteriales bacterium | reverse complement strand
TATTTTGTAGATGGTAAACGGCGTAATCCTGTTGGTTGACGCCGCCGAGGGACCCATGCCGCAGACACGCTTTGTTTTGCAAAAGGCATTGGAGCTCAACCACCGCGTGATCGTTTGTATCAACAAGATCGACAAGCCCGACGCGCGTCTTGGCGAGGTCGAGGACGAGATTCTGGAGCTTTTGATGGATTTGGGCGCGAACGACGAGCAGCTGGACAGCCCCATGCTGTATTGCTCGGGCCGTTCCGGTACTGCCACCGAGGATCCCGATGTGGCAGGCGTTGACCTGACCCCCCTCTTTGAGAAGATCGTGAACTATATGCCCGCTCCCGAGGGAGACGAGACGGGAGACCTTCAGCTCCTCGTTTCTTCCATCGACTACAACGATTACGTTGGACGTATCGGTATCGGCCGTATCGAGCGCGGTAATATCCGTGTGGGACAAGAGGTTGCGGTTTGCAACTTCCACAATCCCGACACCTTCAAAAAGACCAAGGTCGTTTCTCTTTATCAGATCGACGGCTTGGTTCGTACTCCCGTGGAAAACGCGACCGTTGGCGACATCGTCTGCTTCTCGGGCGCGGGTGAGATCACGATCGGAGACACGCTGACCGCGGTTTCCAATCCCAGTCCCTTGGAGTTCGTCAAGGTTTCCGAGCCTACGATGGAAATGACCTTCATGGTCAACAACAGCCCCTTGGCGGGTAAGGAAGGAAAGTTCGTTACCTCCCGTCAGCTTCGCGACAGACTCTACCGTGAGCTTCTCAAGGACGTTTCTCTGCGCGTGTCCGACGGTGACACCACCGACGAGTTCCGTGTGGCGGGACGCGGCGAGATGCATCTCTCCATTCTGTTGGAGACCATGCGACGCGAGGGCTTTGAGCTTGCTTGCTCCAATCCCCGTGTGCTTTACAAGGAGATCGACGGACAGAAGTGCGAGCCGATGGAGCGCGTCACGCTTGACGTTCCCATGGACTACGTTGGCGTGGAGGTAGCGAAGCTCAGCCAGAGAAAGGGCGATCTGCTTTCGATGAATCCTGTTGGAAGCCGCACCCGTGTGGAGTATTCCATCCCCGCGCGTTGCCTCTTCGGTTACCGCTCCGAGTTTTTGACCGCGACCCACGGCGAGGGCGTCATCAACACCATTTTTGACGGTTACGCACCTTATCGCGGCGAGATCGCGATGAAGTTCACAGGCTCTCTCATTGCTTCCGAGGCAGGTGAGACCACCCGTTACGGGCTTTATAATACGCAGGAGCGTGGACAGCTTTTCGTCGGTCCCCAGACACAGGTCTATGAGGGTATGATCGTGGGCGAGAATCCCAAGAACGACGACATTGCCGTGAACCCCTGTAAGAAGAAGCAGCTGACCGCGATCCGTTCGGCGGGCGCTGACGAAAAGCTGCTTTTGACTCCCGCCAAGATCTTTACCTTGGAGGAAGCGATCGAATATATCACGGACGATGACCTGATCGAGGTCACGCCGAAATCCATCCGTCTGCGCAAGAAGATCCTGAATACCGAGCTTCGTATGAAGGAAATGATGCGCAAGAGACGCGAGTTGGAAGCACAAAAGAAGGGCTGAACGTAACAAACTGCAAGCAAAACTACCGGCTGTCGTCAGTGCAGTTAAGGTTTTGGCCCGCCTTTTTCAAAAGGCGGCACGGATCCAACGCCGTGTGGCGTTGGTCGCGCGTCGTAACGCGCGAAATTTCCCTTTCGGCGTTTCTTTTTTGCCAAGCTGCAATTGCTTGCAATTGCGGCTGAGCCTGCGAAGCCTCTTTTCATTTGCGCCTATGGTGTCAAAGAAAAAAGCGGAAGCATGGGATTTTTGCAAACGAACACTCCGTATCCCCGTAAGATACATTTTGAAATTTTTCCAAGAAAGGTGACAACATTATGAAAGCTGTGATTACCGTTACAGGTAAGGATACCGTTGGTATCATTGCCGACGTTGCGCGCGTTTGCGCCGAGCATCATGCCAATATTCTTGATATTACGCAGAGCGTTCTTTCCGAATACTTCGCGATGATCATGCTGACCGATATTGAGGCGCTTGACGTGGAGTTCGCGGATTTTGTGGACGCGCTGGAGAAGCTGGGTGAGGGAAAGGGCTTGGTGATCCATGCCATGCACGAGGATATCTTCAACACCATGCATCACATTTAAGGAGCTGCGGAAATGATCAACACTCAGGATATTTTGGAAACCATCAATATGATCCGCGAGGAGAATCTGGACATCCGTACCATCACCATGGGGATCTCTCTTTGGGATTGTGTCAGCGACGACATTGACCGTCTTTGTGACAAGGTCTATGATAAGATCACCCGTCGCGCACAAAATCTGGTGGCAGTCGGTGCGGACATTGAGAAGATGTACGGAATTCCGATCGTCAATAAGCGCGTGTCTGTCACTCCCATCTCTCTCATCGGTGGTCCCGCAACGCCCGAGGGCTATCTGAAGCTTGCGCACACCCTGCAAAGAGCGGCAGATACGCTTGGGATCAACTTTATCGGAGGATTTTCGGCGCTGGTACAAAAGGGCATGACCACGGGAGCGCAGAATCTGATCTCGGTGATCCCCGAGGCGCTTGCCGAGACCCGTAACGTCTGCTCTTCTGTCAACGTCGCATCCACCAAGGCGGGCACCAACATGGATGCCATTGCCATGATGGGATCTGCCATCAAGCGTGCGGCATTTTTGACCAAGGATGAAAATTCCATCGCCTGCGCAAAGCTGGTGGTATTTGCAAACGTCCCCGAGGATAACCCCTTTATGGCGGGCGCGTTCTGCGGAGTCGGAGAACCCGAGGCGGCGATCAATGTCGGTGTTTCAGGACCCGGCGTGGTGGCATCCGCCATCCGTCGCGCGGGAGATTGCAACCTCTCCGCGCTTGCGGACGTGATCAAAAAGACGGCATTTAAGATCACGCGTGTCGGTCAGCTCGTCGCAAACGAGGCGGCACGCCGCTTGGATACGCCTTTTGGAATTGTTGATTTGTCCTTGGCTCCCACGCCCGCCGTTGGTGACTCGGTGGCTTACATTCTGGAGGGCATGGGACTGGAGTCCTGCGGTGCGCACGGCACTACGGCGGCGCTCGCGATGCTCAATGACGCGGTCAAAAAGGGCGGCGTGATGGCGTCCTCGCACGTCGGAGGTCTTTCGGGTGCGTTCATCCCCGTTTCCGAAGATGCGGGCATGATCGCGGCAGTGGAAAGAGGCGCTTTGACACTCGAAAAGCTGGAAGCAATGACCGCCGTTTGCTCGGTGGGACTTGATATGATCGCTGTTCCCGGAGATACTTCCGAGGATGTGATCAACGGAATTATCGCGGATGAGATCGCGATCGGCGTGGTCAACACCAAGACCACCGCGGTGCGCTTGATCCCTGCATACGGAAAAAAGGCAGGAGAGAGCGTGGAGTTCGGCGGACTTCTCGGTACGGCTCCTATCATGGAGATCAATACCTACTCCCCCGAAAAATTCATCCGCCGAGGCGGACGCATCCCGGCGCCCATCCACAGCCTGAAAAACTGAGAGGGAACCAATATGAAGCTGATGATCGCATCCGACATTCACGGGTCGGCTTACTATTGCAAAAAGCTTTTGGAAGCATATCGCACGGAAGAGGCGGATAAGCTGATTCTGCTTGGCGATATCCTTTATCACGGTCCTCGCAACGACCTGCCGCGTGAGTACGCGCCCAAAGAGGTCATCGCCATGCTCAACGCAATCAAGGGGGAGCTTCTTTGCGTGCGCGGCAACTGCGACACCGAGGTGGATCAGATGGTGTTGGAATTTCCCGTGCTTGCCGATTATGCCGTCTTGTTTTCGGGCGAGCGGATGATCTACGCCACGCACGGACACGTTTACAATGAGGAAAAGCTTCCGCCTCTGCAAAAGGGCGACGTCCTCTTGCATGGACATACGCATGTTCCCAAGTGCGTTGACCACGGGGATTACCTCTACCTCAACCCGGGATCGGTCTCCATCCCCAAGGAACAATCTCCGCACAGCTATATGCTGCTTGAGAATGGCTCTTTGGAGTGGAAATCCTTGGATGACGGTGGAGTGTATATGGAGTATCATATTTGAGTCTTTTTCGGGGGAACCTTCTTGAAAGAAGGTTCCCCCGAACTCTTTGGTTTCCGCAAACCACCCGCTTAGCGGGTGGTTCCGTATAGGCTTTTGCCGTTGAGAGCCCCCTCGGACTCGGGAGTCAGAAAAAACAATCCCTCCGTCACGGCAAGCCGTGCTAATTTGCTTGCAAATTTTCTCCCATTGAAAGGGAGGCAAGTGTAGTTGACTTGTGGGGAAGAACTCCGAAGCCTCTCCCTCAGGTAGTGGTACTGCCGTAAGGCAGGGGAGAGGGCGAATCAAACCGATAGATTTCTCGCCCTCTCCGGCTCGTTCCTCGCCACCTCCCCCAAAGTGGGAGGCGAGAGTTGTTTTGCCATGGGTAAATTAACTTTTGTGAGCGTTTTGGGTCGTGGGCCCCAAAATGCTGGCGGGAGCTATTGTACTTGTCTGCGCTCTAAAGTCCAAAATCAAGCAGACGCTGTACTGCATAAACGCTTTCACCAAAACGCAGAGCGCCCTCGTGGGAATGGTTTGAGATGCCATTCCTGCGAGGGTGCCGTAAAAAAGTGGTGAAAGCTTTTGAAGAGGGGTACGGGGAGAAACTTTTCTCGAAAAGTTTCTCCCCAAAAAACTTCTCCCCGAAAAACCTTTTCGCTCCAAAAAAATAAATTTTGTAAACAAATATTTCCCTTGGCGCAAGCGGTTGACAAGAAATGCGGTTTTATGATATAATAAATCGATAGGATTTTTTAGGACGGGGGATCGGATATGAGTATCAAGGCGGTGCTGTTTGATCTGGACGGGACGTTGCTCCCGATGGATCAGGCGGTGTTTATCAAGGCATATTTCGGAGGCTTGACGCGTCGGTTGGCGCCTCACGGCTATGATCCGCAGCAGATCGTGGATGCGATCTGGCGTGGAACCGCCGCGATGGTCAAGAACACGGGCGAGGAAACCAACGAAAAGGTCTTCTGGAATACGTTTGTTGATATTTTTGGGGAGAAAATTCTTGAGTCGTACCCCGTGTTCGAGGCGTTTTACGAGGAAGATTTTCCCAAAGTGCAATCCTCCTGCGGCTTTGACGCACGTGCCAAGACGGTGATCAAAACGGTCAAAGATAAGGGCTTTCGAACGGCGCTTGCCACAAATCCTCTCTTTCCAAGCGTTGCGACCGAAAACCGCATCCGCTGGGCGGGACTTGAGCCTTCCGATTTCGAGTTTTACACCACGTATGAAAATTCCTGTCATTGCAAGCCCAACCTCGACTACTACCGCGACGTGCTGGAGCGTATCGGTCTTGATCCAGAGGAGTGCATGATGGTCGGCAACGACGTGGGCGAGGACATGATCGCGCGGGCGCTTGGGATGCGTGTGTTCCTTTTGACCGATTGCTTGATCAATCAGGACGGTGTGGATATTTCCGCTTATCCGCACGGTGATTTTGACGCGCTGATCGACTATATATGCGCAATGTGAGGGATAAGACGATGAAACCGGAAACCAAACAGTTGATCAAAAAGCTGATCATTACGGCGGTCATTATTCTTGCCGTGGTAGGCGTTGTCTTTTTGGTGATGCATCTGCTCGGATGGGACAAGATGAGCAATGATGAGTTGCAGGAGATGCTGCAAACTTATATTGCGGAGCAGGGAGCTGTGGCACCGCTGATCTTTATTCTTATCAGCTTTCTGCAGGTCACCTTTGTGCCGATCCCGGGAGCAGTCACAATTCTCGCGGGCAATTACGTGTTCGGCATGGGGCAATCCTTTGTGTATTCTTACATCGGGATGCTGGCCGGCTCGATTTTTGCGTTTGCGCTTGGCAAATGGATCGGCAGACCCTTTGTCAATTGGATCGCGGGCGGCGCGGATAAGGTGGACGAGTGGCTTGGAAAGCTGAAGGGGAGAGAGAACGTGCTTTTATTTTTCATGTTCCTGTTGCCCTTTTTCCCAGATGACATCCTTTGCTCGGTGGCAGGAATTTTGCCCATCGGGTGGATCGGATTTTTGATTTTGCAGATCATTACACGCTTGACGAGCGTGGGATTTACCCTGCTTTTGATGTCGGGGGAATTTATCCCATGGCATGGCTGGGGACTTGTGGTGCTTGCTGTGATCGGTGTGCTTGCGGTGGTAGCGTTTATTATCAGCTACCGCAACGCCGAGCGGATCAATCTGGCATTGCAAAAGCTCTCGGATAAGGTGACGTCGATTTTCCGAAAGAAAAAAGCATAAACAAAGATGGCGCGCCGATCCGGGCGCGCCATCTTTATGTTCGTACAACCCCCACGATAAAAGTTTTGATCAAACTTTTTCAAAAGTTTGTGGGGTGGAGGGGCGAAGCCCTCCTCGCTGTCCGCAGACAGCGAAATTCTTTTTACGGCGTTTTCTTTTGTGAACTTTTCTTTTGCGCCCGCGGTGTCAAAAGAAAAGTGGGTTGAAAAATCTGCAGTCGTAAAAAATAATAGGTTGGTTTATGATCTCTATCGTTTCTCTCACAAAGCTTGCCGGTCGCTTTTCTCTATGACCATGTAGGCGCAAATGAGATAGGCTTCGCAAGCTCAGCCGCAATTACCGTGTAATTGCAGCTATCAAAAGAGAAAGCGCCGTATGAGGTGTTTCCCGCTCTGCGGAGCGCGACCAAGGCTCCGCCTTTGGAAACCGCAAACTTTTGATAAAAGACACGCGCAAGCGCGCGATCAAAACTTTCATTAGGGGCTTGTGCGAACATAGCGAATAACGAAAAAAGGTGAACTCCGTTTGGAATTCACCTTTTTTCTATCACAAGTACCGATTATTTGTACTTGCGCTTTCTGGCTGCTTCAGACTTCTTCTTGCGCTTTACGCTCGGCTTCTCATAGTGCTCTCTCTTGCGAAGCTCGGTGAGGATGCCTGAACGGGCGGTTGCACGCTTAAAGCGACGAAGTGCGCTGTCGAGAGACTCGCCTTCCTTGACTCTGATTTCTGCCATTTTATATCCCCCCCTCCGTCGGTAATCAAGAGATAAAATCATTTCTATATCGTAAATCAATACCAAAACAAAATTATCTTTCAAAATTATACACGATTTTGGAGGTTTTGTCAAGTCTTTTTCTATATTTTTTTGAGATTTTTTTATTTTACCGCTCTACGATCACGGGAGTGCGGCGTATCAGGCGTTCCGCAGAGCCTGCGGCGGGAGTACAAAGCGTAAACAGCGCGCGGGAACGGCATTCCAATTCGAACGCTTTTTTTGCATCCTCGCTGTCGGGGAGATCGGTCTGCCGCGTGACCACGGGGATGGACGAGGTCTTACGGATCGAGGAAAGAAACTCGCATCCCGTTTTGTTTGCCGAGAGCAGACGCGCATACGCAACGGGGCGGCGCAAATCCTCTTGACGAATGCCCGTAAGGGCAAACAGAATGCCGCGGCGCAATCTTGCGTCGGTGTATTTTTTGGTCGCGCAAAGAGAAAGGAAGGAGTTGAGCGTTGAAGCTTTGTGCGAAAGCTGCGCCATGCGAGCGCCCAAGCCGCCGCCAAGCTCCGCGATCTGTTCCAGCGCCTCGGGCGGAGTCATGCGGAAATGAGAGAGGATCGCACGCTCCATCAGCTCCAAGGATGCGGGGGCTGTCCCGTTTTCGCACGCCTTCTCCAACCGCTCGGTACACGCAGGCGGTAAGAGATCCGCGACCGCACCAAACCCCTCCTCGCGCCAAAGCAGACGGAGCGCCGTTGCCGAGGGGAAGCCTTGACCGAGTGACGTATCGTGATAGCCGCTTCCCATACGCTTGACCGTTACAGGGCGCATGCGGCTGCCCGTTTTGCGGATGGCGCGCAGATAAGAAAGCGCCAAAATGTCGTTGGGGTCAAGCGGCGGCGATTCTTTGCCGCCAATCTCACGAAGAAGGTCAAAATATGCCTGTGCCGTTCCACCCGAACCTTGCGCGGTTTCGGCGTAACGCTGTTGAAATTCCTCGCTGTCTGCAATTTCGGCAAGACGGGAAAGGAGCGAGACATCGCCACATTCCGATCCAAACCAAAGCTCGTCTACGCCAAGACGGGAGAGGATCTCCACACCCGCGTGGCCGAAAAACTCGGAGCCGGAGGCAGAATAGGGGAAGGGAAGCTCAAACACGGCGTCAAAGCCTGAACGGACCAGAATTTCGGCACGTGTGAACGGGTCGGTTACGGCAGGCTCGCCGCGTTGTACAAAGCAACCGCTCATCACGGCGATCACAGCGTCGGCACCGTCGGCTCGCGCTCTTTCCAAAAGGTACAAATGCCCCGCATGTAATGGGTTGCATTCGCAGATAATACCGATCGTTCTCATGTAGGGCTCCTTTCGAAAAGGTTTTCTCCATTATAACATAAACCCATAGCCTTGTCAACCGTCTCAAGGTCTGCTCCACGCGTATTTCTTGTGACAAACTCAACATGGTGATACTTGTTTTGCTTCGAAAATAAGAATTTTTCTCCAAATCTGTTTGTTTGCAAGGAAAAATGTAAAAAAACTATTGACAAATGTTCCTAAAGAGGTTATAATATTAGATGTCGCATTTTATGTCAACCGAAAATGGGAGGTAGATGATCATGATTTTGGATATGCGCCCGATGCTTCGTGGTGAGACGGACCGCATCCGATTTGATTATCCATTGACTCCCGATCTTCCGGATGGCGCGGAATTCGACGGCGATGCCCACGTGGTGGGAGAGGTGACCGACGAGGCAGGCTATATGCGCTTGACTCTTGAGGCTTCCGTTTCTTATCGCGCGGAGTGCGCTCGCTGTCTGGAGCCCGTCAGCGGAGACTTTGCCGTTCAGCTCGAACGGACGGTCGCTGCGGAGGGGACTCTGACCGAACAGCAATTGGAGGAAAACGTGGACGAGTATGCCGTGATTCAAAACGGAATGCTCGACATTGACGAAACGATCCGCGAGGAATTGCTTTTGTCTTTCCCCATGCGCTTTTTGTGCCAGGAGGATTGCCCCGGCCTATGTCCCAAGTGCGGAAAGCCCCGTCGCCTCGGCGATTGCGGCTGTAGCATGGTGGAACCGGATCCGCGGCTTGCCGTGCTGAAGAAGCTGTTTGACAAAAATGAGGAAGATAAGTAATTGAGGAGGTGTAGACATGGCAGTACCGAAGAAAAAAGTATCCAAAGCCCGCAGAGACAAGAGACG
>JAZQXI010000004.1:0-10431 GCA_045632805.1 Eubacteriales bacterium | reverse complement strand
GACGTGATTCGAATTGCTCAACACAAGCGACTCAAAGGGCGCGGATGCACTCTCGATCACGGGCATTTCGTTGGAAACGGTCATGCCTTGATAAACAGGAACTTGTTTCGGATCTCCCACGGGCGGGACGTTGGGCTGTGTGCCGCCTCCTGTACCGGGAGTCAGATTTTGCATGATCAGCATGATGCCAATGACAAGCAAAAGGATACTTGCCGCCGCGGAGCTGATACCAATGAACCAATTGCGTTTTCTCATACGTTGCCTCCATGCACGAAATAACAGATAGCGTCTGTATCCGGTTTCCTCGATGATATCGTCATCGATTGCCGAAACAGCATCCAAAATGCGGTTTTGTTTGTTATTCACGGTACACGCCCTCCTCTTCCAATGCCAACCGAAGTCCGTCACGAATATGCTCCAGCCGACGGAACACCGTCCGCTCGCTCACCTGTAAAAGCTGTGCAATCGTGCCGATCTGATCCGAATAATAGTAACGGCACATAAAAATCAGCTTGTCGCGATCGGTTAAGGTATGCAGATAATTGTTCAGTACACGAGCCAAGATGTTGACTGCCTCTGCTTCATCCGAGGACGACGAATCGGATACACACCCCTCGAGTTCTTCCAAAGGCACGATCATACCGCGCGGTACACGGCGATCGGCGTTGTTCTTGCGCCAACGGTCCACCGCGATATCCCTCGTAATGCGTGATAAAAACGCAGCGAAAAAGGACGGACGCGCGGGGGGAATCCGTTTCCACGTTTGCAAATAGGTATCGTTGAGACATTCCTCACTGTCAAGTCTGTCGTTGACAATGTTATACGCAATGGTGTAGAGGAATTTCCCGTATTTCCCATCGGTCTCCTCAATTGCCTGCTCATTTCGCTTCCAATAAAGCTCAATGATTTCCTCGTCCGATAACTGCACTTTTCCATTTTTGTCTTTTTTCGTTTGCTGTGACTCCATAGCCATCTCCTTTCCGCGAGGATACTCTATCCCCTCTAATGATATAGCCGAATTTTTTTGGAAAACCTGCCATCTTTTTCAAAAAAAATCGAAAAAAGGTCGAATTTTTTTGGGATTCGACCTTTTGATTCGATTTTAAGCCTTTGGAGTCAGCTTCAGCTTCTCGATGATCGCCTGTGCGGCAGAGTCCATATAGTTGTTCTCCATCAATTCGATCATGCCGCGGTCAACCAGTGCCGACAGCTTGGGATCCATGGGGATACGCGCGAGCAGGTCGTAACCGAACTTCTCGGCGACCTCCTCGATGTGGCTCTCACCAAACACCTTGATCTCCTTGCCGCAATCGGGACACTTGACGTAGCTCATGTTCTCCACAAGGCCCAATACGGGAATGTTCATCATCGTTGCCATATTTGCCGCCTTGGAAACGATCATGGAGACCAGATCCTGAGGGCTGGAGACAATGACGATACCGTCAAGGGGCATGGACTGGAACACAGTCAGCGGAACGTCACCCGTTCCCGGAGGGCAGTCAACCAAAAGCACGTCCGCGTTCCAGATGGTATCCTTCCAGAACTGCTGGACCGTTCCCGCGATGATGGCACCGCGCCAAACAACGGGCTTGGTCTCGTCCTGACCGATCAGGAGATTGACCGACATCAGATCGATCCCTGTCTTGGTTGAGGGCGGGATCATACCGTTCTCATCTCCGTAGATCTCGACGTTATGAACGCCGAATGCCTTGGGAATCGAGGGTCCCGTTACGTCGGCATCCAGAATACCGACCTTATACCCTTCTCTTTGCAACAGCACCGCCAGCATAGAGGTAACCATCGATTTACCGACACCGCCCTTGCCGCTGACAACACCGATGACGTGCTTGACGTCGCTGAGTGCGTTTGCGGGGATTTGCAGGCTTTGCGGCTTTTCACGAGAGCTGCAATTGCTGGAGCAGCTCGAACAATCATGCGTACATTCCGACATTTTATCTCTCCTCACATTCGTTATATAATATTCGTTACTTATTATACACCGCTTGCCGTCAATTTGCAAGCCCTTTTGAAAAAAATCTCACTGAATCGCTTCCACGTGCGAGTCGTAATATTGCTCCTGAAAGCGCACCGCGCGCGCGATCTCCTCGGCGGATGGGCGCATGCCGACAGGCGCTCCCACTAGCTTATCCTCTACGTCATTCTCGCGGTAAACGATCCCAACGATCTCACATTCAAAGCTTTCCACAGGTGTATCCACGCCAAAGAGATAAACGTCCAGCTCCTCACCGTCCCCACCCAAAACACCGGGAATGTAACCGTAGTTGATGGGATAGACCAGATCGTATTTCTCCTTATGATGAACGTATCCGATAGGGCGATCAATGCCGATTTTCACGGTCTTACCAAGATAAGAACGCACCTGCGCGCGTCTTTCCTCCAAACTCATAAATGTTTTTGCCATTGTTCTTCCTCAATAATGATATTTTTTGCGCATTCCGATCAAAAATGCGACCGTCACCACAACCGCCATGACCTCGGAGACCACGATCGACACCCAAATGCCGTCGATGCCGCTTTGGAACAGCAGATCAAACAGAGGCGGTAAAAGCATCACCGCCGCGATCTGGAACACAAGCGTTCTTAAAAAGGAGATGAGCGCCGAAATCAGACCGTTGTTCAGTGCCGTAAAAAAGCTTGAACCGTAGATGGCAATTCCGGAAAACAAAAAGGAAAAAGAATAGATGAAAAAGCCGCCCAAGGTCAATTGCAACAGCCCCTCGTCGTAGCCGACGAAGATCATGGAAAGCGGGTACGCCAGCACCTCTCCAAGAATCAGCATTCCGCCCGAAAAAATACCGATCAAAACCAGGCTTTTTTTCAAGAGGCTCTTCAATTCCGCGTGATTCTCCGCTCCGAAGTGGAAGCCGATGACGGGCGCCGTTCCGATGGAGTAACCGATAAATGCCGCCATAAAGATCATACTGACGTACATTAGAACACCGTATGCCGCCACGCCGTCCTCTCCCGCGTAACGCATCAGCTGCATGTTGTAAAGCATACCGACCAGCGACATGGAAACGTTGCTCATCAGCTCCGAGGAGCCGTTGGCGCAGATTTTGAGAAAGGCTTTTCCGTCAAAGCCTGTGCGTGTCAGGCGCAAAAGGCTCTTGTTGGGGCGGAAGAAATAGAACAGAGGAAGAGCGCCGCCGATGAGCTGGCTGATTGCCGTTGCGATTGCGGCACCGACAAGGCGCTCGGTGTCTCCCAAGCCCCACAGGCTCGGAAGAACCGCCACACACAGCGCGTCCAGTACCATATTGGCACATCCCGACGCGACCGTCACGTAAAGACCCAATTGCGGCTTTTCTGCCGTGATAAAAAAGCTTTGGAACTCCATTTGCAGCATGAACGCGGGGAGTGCCGCCAGAATGATCCTCCCGTAGATCACGCAAGCCTCCAGCATCTGTCCCGATGCTCCGAGAAAAACTGCAATGGGACGGATGAAAAGGATGCCCAACACTGCGATGACAACGCCGACCGCCACCGAAATATAAACCAACATGGAAAAAAGGCGGTTTGCGCGTGTACGATCCCCTTCCCCAAGCGTTTTGGAAATGAGCGCTGAGCCGCCCGCCCCAAACATAAAGCCGACAGCACCGAGGATCATCAAAAACGGCATGATGAAATTGACCGCCGCAAAGGGGGTCTTGCCCGCAAAGTTAGACACAAAAAAGCCGTCCACAACACCGTAGATGGAGGTAAAGATCATCATCACGATGGAAGGCAGCGTAAAGCGTAAGAGTTTTCGGTAAGTAAAGTGATCGGAAAGTTGAATATTCACGTTTTTTCTCCTTTAAATTCCCAAACATTACTATTATAACCCATCACGGCAAAAATGTCAATCGCTTTCTTCGGACTCGTGAAAAATACGACAAAAAGCCTTCTGTTTCGGCGTTCCTTTTTTGAAAAAAGGGAGAAAAAACAAAGCACGCGAAAAAGATTTGAAAACCTACTTGCATTTTGCGATATTTGCGGTATAATATATAATGTTAGAGAATGGCTTTTTTCTGCCAAACACATTTTCGGAGGATAAAAAAATGAACAAGACACTTGAAAAATTGAATCAGTTTGACGGGGTCAAAGGTCCCGTGCTTACCATCGTAATGGACGGTGTGGGACTTGCTCCCGATACCGTTTCCAACGCTGTTAAGGGCGCATATACGCCGAATCTTGATGCGTTGATGCAGAACTATCCCATGGTCTCCCTTAAGGCACACGGCACGGCAGTAGGTCTTCCCTCTGATGACGATATGGGTAACAGCGAGGTCGGTCACAATGCTCTCGGTGCGGGTCAGGTATTCGCGCAGGGCGCAAAGCTGGTCTCCAACTCCATTGAGTCGGGCAAGATGTTTACCTCCGCCACCTGGCAGGAGCTTGTCGCAAATGTCAAAAACAACAACTCCACCCTGCATTTTCTCGGACTTTTCTCCGACGGTAACGTCCACTCCCACATCGACCACCTTAAGGCAATGCTGACCCAAGCCAAGAAAGAGGGTGTCAGCCGTGTTCGTATCCACATTCTTCTGGACGGCCGTGACGTTGGCGAGACCTCGGCGCTTGAATATATCAATCCCTTTGAAGCATTCCTTTCCGACCTGCGTTCCGACAGCTTTGACGTCAAGATCGCGTCGGGTGGCGGACGTATGACCATTACGATGGACCGATATGAAGCAAACTGGTCCATGGTCGAGGCAGGATGGAAGACTCATGTACTGGGGGATGGCAGACAGTTCGCGTCGGCTGCTGAGGCGGTTGAAGCTTACCGTGCAGAGCTTAAGGTCATCGACCAAGATCTCCCCGCATTCGTCATTGCGGAAAACGGCAAGCCTGTCGGTACTGTTGAGGACGGCGACAGCGTGATCTTCTACAACTTCCGCGGCGACCGCTCCATTGAGATCTCCTGCGCGTTTGAAGGAAAGGTCGGCGAATTCGACAAGTTCGACCGCGTTCGCGTTCCCTCTGTTGTTTACGCGGGTATGCTTGAATACGACGGCGACCTCCACATTCCGAGCAAATACCTCGTCTCTCCCCCCGAAATCACCAACACCATGAGTGAATACATGGCAAATACCGGTATTCCCGTTCTGGCAATCTCCGAGACTCAGAAGTACGGTCACGTGACCTATTTCTGGAACGGAAACAAGTCGGGCAAGTTCAGCGAGGAGCTGGAGACCTATATTGAGATCCCCTCCGACGTCGTTCCCTTTGAGCAGCGTCCTTGGATGAAGTGTGCGGAGATCACCGATGCTCTGATCGAGTGCCTTAAGAGCGGCAAATATAAGTATCTGCGCGTCAATTTCCCCAACGGCGACATGGTTGGTCACACGGGATCTTTGGCGGCTACCCGTTGCTCGATGGAAGCGTTGGATCTGCAGCTTGGCAGAATCCTTCCTGTCGTGGACGAGCTGGGCGGCGTTGCACTCATCACTGCAGACCACGGTAACGCGGACGAAATGTACGAAATGGATAAGAAGACAAAGCTCCCCAAGGCGGACAAGAACGGTAACTATAAGTCCAAGACCAGCCACACTCTCAATCCCGTTCCTTGCATCATCTATGATAACACCGATGCAAAGAACCATTACACTGTAAAGACCGAGGGCAGCTACGGACTTTCCAACGTGGCAGCAACCACCGTCAATCTCTTGGGCTACAAGGCACCCGACATGTGGGATGCTTCCATCATTGAAGTCAAATAAGGTAGCACATCATGCAATATAAAACCGAGCTTCACGCTCACACCTGTGAGGTCAGCCCCTGCGCTGACCTCACGGCAAAAGAGGTAGCGGATCGCTATATCGCCGGCGGCTATACCTCTCTTGTCATCACCAATCATTATACCGAAAACATCATTCAGAACGCGGGAGAAACTTGGGAGGAGCGCATCCGCTACTACCTTGCTCCCTACTACTTGATGAAGGAATATGCGGGGGAGCGTCTCAACGTTCTGCTTGGATGCGAACTGCGTTTTACCGAAAATTTCAACGACTATCTCATCTTAGGACTGAATGAGGAGTTTTTGATCTCGCATCCCGATCTGCACCTGATGACCCTGAAAAGCTTCTCTGCTCTGGCACGGGAAAATGGGCTTCTCATCGTGCAGGCGCATCCCTTCCGCAACGGAATGCGCGTCATGCCCCCCGAGTATCTGGACGGGATCGAGACCTTTAACGGTCATCGCGGTCATGATTCCCGCAATCCCATCGCGGATGCATGGGCAAAGCGGCACGGCTTGATCGAGACCTCGGGCACCGACTTCCACCACCCCAACCAAAGCGGTGTGGCGGGAATTCTGACCGACGAGCCGATCGTTTCGATGGAGCAGCTTGTCGAAACACTTAAACGCGGCAATTATCTGCTTCATTGCGCAGGTCCCCGCTCGGAGATCGAAGGGATCGTCGATCATCCGCCCAAAATCTGATATTGGAAGGATCAACCAATGGACTACAACAATCTCGAAGCTCTGGCGGCGGAATGTGCCGCCTGTCAAAAATGCGCGCTTGGCGCTACACGCACAAAATCGGTCTTTGGCACGGGAAATGCCAATGCCGACCTGTTGTTCGTGGGCGAGGCTCCCGGCGAACAGGAGGATCTGACGGGGGTTCCCTTCGTCGGTCGCGCGGGGCAGCTCTTGGACAAATTCCTTTATGCGGTTGACATCGACCGCTCTAAGGTCTACATCGCAAACATCCTCAAATGCCGTCCGCCCAAGAATCGCGATCCTCTCCCAGAAGAGGAGGACGCGTGCATTCAATATCTGCGTGAGCAGGTCAAGCTCATTCGCCCCAAGATCATCGTGTGTCTCGGTCGCATCTCCGCGATGCGCCTGATCAAGGAGGATTTCAAGATCACTAAGGAACACGGCACGTGGTTTGAAAAGGGCGGATACCTGATGACCGCTGTCTACCATCCCGCGGCGCTTTTGCGCGATCCTCGCAAAAAAGAGGACATGCTGGAGGATATGAAGCGGATCAGGGCAAAACTTGACGAAATGGGAGGAACGAACGCACAATGAACTTTTTTCCTTCCCTTCTTTCTATCATTCTCACGCTCTTTTTCCTGATGATCTGCGGCTACGTCTGCCGCAAGACGGGTATCATTGACACAAGCGCTTCCAAGGCACTTTCGCGTCTGATCATTTCGGTCGGACAGCCCATGCTGATCATCAGCGCCTTGACAAACGCAGAATACAACGAGAAAAATCTCAATATCGCATGGCAGGTTGTGGTCATCAGCTTTTGTATGCACACGCTTATGGCTTTGATGGCGTTCTTATTCTGCAAGCTGCTCAAAAAGAATCCCGATCAAAACAAGATCTTTGAGTTTTCTCTCGTGTTTGCCAACGCAGGATTTATCGGCTTCCCCATCCTTGACTCCATCTTTGGAAACGGGATCGGCAGCTTTATGGGCGCGTTCTACGTCATTGCCTTCCACCTCTTCCTTTGGACCTGGGGCATCATGATTTTAGCGCGCGGCAGAGACGATATCAAGCTTACCCCCAAAAAAATCTTTCTCAACTACGGTACGGTCCCCTGCGCCATCGGTCTTGTGATCTTCCTCTTCAAGGGGGTGATCCAAATCCCCGCAGACAGTACCCTCGCGCCCGTTGCGAACGCGGTTGGAAGCTTTTTTGCATACCTCGGCAGTCTCTGCACACCGATCTCGGTGCTGGTAACGGGGGCTTTGCTTGCAACCATCTCGCTCCCCAAAATGTTCACGAGCGCAAAGCTTTATCTGCACTCCGCGATCAAGCTGATCGCCTTCCCCGTAATCATTTGCGTATTGGCAAAGCTGATCCTTTCCCTGACCCCGCTTGCGCCCGAAACGGTCAATATCTACGTCCTTTTGGCAACCGCTATGGCGGGTGTACCGAGTGCGGCAACCGTTACAATGCTTGCGGAACTTTATGACATCGAGCCTGCCTATGCCTCCCAATCGGTTGGCATGACCTCGATCCTTTCCACGGCAACGCTTCCTATCGTGATGCTGTTTGCACAGTGGATCGTAACGCTGTAAAAATGAAAAGAAAGGCGCCCCTTTCGGTTTTCACCGAAAGGGTCGTTTTTTGATTGGATCAGATCGAATGGATGCCGTTTTCCTTATCCGCGTGCTCGGCGTCCAGTGCGTACTTCTTTGCCTTGCGGTACTCGAAAAACTTCTTGGAAACCTCCGGGAAGAGCGCGTAAGAAAGAACGTCCTCGTCCTGCTCGAGATACTGTGCGATCTCGCTGCGGAGCTGCTCTAACTCGGGCTTGAGCGCATCTGCGGGACGGTAATCGATCGGCTTTTCGTCACCGATGATCTTCTTGATGAATTCGGGATCGATGGCTACGGGAGTCTTACCGTACTCACCGCGTACAACGCCCTTGAATTCCTTGGTAACGGTCTTATATCTCTCACCCATGATCACGTTGAATACAGCCTGCGTACCAACGATCTGGGAGGAAGGCGTTACCAGAGGAGGATAACCGACGTCTGCACGGACGCGCGGAACCTCTTCCAAAACCTCGGTCAGCTTATCCGACTTGCCTGCCTGTGCCAACTGGCTCATCAGGTTGGAAAGCATGCCACCCGGCACCTGGTAAACCAACGCGTTGACGTCGACCTTGAGTGCCTTGGGGTTGAGGAGTCCGTTTGCCAGATACTTCTCGCGCAGAGGCGTGAAGTGCTTGGTGATCTTATCAAGATCAGTCAGCTTGATGCCCGTATCGTAAGGCGTTCCCTCCAGAGCGGCTACCAGCGCCTCTGTAGGAGGCTGGGAGGTACCCTGCGACATGGGGGAAATCGCGGTATCGATCACATCAACACCTGCTTCTACTGCCTTCATCAGGGTCATAGAAGCCAAACCTGCCGTGTAGTGGGTATGGAGCTGGATCGGAACCTTAACCGATTCCTTCAAGGTCTTGACAAGCTCATACGCGTCGTAAGGCTTGAGAAGTCCTGCCATATCCTTGATACAGATAGAGTCTGCTCCCAATTCCTCAAGCTGTTTTGCGTACTTGGAGTAGTACTCCATGGTGTACACAGGACCCGTGGTATAAGAGAATGCTGCCTGCACGTGTCCCCCTTCCTTCTTGGTAGCGTTGATCGCGGTGGTCAGGTTACGGGGATCGTTGAGTGCATCGAAGATACGGATAATATCGATACCGTTTGCGATAGACTTCTGCACGAAATACTCCACCACGTCATCGGAATAGTGACGGTAGCCGAGGATGTTCTGTCCACGGAAGAGCATCTGCAATTTGGTATTCTTGACCTGATCGCGGATCACGCGGAGTCTTTCCCACGGATCCTCGTTCAGAAAACGCATACACGCGTCAAAGGTTGCGCCGCCCCATGCCTCAAGGGAGTGGTATCCGACCTTATCCATTTCGGCAAGGATGGGAAGCATCTCCTCGGTGGTCATACGGGTTGCGATCAGCGACTGATGGGAGTCGCGGAGAACTGTTTCTGTAATTTTTACTTTCGCCATTTTGTTACACTCCTATCAGAAGAATTAGCCGAAGCATGCCAGCAGGACACCTGCGGCAACTGCGGAGCCGATAACGCCTGCAACGTTGGGTCCCATTGCATGCATCAGGAGGAAGTTGGAGGGGTCTGCCTTCTGCCCTTCTCTTTGCGCAACGCGTGCCGCCATTGGAACGGCGGAAACACCTGCGGAGCCAATCAGAGGGTTGATCTTGCCGCCCGTCAGCTTGCACATGACCTGTGCCGTCAAAAGACCTCCAACGGTGGAGATACAGAATGCAGTAAGCCCCAGAACGATGATCATCAAGGTCTCGGGCGCGAGGAAGCTCTCGGCGGTTGCGGTTGCGCCAACGGAAATACCGAGGCAAACGGTAACCGCGTTCATCAATCCGTTCTGCACGGTCTTGGAAAGACGGTCAGTCACGCCGCAAACGTTGAGGATGTTACCGAACATCAGGCATCCGATCAAAGACAGCGCCGAAGGAACGATAAAGCCGACAACGGTCAAAACCATAACGGGGAAAATCATCTTTTCCAGCTTGGAAACGGGGCGCAGAGCCGTCATCTTGATCTTGCGCTGCTTCTCGGTGGTCAACAGACGCATGATAGGAGGCTGAATCATGGGGATCAACGCCATATACGAGTACGCCGCGATGGCAATTGCGCCAAGGAGTGCGGGGGCGAGAGTCTTTGTGACGTAGATCGCCGTAGGACCGTCAGCTCCTCCGATGATACCAATGGAGGCAGCCTGCTCGGGGGTAAAGCCCATAAAGATTGCACCCGCGAAGGCAACGAACACACCAAGCTGTGCGCCCGCACCGATCAAAAGGCTCTTGGGATTTGCGATCAAGGGAGTGAAATCGGTCATCGCACCGATACCGATAAAGATCAGACAGGGGTAAATTCCCAGCTTTACGCCAAGGTAGAGCAGGTCAAGCAGAC
>JAZQXI010000003.1:0-11430 GCA_045632805.1 Eubacteriales bacterium | reverse complement strand
GGGATTTGAACCTCACGACCTCCGGGTTATGAGCCCGACGAGCTACCAGGCTGCTCTACTCCGCGATATTGGTTTTGGCGGTTGCTGTTCGATCTCGCCGCTGCATCCCTTGGTGCCGGGGACCGGGATCGAACCGGTACGATACTTTCGTATCACGGGATTTTAAGTCCCGGGCGTCTGCCTGTTCCCCCACACCGGCAGGTAACACCAAGAGGCTTGCGCCCTTTCGGTTCGCATTCATTATTATATCACATACTTCCCCTCTTGTCAACCCTTTTTTGAAATTTCTTTTATTTTCCTCTCTCTTTTTATCGACCTTTTTCGCTCTGTCCAAAATCGTTGTACGGCTTTGGCTCATCCGTGAGTCCCAGCAAATAGTCGGTTGACGTGTGATAGTATCTCGCCAACGCGATCAGAGCGTCAAGCGGTAGCTGTCTCTGCCCGTTTTCATATTGCGAGTACGTGTTCTGCTTGATGTGCAAATAATCCGCGATCTCGCGCTGTGTCAGGTCATGATCCTCTCTGATATCCTTGATCCTCATGGTATCCTCCGCAACTTATGATACCCCATTATATAAAATCTCATTATGAGATATTGACAAATATCTCATTTTGTGATATAATGGCCTCGACAAAAGAAAAAAGGAGGATATTTTTATGAAATTTTGTCAAACCTGCGGAAAAGAAATCATGGACGAAGCAATCGTTTGTCCCAACTGCGGATGCGCCGTTGGAAACAAACAGAGCAAGGCGGCATCGGAAGATGACACCGCGAGCGTTGGACTTTGCATCCTTTCGGCGTTCATTCCGCTCTTCGGCTTGATCTATTGGGCAGTCAAAGCAAAAGAGACGCCCCGTCGCGCAAAAGCCTGCGGAATCACAGCGCTGGTCTCTTGGGGAGCTGCGCTGATTATTAGTTGCCTCTTTTCTACTCTCTTTGCATCCAGCTTCCTTTACTTGCTGGACTTCTGAAGCACAAAAGAATTCAAAACGAACACCCCGTATGCATGTTTCAGCACACAGGGTGTTCGTTTTCTTATTGGTCAACCTCGTCGGAACTTACTTCCTCATTCTCCTGCATCGATGCGATCAATTGCCCCAAAGGACCTGCCTCAATCGCCGCCACAAAATTTTCCCACTCCTCGGCGGTCATTCCGCCGATATCCACAGCATCCTCGGGAATCGCAGGCGTATCGGTATCCGTCTCGAAGGTGGCAGAGATCTCAAAGCGAATCGTCAATTCTCCAACCGTCAACGAGTGAAGCGCCACCTTGGCTTGCTTGTCCTCTTTGGTGACAGCGCCCTCCAACAGGATCTCGGTATCCTCGTCACTTTCGGGGTCGTCGACCGTCAAGCGAAGCTCAAATTCACCGCTCTCGCTCTCATACGTCACGCCAACACCGATCTGCATTTCTAAATCGGCGGCATTCAATCCAAGCGCGGCATCATAAGAAACCGTGCCGTCCTTCTCGTCTTTTTTCAGCCAAAGAGACGCGCTCTGCGTCTCCTTCCCCTCCAAAGAGCCGTTCAAAAGAACCGAATTGCTTGCGAAGGTGCAACCAACGCGAATCGTCTCGCTTGTATTGGTCTTGACGTCCTTCACCGTTCCCTCGATCTCCACACCGATCGCCTTGGCGGTAAGCATATTGATCTTTGCGCTTGCCGTCAGCCGGATCAGTGCGGTGTCGTTGAGCGTCTCGATGTAGGATTCTACCGTCTCAAGGAGCATATCGCGGATCTCATCCTCGGTCATTTCGCTTTCGTTTGCAATTCCGATCAGCTCCAAGATCTCGTCATTCAACTCGATCTCTTTTACCGCGGTCTCCAAAGCGGACCACAGGGTCGCGTTGTTGATCTGATAGGAAACGACGATGCAGGGAACGGTTTTTCCGTTCGCGTCCTTGGTGTCCTCCACCTTGATTTCACGATCCATGCTTGCCAGCATTTTGTTAAGCAATCCATTCTCGGGAAGCTCTAAGGACATGTCCGAAAACTGCAAAAGTCCGTCTCTGACCCGGAAAGCCTCGGACATGTATCCCTCCGGAACTGCCAGTTTCTCAAATACAGCCGCAATTACGTCATAAAACCAGCCATCATTCGCAAGTGTTTCAATCGACATCAAATAGGTTCCGTCCGCTCCCAAAACCCACGGGCTTTGCAGGGCAACGGCATCCTGACTCAAATGCAAACGATTGGAAAGTGTTCCGTCCGGCATACCGACCAAGAGGTCGATCACACGGCTTTCCGTTTCGTCTGACGAATAAAGCGTACCCGTCAGCTCCTTGATTCCCGTATCGCCCGCCAGCATCGCAAACAGGGTATCACCCTTGGCGTGCAAAGTAACCGAGCCGTTTTCAAGGCTCTCGGCAATGATCTCCATGATCTCCGCCTCGTCATCAAACAATCCGTCGGTGGCATCCCGGATCGCTTGATCGACAGAGCCTTCGGGATCCTTTTCGACGTCCTCAACCTTGATGGCAGTCTCCGGCTCCGGATTTTGCGCGTTGGGATTTCGATCCCCGGTAGTGGTGGATTCGGTGTTCAGGGGCGCACCAACGCACCCCGTCAGCAGAATACTCAAAAGCAATAGGAGCGGTATCAGTTTTTTCATCGTTCCTCTCCTTCCTTTCTTTTAAACTTCAAGGAGCATCCTCTGCCCCCTCTTTCATTTTATCATACTTGGTCCCGCTTGTCAAGGCGGAGAAAACAGGAAAAGGCGTGCGCATCGCCACGCCGTTTCCCCATCATTTTGTCAGTGCCGCCGCGTTATAGTAACGCAAAATCTTGAGTGCCTTTTCGTTGACCTCAAAGCAGAGCATCAACCGCTTTCCGCTTTCCTCATCCTGCCAGAGCGCAATGTAAAGGTCGGGCGCTTCCATCGAGGATGCCGCAAATACCGTCTCCTCCGCATTGTAGCGCTCCACGCGGGAAAGGTTAGCGTCCTCGTACGGAAAGACCGCTTCTAGATCTCGGATGTTGACCTGCACCAATTGCTTACGCGTACGCCCACCGAGAATGCGGCTGACCGTCAGCTTGCCCGAAAAGAAGGAATATTCATACTCGACCTGCGTATATTTCCACGTAAGAAACACAAAGATCCAGATCGTCAAAGGGATCAGCGCCAGCATGGGAACCAAGATCAGCGTGATGGCACCGATCAATAGACAAAGCAATGCCCATAGCACGTAAGCCGCCACCAGCGCGACCTTTTTGAGTGTTAACGTCCTGCTTTTTGCCTCCGCAACCGCATATTCGAAGGGAGAGCCGTTTGCACCAAAGCCGGATTCCGAATTCATAAGTTGTCCTCCTGTATTTTTTGGCATGCGTCACGTCGTACGCAAGCCCTTGGGATAATAGTTTTTCAGTCTGCCGCTAACGGCCTTTCCGCCGCCCAGCGTCAGCACCTCATCGCCGCATCGCAAAAGCACCGCGGTGTAGCCGGAAAGATTTGCGGGGATCTCAATTTCCTCACCGTAGAGGTATTTTTTGACTCTTTCGTCCTCGGCATCAAGCACCAATTGAGAGAGAAAATCCTTTCCGTACGACATAAAAAAGTGGTGATGCGGAACGATTCTTCCCTTTCTCTCCTCGCCAATGGGCGTTCCCACCGCCACCGTTTGTCGGGGCAGGGGCAATCCGCTTGCCGCAAGATTCGGAAAAAGCGAAAGATAGCCGTGCCGCAAAAGGATCTCGTGGGGGATGTACCCCAAAGTCTCCTTTAAAAATGCCTCCGCAGCTTTTTGTTGACCTTTTCCAAGTGACTCCGTCCCGCGTTTTTGTACGGGGCACTCGTCCTCGCCGTCCATGCGCTTCATCAATGCCGCAAACTGCCCCTCCCCCGCGCATACGTGAGGATAAAAGCGGCGGCAAAGCGTTAAGTCCGCCCCGCCCGCGTCTGATACGGGAATCCCGTCGGCAGTGCTTGCCACCACTCCGGCGTCACAAGGGATCAGAGAAAAATCGGAATGCGTACGCAAGAATTCCGCTATCGTCTCCTCGTTTTCCTCGGTGGAATAGGTACAGGTGGAATAGAGCAACAACCCTCCGTGACAGACGCACCGCGCGGCGTTTTCCAAAATTTCCTTTTGGCGCACGGCGCACATCTTCACGTTTTGGAGACTCCATTCGCTGATCGCGAGATCGTTCTTGCGATACATCCCCTCCCCCGAGCAGGGCGCGTCCACCACGACCAGATCAAAAGAATCGGGATACTGCTGTGCCAAGTCTCGGCTGTCGAGATTGGTGACACAGACGTTGGAATGTCCCATCCTCTCCACGTTTCCCGCAAGAATGCGGCTACGCGACGAGACGTATTCATTCGCAAACACCACGCCACCCGTGGCTTCACAAAGAGACGCCAATTGCGTAGTTTTTCCGCCGGGAGCGGCACACAGATCCAACACGCGCAACCGCTCTTTTTGCCAAACGTCGGAAGGAATCGCCGCCACCGCGGACATCGCTCCCGGGTCCTGCAAATAGTACGCCCCCGCATGGTGATAGGGGTGCTTGCCAGCTCTTGCCTCCTCCAAGACGATAAAGCCACCTTCGACGTAGGAGATCGGAGAGAGCTGAAAGGGCGCGTTTTGCAAGAAGGTCTCTACCGACACCTTATGCGTATTTACGCGCAAGCCCTTGACATCGTTCTCATTTTGGAGCGCCTCCAAAAAAGCATCGTATTCAGTTTTCAGCAAGCGCTTCATGCGCTCGGAAAATTCGATCGGTAAATTCATATGGATCTTCCTTTTTGTTGGATGAACGTGTAGGCTCCAATGCTGATGTTATACAATATTTTACCGATTGGCATCGTTGCACAAATCAATCGGGAATCATACTCTTTCATGACCGTTTCCGTATTCCCTTTTCATGGCTTCAACAGAAACGACCCATTGCTTACCGAATTTGCAAACATCAACTCCGTTGACAAGCTTTCCGTAGGTAATTGCCTTGCGAAGCGTGCTTTCGTTGAGTCCCCAAAGCTCGGTGGCATCACTAAAAGCCATCAATCCGTCAAAGGGCGTATCCACCTGCACACCGTTTTCCCAAAGCTCATCGCAGGAAAGGTCAAGATCATCGTTCCAAACGATACCGTAGCCGCCGACATCAACAGACACACAAGCAAATTCTGCTTGATCGTCCTTGAATTCTTCAAACAATGGTATTTTTTCAAACAAGGGCTTTACATCATAAATTTTGGTTACGCCCTCCGAAAACTGCACGCTTAATTTGTATTCGGGAAGAGCAAAAACATTTTTGATTTTGTGAAACATAATGCTACCTCCTATCATTCAAGTGGCGGAATCTTCTTAAACTCTTGCGTTTTCCATATTTCCATCAAAGTTTCCCTATGCAAGGAAATCCATTCCTGCACCATATTCATTGCTTTACTCGGGAGATGCCCTTCGAGAACCTCGCCCGTCATAAAATCTATTGCGGCAACATCTTCATTATAAATAGCGTGGATATGCGGCGGATTGTGCTCACTCTGCAAAAAATACATTCTTATGATAATTCCGTAAAATCTCGATAATACAGGCATTGTTATTCTCTCTTTGATTTTATCTTCAATCATATTATATCACGATATCGTGATTTTGTCAATGCTTTTTGAAAATTATTTTCTTATATATCATCAACATCGCCACCCGATGCTGACAAAAGCTGTATGAAAGACACAAAAAGTCATTTTTGTGCGTTTTGAGGAACAATTTGCGGTGTAAGAAAAGTTACCAATCGGCTATTGCAATTGCCAATTGGTAACTTTGAATAAGCATCGCTCCTGTTTTTGTTATTTCATACAAAAATTTCTTTTATCGTATAAACATCGCATCCGCAATGCTTACGGGACGCGTGATCGAATTTTGCTCTAACTTCCCCGTTCATTCAAGAAGCAAGCAAGACAAGGCGCACCGCAGAAAGCAAGGGGCAGGCGTAGTTCCCTACGGCAAGCCGCTTTCGAGGGGCAACGCCGTATTGCACCGCTTATTGGATGAACATACAGTCCGCAATGCTTATGGGATGCGGGATATGCTGATTAGGAGAAATCGTTCAAGACAAGGCGCACCGAAGCCGCCCTCCCGAAGGCGTAGTTACCTACGTCGAGGGAGTAGGCGAGGAGCAACGCGGTATTGGACGATTTATACAATCAGCATACAGTCGCCGAAGCTGAAAAAGCGATACTCCTCCTCCACCGCCGTGCGGTACGCCTCCATCACCTTTTCCTTGTCGTAAAAGGCGGACACAAGCATAAGCAGGGTGCTCTCGGGCAAATGGAAATTGGTGATCAGCGCATCCACCGCCTTAAATCGGTAGCCGGGATAGATAAAGATGCCCGTGTCACCGCTCATCGACGGAATATGACCGTTCTCTTCTGCCACGCTCTCAATCGTGCGGCAAGAGGTGGTACCGACACAGATCAATCTGCCGCCCGCCGCGCGTCGCTCGTTGATGATGCGCGCACTTTCCTCGGGTACCGAGAAAAACTCGGTGTGCATGACGTGGTCGGTGATCTTTTCCTCCTTGACGGGGCGGAAGGTGCCAAGCCCCACGTGCAACATCACGGGAGCGATGGCAACGCCCTTCTCTTTGATGCGCTCAAGCAGCTCGGGAGTGAAATGAAGCCCTGCCGTGGGCGCCGCCGCCGAGCCTTCCTCGCGCGCGTATACCGTTTGATAGCGGTCACGGTCGGAAAGACGCTCGGTGATATAGGGTGGGAGCGGCATCATGCCGATTTCTTGCAAAATTTCGTAAATGTTCGTATATTTTTCGCGGTCGTAGGAGAAGCGGATGAGTCGGTTGCCTTCCTCGACAATGTCTGTGACCTCCGCCGCAAGGATCCCGCCGCCAAAGACCAGCTTCATGCCGATGCGCGCGCGTTTCCCGGGCTTGACCAGCGTTTCCCAGAGGTCAAGATCGTGCTGACGGAGCAACAACAGCTCGATCTGCGCCTCCTCTCTTCCCTCCACGTGTCCGTAAAGGCGTGCGGGGATGACCTTGGAATCGTTGATGACCAAAACGTCGTTCGGTTCAAGATAATCGATGATGTCATAAAAATGCTTGTGCTCCAGCGTCCCCTTTTTGCGGTCCAAGACCATCATGCGGGAGTGGTCTCGCATCTCCATTGGGTGCTGCGCGATGCGCTCCTCCGGCAGGTCATAGTAAAAATCCGAGGTGCTCAGCGTCGTTTTGGGGAGTTCGTTGACAATTGCGTCCTTCATTGATTTGATCCTTTTCATGTAAGATAAAAAGTAAGTTGGGTTGTTCGATATCGACGGTGCGTTTGTGCGAATTTTGCCCTCTTCGGCTCACAAGCTCGCCAAAGCGTTTGTTGCGAGGTACGTGCGAACAAGGCGGGATGATCTTCGCATATACTGTATTATCTATTATTATACATCACTTTGACTCCGATTGCAACCGTTTTTTCAAAACCGCCTCCCTTTTTGCAAAGCGGAGTATGGGAAAGGAGATTTTTGAAACTATGAGTCTCTGCAAGCCAACCGTTTTTACGGGCGTCGCCACCGCTCTCATCACCCCTTTTTTGAACGGGGAGATCGATTACACCGCCTTGGAAGCCTTGATCGAAAATCAGATTGCCTCGGGGGTATCGGCGCTCCTTGTTTCGGGCACAACGGGAGAAGGCTCGACCCTGAGCGTGAAGGAATATCACGATTTGACGGCCTTCTCCAAAAAATGCATTAGAGGAAGAGTTCCGCTCCTCTCGGGTTGTGGCTCAAACTGCACGTCACGTGCGCTGGAGATGGCGCGTGCCGTATGTGAGGGTGGCGCCGATGCTATTCTTGCGGTCACACCCTACTATAACAAGACCAACGACCGCGGGATCTTAGCGCACTACCGTGCCATCGCGGATGCCTCGACCCGTCCGCTCATTCTGTATAATGTTCCCGCGCGAACGGGCTTTACGTTAACCTTGGAACACTGCCGTGAGCTATCCGCTCACCCAAACATCGTCGCGATCAAGGAAGCTTCGAACGACCTCTCTCTGACCGAGCAGATCGTCTCCGAATGCGGAGATCGTTTGGACGTTTACACGGGAAACGACAATCGAACGGTCGCCTCGATGAAGCTTGGCGCGCGCGGAGTCATTTCGGTCGTCTCCAACGTCCTGCCCCGCGCCATGGCGGAGCTTTGCCGCCTTTGCTCCACGGGAGAATGGAAGCAAGCGCACCAAAAAGAGCGCGCTCTGCTCCCGCAAATGAACGCGCTCTTTTGTGAGGTCAATCCCATTCCCGTCAAGTACGTCGCCTCTCGCAAGGGACTCTGCCAAGCGGAATACCGCCTGCCCCTCGCCCCGCCATCCGCCGCCTCGGCAAAGCTTTTGCAAGAGGTGTTTTGGTAAAAGGTCCCGCCGCACAGCGGTTTTGCTGTACGGCGGGGTTCTTTATGTGATAAATTGATAACCGTCCTAAATCGGATTTCACTTACTGATTTCTATACGCTTGGCGAACTTCTTGATAGGTATAATCTCCATCCGTGCAATGGACAACACCTTCCGACCAATTGGCAACTACAGAATTCAAGATCGCCAGTCCTTCTTGGAGCGTACCACGGTAAGTAATGCTTGCACAGGACGAAAGACCGAGATTCTGTGTGCAAGACATGATATGTACCTTCTTGGCAATAATAAGATTTTTGGGCGATGCTCCAAGAAAGGCCTTCGTGCCGCACGTCATGTTTTCGTTTAAATTAAACTCTTCAAGTGCTTTGCAATTCGCAAACGCATTCGCACCAACTCGCAAACCTTCATTCTCAGCAAATTGAATATTTTTCAAACCACTACAGCCTGCAAACGCACTTTTTTCAATTACACTTACGGAAGAGGGAATGGAAAGGCTTGTCAAACCGCTACAGCCCGCAAACGCATTTTCACCGATATTTTGGATTGAGGACGGAATGCTCAAGCTACTAATCTCCGTCTTTCCTTTAAATGCATTTGCGCCAATTCCTATAACATTCCATCCATCATAAGTATCCGGAATATCAAGATGCAGACCACTGCCACTGCCCCGATAAAAGGCGCGTGTAATAACATATCCGTTGGCATAACCACCGGCAATGTCAACACGCTTCTGTGTAAACGTGAATTCCCAGCGACCGGATGCGCCCGATTCGGAATTTTCGCCATTCTCTCCACCGGATTCCCCGCCCTCCGGCTCGGGTGCCGGGAGAATGGGAGTTACGTTTTCGACAAGCGTGCTTTCCTCGCACCCTGAATACCAATACTCGTTCCACTCACCTCTCGAAGCTTCGGGAACGCAATAGATCGTCAGCCCTTTACAGCCGGAAAAAACATACGATCCCGTCGTTGTCACTCCACCGGGAATCGTGATTTCGGTCAACGCCGTGCAATCTGTAAATGCCTGACCGCCAATGCCTGTAAGACTATCCGGAAGTGTAACGGAGCTCAATGCAGTACATTTCCCAAAACAGGATACTCCGATTTGAGTAACACCGCTCGGCAAAACAACAGCGGTAAGAGCTTCACATTTATAAAAGCTATGCGCTGCCAAGCACACCGTTCCCTCGCGCACTTGATATTCTCCTGCGAGTGTACTATCGGCGTTCAAAAGATAACTGCCAACGTAAAGCGCACCGTTATCCCAATTCTCGCTATTGTTGTAATATGCGGTACCAAGAAGAATATCGCTGCCGATTTCAAGAATTCCGCTCGGCAACGTAATACTTTCAAGCTTCGTACAGTTTTGGAACGCGCCGTTACCAATGCTGGTTATTCCCTCTGGAACAGTGATGCTGGTTATTTGCGGAAAGCCCGAAAAAGCATTCCTTGCAATCCCGGTTACCTTTGTCCCACTAATTGTATCGGGAATCTCAACAATTGCCCCGGGAGTCAGACACTTCACGATCGTGCAAGTGCCGTCATTATTAGGGCTTGTGAAAAAAGCAAGATCATCACCATCATCGGAGGTGAGTAAATCATCTCCCAACAGCCCCCCACAGGACACCAGTGACAACAACATCACAAAAGACAGACATAAACAAAGCAGTTTTTTCATTTTTTCTCTCCTTTTGATTTTATATGAGTTTATTTTTAACTCATTGAAATAGATTATAGCATATTTTTAACTCTTTGTCAATGGTTTGAGTTAAAAATGCTATAATAAAAAGCGAGGTGAAAAAGATGAATATCGGAGAAAAAATTCGCAACACGCGGGAGGATATGGATCTGTCGCAATACGACATGGCAAAGCTGATTCCCATGAATCAATCCAACTATTCCAAAATTGAGCGCAATATTCAAGAGCCAAGCATGGAGCAGCTCCGCAGAATTTGCCAGATTCTGAAATTGGATCCTCGCTATTTATTGGATCTGGGGGCTTACGAGCAGCTTTCAGCCGATGACCTATCGCTCTTAAAGGACGCAAAAGCACTGATTAAAGATCATTCGCGGCACCTGACTGACAATTGATACACAAAGAACCGCCTGCGGCGAATTTGCCGCAGGCGGGTCTTTATGATCGGAATATTATTCCTCGTCGGAGAGCTTCTTGTAGTCCTCTTCCTCAACAACGCATGCGAACTCCTCGCCGCATGCGGGGCAACGAAGGTTCTCTACGTCCAACTCGCTGTCAAAGCAAACGGTCTCGCCGCAAGAGGGGCATACGATCTCGCAGTAGTCCTCATCGCCACAGTCGCATCCGTCACAGCTTTCGCAGTCGCCGTCACACTCTTCCCAGTCCTCGTCCTCGTCGTCGAATTCATCGTCAAGCTCGACCTCATCGTCAAGGAAATCCTCAACAGCCTGCAAGTCGTCATCCAGCTCCTCAACGTACTCGTCCAGATAGTCCAGATCCTCATCGATCTCCTCGATGTCCTCCTGAATGGAAGCGATCTCGGCAGCCATCTCGTCCACCAGCTCCAACAGAGCCGCGAGGATCTTGCCCTCCTTGGTGGTCTTGTCGTATTCCAGCCCGTCAGCCAGACCCTTGATATATGCGGATTTTTCGGTCAGATTCATGGTATCATACCATCCTTTCATGATTTTGTAAAACGGGGAAAGTCTTGTGTCTTCCCCCGTTTGATTTTTTTCGATTATGCTCTGGAGAGATACTCGCCCGTTCTCGTGTCGATCTTGAGCACGTCGCCAACGTTGATGAAGAGCGGGACCTTGATCTCGGCGCCGGTTTCCAGCGTTGCGGGCTTGAGCGTGTTGGTTGCGGTGTTACCTGCAAAACCGGGATCGGTGTCGGTAACCTCAAGCTCAACAAACGTGGGAGGCTCGATGCCAAACACGTTGCCCTTGTAGGAAATGATCTTGCACATCATCTCTTCCTTGACAAAGCGGAAGTTGTCCTCTACCATGTCGTGGGAAATGAGCGTCTCCTCCCAAGTCTCGGTATCCATAAAGTGATACAAAGCTCCAGACACGTAAGAATACTGCTGTTAGCCCCTAACGAA
>JAZQXI010000002.1:0-4836 GCA_045632805.1 Eubacteriales bacterium | reverse complement strand
TTCCCACGAAAAACTCTGTTTTCCTCACACCACCTGATAACCGGCAGCGGTAACAGCGGCGACGAGTTTGTCCAAGCTGACGTTTTCGGGTGCTGTTACGGTAGCGGTTTTGGTGTCGAGATTCACTTCAACCGATTTGACACCCTTCACTCCTTCAAGAGCGGTTTTGACGTGAGCGACGCACTTCATGCACATCATTCCTTCCACGGTGATCACGTGTGTAACAAGTTCCTTTTTTCCAAACATGGTATTGTTTTCTCCTTTTTTTCTGATATGAATTGAGCGCAAACGAAGCGCGTTGGTTACGACACAAACAGAGGAAAAGCTCATTGCGGCGGATGCAAGCATGGGGCTGAGCTGCCAACCGAAGAGGGGATAGAGAGCGCCTGCCGCGACGGGGATGCAGATGGCGTTGTAGAACAGCGCCCAAAAAAGATTTTGCTTGATAACGCGAATGGTAGCGCGACTGAGAAAATAGGCGTCCGCAACGCCCGAGAGCGAAGAGGAGGAAAGCACCACGCCCGCGCAATCAATGGCGATTTCGGTACCCGCTCCCACGGCGATTCCAACGTCGGCACGTACCAAAGCGGGAGCGTCGTTGATTCCGTCACCGACCATGGCAACGCTTCCATGCTCTGCATACTCGCGCACGAGTCTTTCCTTGTCTTCGGGAAGGCAAGAAGCGTGAAAAGAGTCAAGTCCAACAGTCTCTGCCACCGCAGCGGCGGTTTTTGGGTTGTCACCTGTCAGCATGATACAAGAAACACCTGCGTCTCGCAATTCTCCCACAGCCGCGGCGGAGTCCTCACGGATGCGATCCGCGATTCCCATAATTGCCACGGGACGGGAATCATAGGTCACCAAAACAACCGTTTTTCCCTTTTCTTCAAGTGCGGAAAAATCACGTTCTATAAGATCATCGGATGGATATCGGCGCACGCAAATTCCGTTTTGCACGCTCTCTTCAAAGCTTGAAAAATCACCGTTTTTCGTGTCACGTGTTGCGTTTTCGGGCATTTTGGAAAGGAAATCCGATTGAGCCGGCTTTCCAACGCGGCACACAACGTTTCCGATACGTCCCACAGCGCCAACGCCTGTAAGGGACTCAAAATCCAGAACCTCGGGAAAATCCGTCACCCCCAAAGCTTCCGCTCCCGACTTCACGGCGAGCGCCAGAGGATGAGAGGAGAGGCGTTCCACAGCGGCGGCATGCGCCAACACGCCGTTTGGATCCTCACCATAGACGTAAAAATCGGTCAACGCGGGCTTTCCCTCGGTCAGCGTTCCCGTTTTGTCAAAGAGGACCGTTCCAACACCGCAGAGCTTTTCCAAGGACTCGGCGTTACGGAACAGGATTCCAAGTCTTGCGCCTCGACCGATTCCAACAGTGATTGCCGTAGGGGTTGCAAGTCCCAGTGCGCAGGGGCAGGAAATGACCAAAACGGCGATGGCGGAACGAAGAGATTCCTCGACATGTCCCGCGGTTGCGAGCATCCAAACAAGAAAAGTAACGGCTGAGATTGCCATAACGCAGGGAACAAACACAGCGCTGACCTTGTCGGCAATGCGTGCGATGGGAGCTTTAGAGGACGCCGCATCCTCAAGGAGGCGGATCACGCGCGAGAGTGAGGTATCCTCGCCCACGCGGTCGGCACGGAGCGTTAAAACGCCTGACGTCAGCACGCAAGCGGCGCGAACGGGGTCATTTTCGCTCTTTTCCACGGGCATACTCTCGCCCGTAAGCGCGGACTCATCCACGCTCCCCTCGCCCGAAAGAACGGTACCGTCAGCGGGGATCAATTCTCCCGCGCGCACCAGCACGACGTCTCCGATCTTCAATTTCTCCACGGGCACGGGATGCTCCCGACCGTCGCGGATGACGGTTGCGTATTTCGGTGCCAAGGTTGCAAGCGACCGCACGGCATCCGATGCTTTATCCTTTGCACGGGATTCTAAAAGCTTGCCTAAAGAGACAAGTGTTAAAATCATTGCGGCGGATTCGAAATAAAGGTCATGGAGGTAAGCATGCACGGTTGCCTCGTCCTGTGCAAAAGCGATCAGCACCATTGCGATGATGCCGTACACCACCGACGCGCCCGATCCCACAGCGATCAGGGAGTCCATATTGGGTGAAAGATGGAACAGCGCTCGGAAGCCGTTCTTGAAAAATTTGAAATTCAAAATCAAGACAGGGATCGTGAGCAGAAGCTGCGCGAGTGCCATCCAAAGTCCGTTTTCGGCGCCTGCGAGGAAGGGGATCATAGGGAGTCCGATCATGCCTCCCATCGAAAGATACATCAGCGCCAGTGTAAAACCGGCGGAAATGATCAAAGACCGTCTGCGGCGCCGATATTCACTTGATGCGTCCTCTTTGTCCGCCGCGTTCCGTTCGGTCAAAAGCGTATATCCGCCTGCGGAAATGGCACGCGCAAGTCTCTCTTCCAATATTTCAACATGCTCGTCCGATTCGGTCAAAATCGACACCGAATTGGTCAGCAGCGACACCGTTACGGTATCTCCGTCGCCTAAAACGCCCTTGATGGCACGCTCCACGTGCGCAACGCACGCCGCGCAGCTCATGCCCTTAATCTCATAGTGAAGCCGCATATGCTCTCCTTTCTTTTTTTGTGGGAACCTTTTTGGGAAAATTTTTTCTTGTTTATTGGAGAACCTTCTTAAAAGAAGGTTCTCCAAACCTCTCCAAGAACTTTCACCGCTTTTTTGATTGCACCCTCTGACGTGGGCATATCAAACCCTTTCCTCCGTGGGTGCTGTGCGTTTTGGTGAAAGCGTTTATGCAGTACAAATTCCCGCACGCTGTTACTTTAGAGCGCTGACAGTAGAATAACTCCCGCTACCACTTTGGTACCACTTCTCGCTGCGGCTGCGTTCTCGCTCGCGTTCTGACACCACACCGTGGTGTCATTCATTACGCTCGCGCCGCTTCGCTACCCTATCCGCTCACGAAAGTTAGTTTCCCAATGGCAAAACAACTTTTGCCTCTCCCCTCTGGGGGAGGTGGCACGCGTAGCGTGACGGAGAGGGCGCTAATAAAAGCACTCACGGAAGTTAGTTTAGAGAACGAAAAAGCAACTGATGTGCCTACAAAATGCAAAATCTTTTGTAGGGGACGGCGCCCTCTCCCCCGCCCTACGGCGGTACCTCTCCCAAAGGGAGAGGCTTGGGAGTTGTTCGCCATGGGCATACTACTTTTGCCTCTCCCTTTGGGAGAGGTGGTTCGAGCGTCGGCGAGAACCGGAGAGGGCGAAATTTCTATCGTTTTATGACGGAATCTTGTAAGAAGCTTTGCGGTTATCATATGCTAACCGCATATATCATTATACCGCAAAAAAATGTTTTGTCAATAGGACTCACTTGACGATAAATATAAATTATTTGTAAATTTTTTGTTTTTTAGTTCTTTTAATATTGTAAATATTATATTTTTATGTTAAAATAATTGTAATTATTATAATATTATAAAGATAAAAGAGAAAGGAGACCGCGTATGCCCTCAAAAGACTACATCGATGAGATACGGGAAGTATGGGACACGGTAAAAATCGCGTTCCGCGAGAGAATGACCGAAACCGCCGTTAATCTGTGGTTTGGTGAGCTTGAAATTCTCTCGTTTGAGGACCGTTCCACCGACCCCGCAACTCCTTACGAATTTCTGATTACAATGGGGACTACCTCCGAGCTGAAATTCAAAATCATTCACGACAAATACATCGACATGATCCGCGAGGAATTTTGTCACGCGCTCGGTTTTGACGTTGAGGTTGATCTGCGTTTTACAGGCTCTGCCGTTTCCGCAGACCGCGTCAAATCCAAGATCATCGGTCTCCCGCAGGAAGAAAAGAAGGAACAAGCGCCTCAAAAGCCGATTGAAACATCGGAGGAGCAAAATGATTCCGCAGATCTTCCGCAATATAATTTTGAATACACCTTTGAAAACTTTATCGTTGGCAGCACCAACAAGTTTGCGCAAGCGGCGTGCGTTGCGGTAGCAAACAATCCCGCAACCAACTACAATCCGCTCTTTATTTACGGAAATAGCGGACTTGGTAAAACCCACTTGATGTATGCGACAATCAATCGCATGAAGCAAAACAATCCCAACGTCAAGATCATCTACACCAAGGGAGAGGATTTTACCAACCACATGATCTCCTGTCTTGCCAACAAGACCATGGAGGATTTTCGAAACAAGTACCGCAAATGCGATGCGCTTCTCATCGACGATATCCAGTTTATCGCCGGAAAAACCGCAACGCAGGAAGAATTCTTCCATACGTTCAACGACCTGTTTGAACATAAAAAGCAGATCATTTTGACCTCCGACCGTCCGCCAAGAGACATCAAAACATTGGAGGAGCGATTGATCACCCGTTTCGAATGGGGATTGCTTGCCGACATTGAGCCGCCCGATTTGGAATTGCGTATCGCGATCATCAAAAAGAAGGCGGAGCAGGCAAACGTTGTGATTCCCGACGAGGTATTGACCTTTTTGGGAGAAAATCTGCGTTCGAACATCCGACAGATCGAGGGCGCGATCAAAAAGCTGGGGGCGCTCAGCTTCCTCAGCGGCAAGGAAATCACAATGGAGCTGGCTCACGAGTGCATTTCCGAGCTTTTGGGTGGCGCTGAACCTGTCAGCGTAACGGTGGAAAAGATCTTTGCCGCCGTGCAACGTAAATACGGTGTTTCGAAGGAAGCTTTGACGGGAAACAAGCGAAACAAGGAGATCGTGAGTGCCAGACACATTACGGTGTATCTGATCCGCGAGATCACCGAGCTTTCTTTCCCCAGTATCGCAAAGCTGTTTGACAGAGA
>JAZQXI010000001.1:0-25707 GCA_045632805.1 Eubacteriales bacterium | reverse complement strand
CCTCATAGACCTCTTCGGTTTCGTCCTCGTAGACCTCTTCGGCTTCGTCCTCGTAGACCTCTTCGGCTTCGTCTTCGTAGACCTCTTCGGTCTCGTCCTCGTAGACCTCTTCGGCTTCGTCCTCGTAGACCTCTTCGGTCTCGTCCTCGTAGACCTCTTCGGCTTCGTCCTCGTAGACCTCTTCGGCTTCGTCTTCGTAGACCTCTTCGGGTTCCTCAAGTGTATCCCATGTAAGAGTCTCTTCGGCTTCTTCTACCATTTCTTCGGGCTCTTCGAAGAGTTCCTCGTCCTCTTCAACGATCTCCTCGACAGGCTCGTCCGCAATGATATCCTCTGCATGGTTCTCCACTTCTACAGTTTCTTCTACTGCTTCTACAGTTTCCACGGTTTCGGTGGTTTCGGGTTCTGCAAGTGCCGTAGGCTCTGCCTTTGCCTCGATCGGTTGCGTGGTTTCGGACAGCATCTGATAGGATGCCTGCTGCATGGGAGTTCCCACATAGCGTTCGGTATAGTGACGCTCGGTGGTCTTGACCGTCTCATGCGAAGTCGTGGTTGTCGTGGTCGTGGATGCGGGAACCGCCTCCTCTACCACCGTTTCAACGGTTTCAACTGTTTCCGGCTCGGGTTCAGCAATCGGCTCGGGCGCAATGATTGGTTCCGGCTCTGCAACCGGTTCGGGTTCGGGCGTTGGCTCGATGACGGGAGCGGGCTGCTCGTTGTCAAATTCCCACGTAAAGTTCGCGTTTGCGGGAATTACGCTTCCGTCCTCCTCGGGAAGATCGGGGGCGTGATCGGGATCCAGCTCAAAGCTGACTGCGGGCTTTTCTTCGCGCAGATATTCGCGAATCAAACCGCGACGGATCAGATCCTCGGTTGCCTCAAAGGGATATTGCTCCTCATAGCTGATCGGTTCAATGTCGATGGGAGAAAGTCCCAGCTCCTCGCAGGTGCGCTGTACCAATTCCAGCGCCAACGCCAGCTTGCGAGGCGAATTGACCTTATAAAGGAACGGCGTCTCTGCGTATTTCTTCTTCGCGCTGACGTCGCGGCCGTGATAAACGGTATCCTCAAGACTTGCGGGATCCAATGCAAGATACAAATCCAAAGAGCGCGCACGCATATTGATTTTTGCAACCTGCGCACGGTCATTGGTAAAGGTGTTAATGGTCCAGGAAATGCGATCCTTCGTGCCCTCGTAGGAAAGCAGAGCATTTTTGATCTCGCTGTAATATTTCTTCGTCTCGTGGCGTGCCTGGATCAGCTTTGCCTCAAAGCTCTTGCGATAATGCGCAACAATGTAGCATCCGGTCTCCTCGTCAAAGCCTACGATCCGCTCGTTACCCGTAAAGAGCTCGCTTTCGTAATCGTCCTCGACCTCTGCTTTTTCGCCGTCAGCATCGGCATCCGCATCCTCGGCATCCTCAACGTCGGTATCATCCTCGTCGATCTCATCCGCATCATGCTCGTCCTCATCGGCATCCGCAAACGCAGGAACGTTCTCGGCACCGACGACCGCGGGATGCTCAACCGCCAACTCCTTTTCCATACGGAGCTGTGTACCAAGCTTCATCAGCTCTGCGATTGCCTTCAGAATTTCCTCGGTGGCAGGGCTGTACTTTTCACCCGCAGGGGCAGCGGCGGGCGCATTGGAATTGGTCGTCGTAGTGGTATTGGTCTCCTTGATGACCTCTTTGTAGGTTTCGGTAATGTACTTTTCGATCACGGGCATCTGTCCTGCGGGATATGCCGAGCTGTATACGGGGATTCCGCTCGGAGCTTGTCCAAGTCCAACAGGCTCGCTGCCGCGGATCACGGACACGGGAGCCGCCTCTGCGGCAGTCGCCTCAACCGTTTCGGCAACCGTTTCAACCGCTTCCTCAGCCGCAGGCTCTTCGGCAACAGCTTCTTCCACCGTTTCTTCCACAACAGGCTCCTCGGCAGGAGTCTCGTCAAATATTCCGATCGGATCCTCCTCGACGCTTGCCGCAATGTAAGGCTCGTCCTGTGCGATCGCTGCCACGGGTTCTGCCTCGGGCATTTGATAGTCCTCGGGCGTTTCAAGCGCAACGACTTCCTCAATCGGCTCCTCAACGTGAGCGGCGCGTGCGGAAATCAGCGAATAGCCCTGCGCACGGAATACGATCAGAAGCACAACAAACACCAGCGCCGCCACAGCCGTACCGACGGACAGGATCAACAGTACCGTCTGCGCCGACAGCGGAGCCGCGCCGAGCAGAAGAGCCACCGCGAAATTCTGCGATCCCGACTCTCCCTTGTATGTGGTTGCGTCGCGCACTTCCTCCGATTCCATGCGAAGCCGTTCGCGACGTGCGTGAGAGATCTTACTGATCAAAATGCAAATTCCCGCAATCTCGGCGCCGAAAACGCACGCGAGTACGGCAATCGCGATCAGAAACGAGTTCTCAACGCTCAAATTCAAATTCGATGCCATAGCAAAAAAGTGTTGAAAATTCAAAGCTTTTGCCCCCCGTTCTGCTGACTTTTCTGTCAGTTTGACCCTGCTTTTCCATATTTTTACTGCAGGACCTTATTCTATAAGTATATTTTAACACAAAGTCAAAAAAGAATCAATATGCTAAACGAAATTTCTTCAACATTTTTTCATTTTTTTATCGCAGAAAGCACCAAAAAAGAGGACTATTCGCACATATCTGCGAAAAGCCCTCAAAAAAGCCGTTTTTCAATCTCATATCGTCAAAATACGCGCTCCGAGCGGTGGCGCATTTCCCCCAAAATCCGATGCAGAGCGGCGGTGTCACAGTCCTGACCGCTCCCTGCAAGATCTGCCGTTCGACGTACGGCTTGCAAAAATTTCGGCACAGCATCAAAGCAAAAGCCCGACCAAGCCTCCCGCGCCTCGCGGCAGGTCTTGACGCACTGCTGCAGATCGGCATCCAACGCATCCAAACGAACGTCCAAGGCATGCAACGGAAGCTCAATCTGCATTTGAGCCGCCTCATAGATCGACCGTCCTATAAGAGAGTGCGCACGGCAGAGCAGCGTGTCCGCCTCGCGGAGTTGGCGCAACGTCTCCGAGAAGCCCGAAAAAGCCGCGCCAAGCGCACGCTCACATCGCTCCAAGCGCGCCATGCGACGGCAAAGCTCCGCAAGCTCCCGCTCCGACATACGCACGCGAAAGACCGCGCGCGGAATTGGGACCGCATCGATCAACGCACATATCTCCCGCATCCATGCCGCCCTTTCGGCTTCACAGCATGTCATCGTCTCTTTGCATGCCTTTTGCGCGGCATCGACTTTCTCTGCGCCGCGATCGGTCAGCTCCGTGCATTCCGCGACCAGTACTTCGGGAGAAGCGGAGAGAGACATGCGGATTTGCTCCGCCCGTTCCTCTCCATCCGTCGTTTTGAACAGCATAGGATCAGAGCGCACCGACTGTCTCCGTTCCTTCCTCGGCGTATTTGGAGATATGGAGCGCCCCCGGCAGATACTCTGCGCTTGCGGGCACGGCGAAACGCAACGCCTGCGGAACGACCTCTACCGTAAAATGCTCCTGACGGATCAATTCACCGTCAAAGGAATACACAAAGCCCTCGGGCGCCTCGATCTCGATTTTCTTACCGCGGCGATACTCCAATATCTTGGCAAATTTGGGATCCTCTAGGTGCGTTCCCTTTTGATAGTACCCGATCAGCTGCATGAATTTCAAATGCGAAACGGGATGCACCAGACACACCTCAAGAAGACCGTCGTTGTTGAGAGAGCGCGGAGCGCAACGGAAAGCCCCGCCCACGTACTGCCCGTTTGCGATGGTACAAAGCAGGATCTCCCCCTTGGGATTGAGCAATTCTCCGTCTACCGTGACGCGGCACTTGTTGCGCATTGCCTTAAACAGTCCGACCACGACGCCCGTAGTATAAGCGTTGTTGCCACCGATGATCTTTTTACGGCGCACGTTCATCATGGTCTGCGCCACCGACGAATCAAACCCAAAATGCGTGGCATTGATCGCGTATTTGTTTCCAATGCGCATCACGTCAATATACTCTTCTTTTGCCTCCAAAAGCTCGGGAAGATTCCAAAACACCTTTTTTCCGCCGTAGTACTTGACAAAATCATTTCCCGATCCGCACGGATAGCAGCTGATGGACGCATGATCATATCCCACGGCACCATTGACCACCTCGTTAAGCGTTCCGTCACCGCCACAAGCATAAAAGCGCACGGGAGACTGATAGGTTTCACAATAGTTGCGGATATACGCCGTTGCATCCCCCGGAGCTTGCGTTTGGTAAAGCTCGTAGTCGACCTTGACCTGTTGCGCATCCAAAATTTTACGGATGTTATCAAAGGAATTGTCTTTCCCGGCCGCGGGGTTGATGATGAATACGTGTTTCATAGCACTCTTTCCTTTTCTTCAAAGTTTTTAAAGATACTTCGTATAAGCCGAAAACGCCGATGGAATGGCATATTCCGCATGTAACCGCTCATTGGAGACCAGCATCGTGCCTCCCGCTCCCGTAAATCCGTCAAAATCGGAGGCAATGCGCACCGAATACGCAATCATATGCCACTCGATGTGCGTAAAAATATGCTTGGCATCCTCCAATCGCTCAACGTGCAAGGGTTCAAGTCCCAATGTGCGCAAATGCGCGGTGACCTGCTCCGTATCCAGATGTCCTGCCACGTTCGGGAGCTCATAAAGTCCCGAAAGAAGCCCTCGATCGGGGCGTTTTCCAAGCACCGTTCTCTCTCCGTCACGAATCAGCAAAACCGTCTTTTTTTCGACACGTCGTGCTTTTTTCGCGCGTTTAACAGGCAATTCGTCGGTCAGATTCTTCCGTGCAGCCTCACAGCACTCCGCCATCGGGCACGCATGGCACTTGGCTTCTCCGTTGGGAACGCAGACTGTGGCACCAAGCTCGATCAACGCCTGCGTAAAGTCACCCGCCGACGCGGGGATCACTTCAAAAAGCTCTGCTCGAAAGCGCTTTTTGGTCGCGGGATCGGCAATATCATCATAGGATCCCGTCACACGCGAAAGCACGCGCAAGACGTTTCCGTCAATGGCGGGGACACGCTGATCGAACGCAATGGAAGCGATCGCCCCGGCGGTATAATCTCCGATTCCCGGCAAGCCGCAAAGCGCATCGTAGCTTTCGGGAAGCGCTCCGTTATATGTTTCCATAATGCAACGCGCGGCACGGCCGAGGTTGCGGGCGCGGCTGTAGTAACCAAGTCCCTCCCACAGCTTAAAGAGCCGTTCCTCGCTGATTCGCGCAAGTGCTTCTACCGTGGGACATTCCTCCAAAAAACGCGCGTAATAGGGCTTGACCGCCTCCACACGGGTCTGTTGGAGCATGATCTCCGAGATCCAGATACGATACGGATCCTTCGTGTGCCGCCACGGCAGATCCCGTTTATGTTCCCGATAGTAGGCAAGCAAGCGCTCCACCGCCTCGGGAGTAAAATATGCTTTGATCGTTTGATTCATTCCGTTCAATCCGTTTTTTTGAATTTGCTTTCATTACTTATATACAGTATAGCATACCACGCTTGTAAAAGTCAATACGAAAGTCGAAAAAACGTGTTTTGCGGATTTTTTTACCACCGCACTCGAAAAAAGCTTGTTTTTTTCGCAAATCGATGATACAATAGAGCTGTCCACAAGATTTTTTACGAAAGGATTCGACAAATGGAATTTTTGCGTTTTTTGGAATCGATCCGCACCCCCGTTCTCGATTTTTTGATGTCCGCGATTACACTGCTTGGAGAGGAAACTCTTTTTATGGTGGTCGCACTCGTCTTTTTTTGGTGTTTTGATAAAAAGCGAGGCTATTTTCTGCTCTTTTCGGGCTTCATCGGAACCGTTTGTATTCAAATTTTAAAAATGGCGTTCCGCATTCCGCGCCCGTGGGTGCTGGACCCCAAATTTACCATTGTCGAAAGCGCGCGCGAGGCGGCAACGGGCTATTCCTTCCCAAGCGGGCACACGCAGATCTCAACCGACCTCTACGGCGGCATCGCGCGTTCTTCCAAGTACCGCGCCGCGCAGATCGGCGGTTGGGTCATTGCCGCGCTGGTCGCGCTCTCGCGCATGTACCTCGGCGTGCATACCCCGCTTGACGTCGGCGTCTCGCTCCTGATCGGTGCCGCGTTGGTCCTGATCCTCTACCCTATCGTTTACCGTGCTTACGACAAGCCCAAATATATGTACGCCACCATTGGCGTCATGCTCGCGTTAACGCTTGCGAATCTGCTGTTTGTCATGCTCTTCCCCTTCCCTGCTGATGTGGATGCCGTCAATCTTGCCGACGCGCAAAAGGTGGCATGGCAGTTCTTCTTCCTTATTTTGGGGCTTTGCATCATCTATCCCGTTGACCGCCACGTGATCGATTTTGACGTTCGTGCCGTTTGGTGGGCGCAGATCTTAAAGCTCGCACTGGGACTGGTGATCTTGATTTTGATCCGAACGCTCCTGAAAACGCCCTTCAACATGCTCTTCGGCGTCAATCTCGGAAGCGGACTGCGCTATTTTATCATCGTACTCTTTGCAGGACTCCTCTGGCCCTTGACCTTCCCCTTTTGGGCAAAGCTCGGTCAGAAAAAGTGAGGTCGCGCGCACCCGAAAAACTTTGCACGCACGTCTTGACATTCGCTCTTGAATGAGTTATAATATCTATAATGTAAAATTATGCGTTCCGCGCGAAGAAAACGCAACACGCGCGAACGGAAAGACGAGGTTCTTATGGCAAAAAACAGTGAAAAAATGGTAGACCAGATCACGTCGATGGATGTGGATTTCGGTCAATGGTATACCGACGTCGTGAAGAAAGCGGAGCTTGCCGACTATTCCGGTGTCAAGGGCTGCATGATCTTCCGCCCTTACGGTTATGCCATTTGGGAAAATATTCAAAAGGATCTGGACGCACGCTTTAAAGCGCTGGGACATGAAAACGTCTATATGCCCATGTTCATCCCCGAATCTCTCCTGCAAAAGGAGAAGGATCACGTCGAGGGCTTTGCTCCCGAGTGTGCCGTAGTCACTATGGGCGGTCAGAATCAGCTCCCCGAGCGTTTGATCGTCCGTCCCACGTCCGAGACGCTCTTCTGCGAGCATTTCCGCTCGATTATCCAGTCCTATCGTGACCTGCCCAAGCTCTATAACCAGTGGTGTAACGTCGTTCGTTGGGAAAAGACCACCCGCCCGTTCCTGCGCACCGCGGAGTTCCTCTGGCAGGAGGGACACACGATGCACGAGACCGAAGAGGAGGCGCGCGAGGAGACGCTGCAGATGCCCAAGGTCTACGAGGACTTCTATGCCGAGGCTCTGGCAATTCCCGCTTACACGGGTAAGAAGACCGACAAGGAAAAGTTTGCGGGCGCTGAAGAGACCTACACCATTGAGCCGATGATGCACAACGGTGTCGCACTTCAGGGCGGTACGTCTCACTATTTCGGTGACGGCTTCGCAAAGGCATTCGATATCAAATTTACCGCGCGTGACAACACGCTCAAATATCCCCACCAGACCTCTTGGGGTGTTTCCACCCGTTCCATCGGTGCCATCATCATGACCCATGGCGACGACAACGGTCTGATCCTTCCCCCTCGCGTCGCCCCCATTCAGGTGGTCATCGTTCCCGTGGCACAGCACAAGGAAGGCGTACTCGAAAAGGCGGCAGAGATCAAGGCAGAGCTTTCCAAGACCCTGCGTGTCAAGTTGGACGACAGCGACAACTCCACGGGTTGGAAGTTCGCGCAGTACGAGATGAAGGGTGTACCTCTCCGTTTGGAGATCGGTCCCCGCGACATCGAAAACAACTCCTGCGTGCTGGTCAGCCGTGTCACGCGTGAGAAGACCTTCGTGTCTCTCGACAACCTTGCAGAAGAGGTCGAAAAGGCGTTGCAGAAGGTACACGACGAGCTTTACAACCGCGCATTGGAAAACAGAACCGCACGCACCTTTGAGGCACGCTCCTACGAGGAGTTCCTTGACGTTGCAGAAAACAAGTCGGGCTACATCAAGGCAATGTGGTGCGGCGATGTGGAATGCGAAGAAAAGCTCAAGGACGTTACGGGCGGCGTCAAATCCCGTTGCATCCCCTTCCAAGAGGATCATCTTGCCGATACCTGTGTTTGCTGCGGAAAGCCCGCCAAGCATATGGTCATCTGGGGCAGACAGTATTAAGATAGCTTGAAGGGGCGGTTTCACATCGAAACAGCCCCTTCCCGAATTTCAAGAAAGGAGGTCGCCATGAAAGGAATCGTTTTGGAGGACGTATTGGATCGCGTACGCGAAGTGCTGCGTCGCATTGATCCCGTTTTGTTCATCTGCGCGACGCTCCTCTCCATCATCAGCATTCTGACAGTCTTTGGCGCCGTGGAAAACTTCGGCATGTCAAAATTGCGGATGCAGATCTTCATTTTCGTCCTCGGCGTCATTGTCACGGTCATCATCGCGTGCATCGATTTTCGTGTGATCGTGGACAAGCTTTGGATCTATATGTTAGTCGGCTCGGTGTTGCTTCTGATCATCACACTCATCTTCGGAAGCACGGGAGAAAACATGGAGACCTCCAACAAAAGCTGGCTCAAGATTCCCGGCACGGGACTGATGATCCAGCCGTCGGAGTTCATCAAATTCACCTTTATCTGCACCTTTTCCAAGCACCTGTTCGCGGTACGCGATCACATCAACAAGCCTCTGACCGTTCTGTTCTTGGCGGCACACGCGATCCTTGTGGTAGGACCGATCTTGCTGTCGGGGGATTTGGGAGTCGCACTCGTCTATCTTGCCATCGTCGGTATCATGCTTTTTTGCGCGGGGCTGCATCCCGGGTACTTTATCGGCGTTTTCGTTTTGGTCGTACTACTTGCCCCCTATCTTTGGGACAGTCTTGCTCCCTATCAGCAGGAACGGATCCTCGTAGGCTTTAATCCCGAGCTTGACCCCATGGGAAAAGGCATGCAGCCGCTGCTTTCCCGTCAGGCGATCGCCGCGGGCGGGCTCTTTGGAAAGGGACTGCTCACAGGCGGCTATTATGAGATCCTCCCCGCCTCACACACCGACTTTATCTATGCCACCGTGTGTGAAAAATTCGGGTTCCTCGGTGGCGCGGCAGTTCTCCTCATTTTTATCGTTATGGTCGTGCGCGTCTTTATGCTCGCGCGAACCGCCAGCCACTCGGACTGCGGCGGATTGATCTGCGTCGGGATCGGAAGCATGCTCATCATCCAGATTCTGATCAACATCGGCATGTGCTTTGGTATGCTCCCCGTCATCGGCATCACGCTTCCCTTCCTTTCCTGCGGCGGTTCGTCAATGCTTGCCATCTTTATGATGTTCGGTCTCCTTCACAGCGTCTACAGCCATTCCAACGCCGTGCGCGATTTTGAAAAGCCCGACACCTTTGATATTGATATTTCGCTTTTGGATTCATAAACACAGCCTCCCGTTCATATGATGAACCAGAAAATCATTTGAACATCGGGAGGCTCTTGTTATGTTTATTTATTCCATGCGTGCCAGCACCATCAAGCTTGTCGGGGTCATCTGCGTTGCCCTGACCGTATTGATCACTCTCATTGCTTTTGTTCCCGCCTATTCGGTATCCTCCGACACCCCAACGGGAAGCGGAACGGAATACAATTACGATAAGATCAAAACCGCCGAGGATGCCATGCATTTTCTGACGCAATTCGGTTGGACCGTGGATGCCTCTCCCGTCGAGGTGCGCACCGTAACCATCCCCGCCGAATTTGACAAGGTATTTGCGGCTTACAATGAATTGCAAAAGGAACAGGGACTCAATCTGACCAAATATCAGGGCAAGGACGTAACACGCTACACCTTTTCGGTCACCAATTACGAGGGGTTTGAGGGAACGGTCTACGCCAACGTACTGGTCTACCGCAACCGCGTTATCGGCGGTGACATCTGCTCGGCAGACGTTTCGGGCTTTGTTCACGGCTTTGAAAAGCAGTGATCGACTTGTTTTGACAAAAAAATAATCAAGGTTGACATTTTGGAAGTTTTGTGCTATACTGAAAGAGGTATCATCGATACCAAAAAAACAATTCGAGGAGAAAAAACATGAAAAAAAGAAGTTTTTTGATCGTCTTAACACTTTTGTTGTGTGCATCAATGCTCTTTGCCTCCTGCGGCGAACCCGTTGACACCACACCCGAGGAAGAAAACCAAACCCCTTCCTTTGCATCCAAGCTGAATGCAATCTTAAACCCCGAGTACTCCTACAAGGCTCCCAAGCTTACCACCACCAAGACCTTGAGCATTTCGGGTGATCGCACGGATTACTCCGACGGTCTTGTCGTATTTACCGACTATACCGACGACGGTATGAAGATCACCCGCGTATTCAGCCACTTCACCAACGAGCTGGTCAAGTCGATGACCAACACCGCAACCGTTCGTTACTACGTCGATCTGATCTCTTCCGCAAAGGACAGCGTTTTCGCGGTTCTGGCTGTCACCGCCAACAATTCCGACGGTTTCACGGATTATTTTGACACATACAATTCCGATGCGTTCGAGGCTTACGACATCCCCTACAGTGCCACCGCTGCCATCACCTTCTATGATGCAAAGGGCAATGAGCTTGAGAAGCTGGAAGACATCAGCATCGGTAACATTGACTACAAATATGATGACGCGTACAGTACCGCATCCTCCGTTGATATGATCACCATTGGTGACAAGGTATATCTGGAAACCAAGGACGGCGCCGTAAAGCTGATCAAGGAATTCAAAACGCAGGCCGCCCCTTCCATTGACAAACAGATCGGTGACTATTACTATTGTTACGATTATGACAGCTACGGCGGTGATTACGACTACGAATATTACAACCAACGCATCAGCGTATACAATAAGGAGCTGGTTCCCGTATCCCATTACGCATTCCCCTCTTATGCAACCAGATCCCATTACAGCGTTCTGAACAACGGTGATATTCTGGTTCAGTATCTGACTGCTCTTCCCGAGGATGCGACCGAGTATGATATCTATCAAAACGCGGGCAAGTATGATTTGACCACGCTGATCGTTTCTGCCGCGACCGGTGCCACCAAGGCACTTGACGTCAACTATATGGTTGCATATGCGATGAATGTAACCGAGCTCAAGCAATATACCACAGAGAATGCATTGGCAGACGGTATCGAAAACATTGCATCCATCTACTACATCGACGCCAACAAGATGATCAACAGCGCGCAGACCAACATGGAAGTCGTTTCTCTCGGCAACGACGGCGCGATCCTCCAATCCCTGAAGCTCTCCGATCAATACGTTGGAACGCCTTCCCTTGTTCAAAAGGGCTATTACGCTGTGCAAACCGTATACGGTGACACCGTTATCCTCAACGCAAAGGGCGAAGAGGTCTTCCGCTATGACTCCTCTAAGGTAGACACCACCGCGTCTTACGTCTACACCGAGGATGCGATCTACGATTTCTCCGGCAAGGTCGTTTACAACCTCAAGACCGCAGGCGCTGAGGTAGATCGAACAATCGGACGCTCCGCTCTCCTGCTCACCGTCGAGAAGAAGGTCAATGAGGTGACTGTAACCGAGTACTACCTCTTCAACAACGGCAAGGCAACTCTGCTCGGAACGGTTGGCGGTGAAAGCGCAACCGCTGTGCAGGTGCGCTACGGTGCGGGCTGCTGCATGGTATTTACCACCGGTGGCAAGTGCATCTATTACAACGACCAGGGAACCAAGCTTCTCGAGATCGATGCAGATGCATACACGGATATCAGTTCCATCATCTGCCGCGACGGTTATCTGATTGAATGCAACGGAACCTACTACAAGCTGATCTACGATATCATCGAAGATTGATTTTTATCCCAAACGGGCAACCGCATGTGCGGTTGCCCGTTGTTTGTTTATGCCATACACCCGTCGGTCGCTTCCGAAATTTTGCAAAGCGTATTGCCAATGCGATGCAAAACAGCGTTGGTGCGCCGAATCGCACGCATTGCGCGAAACCGTCTGCTGTTCCACAGTGTTACGGCAGCCGTTCCCACGGCAACCAAGCCAACACCCGTTCCCAATGCAATGATGATGCCTTTTTTCATGTTTCTTTTCTCCTTTTCTTCCCTTGGCGGATTATTGTTAGTATGGCAAAAATCCGTCAAACCATACCCCGTCACTCCAAAAAGGAAAATACCGTAACTAAAAGGATCAGAACAGGAAGCATATATGCCATATACCAACGTGCCCGTGTCGGAAATCGCATACCCCGTTTGCCGCAATTGACCTCGCTCAAATAGTTTTCCCATCTCCAACCCGCACGCGTCGGCAAACAACAGCACTCCAAACAGCGCAGGCATCCTGCCGAAAGCAATACAAATCCTACGCGTGAGCCAAAGCCTTCACGTTGTTGCATAACGGTCTCCTTTTTGCAATTCTCTACCCGTTATTGTACCGTGTATTACAGACTTGCAACCTCAAAAAAGAAGCTGTCTCAAATGGAAATTTGAGACAGCTTCTTTTTGCAATAAAAATGTATCATTTAAAAAATCGATCAACCGATCTTCTCACTCCCGCATTTTGCGAAACACCGTGGGAGATAACCCTGTTTGCTCCTTGATCAGGCTTGCGAGATGCTTGGAATCTCGATAGCCCACCTCCTCGGTGATTTGCGAGAGCGACATACCTGTTCCTGAAAGCAGTCGGCAGGCATGTGTGACGCGGTAGGTCTGCAAATATTGTGCAAATCCCACACCCGTTTCCGCTTTAAAGGTCTTGGAAAGATATGGCATACTGTACCCAAGCGCACGCGCAATGTCGCAAAGTGAGATCGGCTCGCGGTAATGCTCCGCCACGTACGCGCTCACGCGCCCGCCGATGCTCCCCGATGCCATGGCACTCTCCGCCCCCTCCAAGCGACGCACGGTTAACAGTAAGATCTCCACCAAAAGGCAGCGCACCATCTCGGTGTACCCCGCCTCGTGCCGCTCCAATTCCTCATGAATACGTTCAATCAGGGAAAGCACCCGTCCGTCCTCATCGTGGAAAATCATTCTTGCGGGATTTTGCACGGGGGATTGCATATGGAAGTGCAAGAGGTAATGCTCCAACACCGCGCGGAGCGTGCGTGACCCTTTGAGCGCGGGATCAAGCAATTCGGGCAAAAAGAGACAATCAACGTTTTGGAAAGGCTCATCCCCCAAATTGCGGTAGCCGTGATAGCTCCCGTAATCCACGATCAGGTAGTCGCCCGCGTGGAGGGTCGAGACCGCGCCATCCAGCATATGCTCCACTTCCCCAACGGTGATATAACTCAATTCCAAAAAATCGTGACCGTGCGGCTGAGTTCCCTGCGGCTGAACGTGTGAAAAGCATACGCACTTTTCTCGCAGCAATTTCTCCATGTAGATCGCTCGATCGAGCTTCAAAGTCTCAATCAGCATAAATTCACCCCCCATTTGTGCAAAAATAGCGGTTGATTTATTATAGCATATCGGTTATACTGTAGTCAAGGGATTTTCTTTCAAAATTTAATAAAAAGGAGACCGATCATGACCATCACAGCAAAATGGATCACCACGAAAGAGGATCGCGGTATGGCGGCAACTATTTTTCAAAAGACCTTTGCGCTCTCAAAGGCGATCAAACAAGCCGTTCTCCACGCATCGTGTCTGGGGCTTTACGAGGCGCATCTTAACGGAGTGCGCGTAGGAGATGCCCGCTTTACCCCGGGCTTCACCTCCTATCGGCACCGCACGCAATACCAAAGCTATGACGTTACCCACATGATCAAGGCTGATAACACGCTCCGCCTGTCTGCGGGCGTCGGCTGGGCGCTCGGGAACATCGGATTTAAGCGGCAATCACACGTTTACGCCGACCGTGTCTCCGTGATCGCGTGGCTTGAGCTGACCTACACCGACGGCACGCGCGAAAAAATCGAAACTGACGAAAGCTGGCTTGCGTTTACCTCCCCCATCCTCTTCTCCGAGATCTACCATGGAGAGACCGTAGACCTGACCGCAGAGGAAAGACTCCTTGGCAACGCTGTTCTTGCCACAGTCAAAACGCGCCTCATTCCGCAAGAGGGAGAATGGGTCAAAGAGCAGGAGCGCATCGCTCCCATCACTCTTATCCGCACCCCCAAGGGAGAAACCGTGCTGGACTTTGGACAAAATCTGACGGGATACGTCGAAATCCGTATCCAAGCGCCCCGCTCCTCCCGTGTGGTGTTGCACCACGCCGAGGTACTGGACTCCGACGGCAACTTCTTTACAGGCAACATGCGCTCCGCAAAAAACGAAAACGTCTATATCTGCAGCAGCGGCAAGGACTGCTTCAAGCCCACCTTCACCTTCCAAGGCTTCCGCTACGTACATCTGGTCGAATACCCCTTTGACGAGGTGGAGCTTTCCGATTTTACCGCTGTGGTCGTTCACTCCGACATGACGCGTACGGGAGATTTCGTCTGCGGATACGAAAAGCTCAATCAGCTCTACCACAACATTGTTTGGGGTCAAAAATCCAACTATCTCGACATCCCCACCGACTGCCCACAGCGCGATGAGCGTCTTGGGTGGACGGGAGATGCGCAGGTCTTTTGCCGCACCGCTGCCATCAACTATGACGTTGAACGCTTTATGGACAAGTGGCTCGGTGACATGCGCGCCGATCAATGGAAGGATGGTGCGGTTCCCGACGTCGTTCCGTGGTGTCTACCGGGCAATGGCAGGAGATCCGCCGCATGGGGAGACTGCGCTGCGGTCATTCCGTGGGAAATCTATCTTGCCTACGGAAATCCCAAAATTTTAAGAAAGAACTTTTCGATGATGCGCCGCTGGGTGGAATACCTGCATCACGACGGTCCCGAGGAATATTTGTGGCTGGGTCACCACCACTATGGCGATTGGCTTGGTATGGACAACGGTCCCGACAGCTACGAGGGTGCAACCCCCACCGACCTCATTGCCAGCGCGTATTTTGCCTATTCGACCTCGCTCCTGATCAAAGCCGGAAACGTGCTGGGCAAGGACATGCGCGATTACGAAACGCTTTATCAACGCATCATCGAGGCATTCCGCGCCTATTTCCTTCCCAACGGTGAGCTTTGTCTGCGTCTGGACCTGAACGATCGAGGACAGAAAAATCCCCCTGCCGAAACGCAGACCGCCTATGCGCTCATTCTGTATTTCGGTCTTTGCAAGGAGTGCGACCGTCAGCGTTTTGCCGACCGTCTTGCAACTCTGATCCGTGAAAACGGGGGGTTGATGACCACGGGCTTTGTAGGAACGCCTTATCTCCTGCACGCCCTCTCGGAAAACGGCTACACCGATCTTGCCTACGATCTGCTTTTGGAAGAGCGTACCCCTTCGTGGCTCTATTCGGTCTGTCACGGTGCCACCACAATGTGGGAGCATTGGAACAGCATCAAAGAGGACGGCAGCTTCTGGAGCAACAACATGAACTCCTTTAACCACTACGCCTACGGTGCTGTGTTTGATTGGATCTTTGGAAAAGCAATGGGCATCTCACCCCGTGCCGAAGCTCCTGCCTACCGCGAGATCGACCTCGCTCCGCATCCCGACCGCCGCCTCGGCTTTGCCAAGACCTCGCTCCGCTCCCGCAGTGGTGAGATCCGCGCGCATTGGTATTACAAGGAAGGCGCCGTCCATTACGAGTTCGACATTCCGCAAGGTGTCACCGCGCATCTGACGCTCCCCAAAGGCAAGACCGCAACGCTAACATGCGGAAAATACATATTTGCAGAAAAGTAATATTTGCCCGTGAAAAGTGCTTTTGTTTTTCGAAGCTTCCGCTCGGCAAGCCTCGCGCTTTCAAAAATGCGCCATTTGTGCCGCGTTTTTAGCGGACATATGCTCAAAGAAAAGCTTGCTTTACAGAAAGCAGCACGCCAACGGTAAGGCTTCCCCTTGAGGGGAAGCTCCCGCGACAGCGGGTGATGAGGTGTTTTTGAACCAATCTTTCATACGCTCCGCATTTTAAAAAGGTCTGCCGCGGTTCATCGCAACAGACCTTTTTTGTATGAAAATTGATTTTACTGTAGCCGAATCGGGTAGGTCAACGAGCCTTTTGCCTCTCGCTCGCCTGCCAGCACTTCCAAGCCCGCTCTCACGCCTGCCACGGAAATGGTTCCGACGATCACGCGCGGTATATGCGGAACGTCCTCAAGAAGAAACGGATTTCCAAAATGCAATATAGTCGAGATTCGATTCGACACTTGCATCGCGTTCATCAAAGAGAGGATCCTCGAGGTAAAGCACTCGGCACCGATATAACATTGACTGTTGAAAAAGGTGATAAACACGACCTCGCGCCCAAGACCTTCTTGTAAAAAGCGTCGGAGACGGTCCGCAGTCGGATATTCACTGATCGTTGTTACGTTACTGTTCGGAAAATGCGAATGCAAATACGACGCAATATAGGCGGGATCGTACCATTGGTTCTTCATGGTGTCCACGCCGATTTCAGCTCCGCGCAGGTCGGTTTCCTGCTCGGTCAAAATCGCAAAGCAATAGCGCCCGCTCTGATCCAGAGAGACGGAAAGGCTCTCGTCCGTACGTGCAAAGACCGAATCGGTATTCAGCCGCTCAAAAGCGGCTTTTTCTTCGTTGGTGATGGGCGCAGGTTCCGTCAAGGACATCACCTTGTGTTGCGCCGCCAGCACACGCCGTACAGTACCGTCCAGCTTCGCGTCACAGATCATTCCCTCGCGATAGCATTCCAGGAGCCAACCCATAGCTTTTTCGTTGCAGTTGATAAAGGGCAACGCCATATCCGCGCCTCCCGCAACCGCAAGACCCACGCTGTTCTTCTTCCCATATTTTGCCACCACACCCATCATTCCCAGCGCATCCGTGACAGCCAGACCATCAAATCCGATGTCACGCAAAATACCGATTGCGGTGGGAGAGAGGCTGGCGGGATATTCGGGGTCAACGTTAACGAATCGGGAATGCCCCATCATTACGCCGTCCAACAGTCCTTCCTCGATCAATTTGACATACGGGTAGAGCTTATAATCCAAAAGCTCCTCGCGGGTTTCATAAGAAATCGCCTCGCCCATGTGCGTATCGACCTTTTCGCCACTCTCCGCCATACCCGGAAAGTGCTTTCCGACGGTCAGCACTCCCGCGTCATGCATGCCGCGTGCCTCTGCCGCCGCAAGCTCCGCCACGCGGTACTTGTCACTGCCAAGAGAACGCACGGCACCGCCACAGGTCATGTTTTTGTCCGTCATGTCCAACAGTGGATTGCAGACCACATTATATCCGCGCGCACGTGCCGCCTTTCCAACCACGTGTCCAAACGTATAAGCAAGCTCCTCGCTGTTCGCCATACCGATGGTATTGTGCCTGCCGATGAGATACTCGCCCAGACCGTTTTCGGCATCGGTAAAGAACAAAAGAGGATAATCCGCGGCCTCGCGCAAACGCTTCATTACGTGATCGTATTCGCCGTTTTTGGGCATAATCCATACACCGCCCAAGGCGTGGTTGCGAATCAACTTCTCAAGATAATCCACATCGCAGTCGTCGCGCCCGCAATGCCCGATCATCGCCATACCTAATTTTTGCTCAACGGTCAAGTCTTCAAAACAAAGCTCTTTCATAAACCGGTCATCTCCTTTGCATCAGAATTTCACCTTGACCCACTCGCGAATTCCGCGCGGAAAATGCACGGGATGACGGTTTTTGACGTAACCGTCACGGCGCAATCCGGGAATATCCTCTGCAAGGATGCGCTCCTGGATCGCAATCTTCCATTCGATCGCCTCGCGGTGGCACATATACTCCATGCTCGGCTCATACCCAAGACGCGAGTCAAAATCCACCAACGGCAACGTCGCCTTGGCGTTTTCGATCTCGGCGCGGATGATCTCTTCCACTTCATCAAGAACCCCTTCGTAATCCACGCGCACGTCGGTCAGAAGTGCATATTTACGGAAGTAGGTCTCCTTTACGTAGTGTGTTGTCAGCGCCGCGCGCCCCATAAACTCCACGATACCCGCAATTCTCTGCGCCTCATCGCGCTTGGATTCGGGAAGCGTTGGAAGCAGAGCCTTCAGCGACTCTGCCGCCTCCAGCATGCTTACGGCACTCTGCTTGTACAGTCGGCTTTCTCCTGCCAGCTTGTCGTAATAGCCCTTGAAATAGAAGGGATAGGTGTAATTGGGGAAGCAGATGGCATTCTGACCGTGCATCGCGCCCTTTCCCCACGGGATCTGCAGATCCTTATCGTTAAACAAGAGAATCGGGTAGGAAGGACCGATACGCATAGGACCGTACTGGTCCTCGTTGGTCGTAACTAAATTTTCGATCGCGTCGCTAAACGCGCGGAACGCCTTTTGCACCGTGGGAAGATTTTCCTTGCCCCAATCGCGCGAGAGAAGCTTATCAATGATCGCTTCCCCATCGGGATTCTTTTCGGTAAAGTATGCCTTGGCAAATTCGGAGATAAAGGACGGGTAGAAGCCGTAGTGATGTGACTCCATGAGTCCCACAAGTCCGTATTCGTCGTGCGCCTCGTTCACCGCCTTGAATCTCTTAAGCCACTGGTAAGGCGCCGGCTCATAGGGAACGGTTCCAACGTCCCACGTAAGCCCACCCGTATTGGTCATGGAGTAAAGCGGAATGTCATTTTTCTTTGCCGCCTTGGCTTCACTCAAAAAATACTTGCCTGCCTTTGCGGTAAAGAGCGTATAGTCGGTCGCGCGTGCGGGAACCCCCTCGCGCGTGACGTCCTCAAACATCTCAAAGGTTGCCTCAAGGCTGATATCCTTGGGAAGATTATCGATCAAAGACAGACGCGCTTCCTCGGGCTGCCAGCCCCAATTGTAAGTCCAGAACACGATGTCGGCATCGGGTCTGACGCGGCGGATCACGCCTTTGACCATATTGAGCCACTCGGGAAAATCAAAGCACGGGTACCAACCGGGACGTGGAGTTCCGACCATCAAGCGGTGCCCTTCCTCATCATAATTATCCTGACCTACGCGCATCGTTGTATGTGTGTCACGGCTTGGAAATTCCACGCTTTCGCCGACAAGTGTCACCCCCTTGAGGTTCGGACACTTGCGGAACAATTCGCCATAGAGTCCGTCGTAATATTCCTCTGCGCCTGCGTCCTCGGGATGGTAGCGGCTGATCATATAGCTATAAGCATAGGTATCGACGCCGTACGCCGCGGCACGGTCGATGATGTCGTTAAAATCGGTATGCCCATAGCTGGTCTCGTTGTATCCGCGTGTAAACAGGAGGATGACGTTGATCCCCTGATGCACGATGGCGTTGAGGTACTCGTCCGGGAACACATCCAAAGAAACACCCGAATGAACCATGCGCGCGCGGTAGCGCTGAATCCGCTCCTCGGTACCCAGCTTCAAATAAGGCGCCTCCTCCAGATTCATCAAGTCCTCCAAAAGATAGCTTGCCTGCGCGGCGGCACGGTCGGTCTGCCCAACCAAACGCACGGCGTTCTCGGTGATCTCCACACGGTACTCGCCGTCCTCAAGACTCGGATCTACCGCGTACGAAATGCATTTTTCTCCCTCTTGTTCGCAGGTAGCGACCGTGACGTTCATCGAGGTCAGAAAATAGTCCTGAAGATCGTGCGCAACACGCGCAAGATACGCGTTATCAAGCGGCAGAACGATCTTCCACTCCGTCGTGATCTCGATCTGCCCTTTACCGATCGGCTTATCGATACGGCGGTTCTTTTTGTGAACCTCTGCCAGCCTTTTCCGAAAATCATATTGCAATTCTGCCATGATGTTTCTCCTTTATTGCATGAAACGTGATTGTAATGATGTGGATCAATCAAACACCTTGTGTGGAAAGTGAATGGGACAACCGTCACGGCTTCCACCGTGCCGATCACTCCGGCTTTTTGTAATGCTTATGCCAATTAATCACCCACATGTTGCGGGGAAGGTGGAAGGGATCGCGATCTTTCACAACACCGTCGCGGCACAGCGCGGGCAGCTCGTTTTCGAGAATATCGCGCTGAATCGCAAGCTTCCATTCGATCGCCTCGCGGTGACCCATGTAGTCCATGCTCGGCTCGTACCCAAGACGGGAGTCGAAATCCACAAGCGGCAGAGCAGCCTCGGCATTTGCAATTTCAGCACGCATGATGTCGGCAACGCGCTCCACGGTAGCGGAAAAATCAATGCTTTCGTCTGTCAGCAATGCATACTTGAGCAGATAGTTTTCCTTAACGTGGTACGTGGTCAGCACCGCGCGACCCATATACTCGGCAATTCCGGCAATGCGCTGCGCATCGTCGCGCTTGCCCTCGGCAACCTGCGGAAGAATCGCTTTGAGCATCTCAGCGCCCGACAGGAATTGCGCGGCACTCTGCTTGTAAAGGCGCGCCTCGCCCACCAGCTTGTCGTATTTTCCCTCCTCGTAGAAGGGATAGGTGTAGTTCGGGAAACAGATGCGGTTTTCACCGTGCATCGCGTGCTTGCCAAAGGGAATTTCCAGCTCCTTGTGGTTGTACATGACGATGGGATAGGAAGGACCGATTCGCATCGGACCGTACTGATCCTGCTCGGTGGTCACAAGACGGGAAATTGCCTCACCGAAGAGGCGATACGCCTCCTTGACCGTTTCCAGATGCTCCTTGCCCCAATCGCGCTTGATCAAACGCTCGATGATGGCATTGCCGTCCGGATTCTGTTCGGTAAACATCGCTTTGGCAAGCTCGGAAATGAAGGACGGATAGATACCGTAGTGGTGGCACTCCATCAACCCCTCAAGACCGTACTTGTCGTGCGCCTCGTTGACCGCCTCAAACCGCTTAAGCCACTGATAGGGGGCAGGCTCATAAGGCACGGTGCCCACGTCCCACGTCAGCCCCGCGGTATTCGTCATGGAATAGAGTGGAATGTTCCGTCTGCGCGCGATCTCCGCTTCACTCATAAAGTATTCACCCGCCCCCGTCAAAAAGAGCGTGTAGTCGGTTGCCTCGGCAGGCACACCGTCGATGTTGACACGCTGTGACATTTCAAAGGTTGCCTCCAAGGAAATATCCGTGGGCAAGCGTTCCGTCAGCGCTTCGCGCAATTCGCGCGGTTGATTGCTCCAGTTATAGGTCCAAAAGACAATATCCGCTTTCGGATTTTGTCGGCGAATCACCTTTTTAACAAGGTTCAGCCATTCGGGATAATCGCGGCAGGGGAACCAGCCCGGGCGCACCTTGTCGGGATACAGACGGTTTCCGTCGGCATCAAAATTATTGATTCCAACAAGTCCCGTGGTGCGCTCATCCTTGCTTGGGAACTCCACACTCTCGCCAACAAGCGTAACCCCCTTCAGCCCTGGGCAACGGCGGAACAGCTCACCGTACAGGTTGTCGTAGTACTCCTCCGCATCCGCATCGTCGGGATGCTTATTGCTCTTCATATAGCTGTAAGCATACGTATCCAAACCATAGGCAGCCGCACGGCGAATGATATCGTTAAAGTCGGTGTAGCCGTAGCTTGTATGGTCGATTCCACGCGTGAAAAGAAGAATCGCAGTAAAGCCGTGGTGCGCAATCATATTCAGATGCTCATTTGGGAAAATATCCAGGGAAAAGCCGGAATGAACCATACGGGTATGATAGCGCGGCTTTCTTTCCTCGCGTCCGATGGTGAGGTACGGTGCTTCCTCGACGTTCATAAGATCCTCAAGGAGATAGCTCGCCTGCGCCGCCGCGCGCGGATTTTCACCCACGAGGCGCACTTGGGACTCGCTCACCTCTATGCGGTACGCACCCGTCTCCATGGACGGGTCAACCGCGTATACAATAGCATTCTGCTCAAGTGCTTTGGTGGTCAGGGAAACCTCGACGTTCATCGACGTAAAGAAGTAATCCTCCAGATCTCTTCCCACACGCACAAGGTACTCATCCTCGCGCGGTACAACGATGCACCAATCCGACGTAATCTCGATCTGCCCTTCTTCAAGCGGCTTCTCTACCCGACGGTTCTTTTTATGCACCTCCAGCATTCTCTTACGAAATTCGTATTGCAGCTCTGCCATGATAATCTCCTTTTAAGAGTGGATCGCTTCCTTTAAATACTCCAACGAGAGTGCCGCCATTTTCTCACCCAGCTCCGCATTCGACTTTGCCGAGCTCTTGGTAAACCAATGCTCGCGATCACCAAGGCGAGAAAGATCAACACAGTCGGGATAAAGCGCCATCAGAAGCGAGCATTCGAACTCACCCGCATGGTCGTATCCCGTGGCGTTTTGTACCGCAGTACTCATAGTAGGAATGACCTTGATCCAATTGAAGGGATTGTTTGCACCCTCCAATTGCTCGTAATAGTTGGCGTAGGATTCACTTCCCCACCAGCCTTGTCCCATCGTTGCCTCCAGATAGTCCATCGTTGCGCGTTTTGCTGCCAAACGATAGCACAGCGTCATGGGCATCTCGGATTCCTGCTCAAATTGGTGATGGATCACCACATAGATGTTGCGGAAGCCTGCCGAAAGCAGACTCTTGAAGGTATAGTAAACATAATCCTCAAACGCGCGCTCGGGGATATGTACCGTTCCGCTCTTGCTGTCCCCCACGGCATAGCTGGAGGGGCTGTAGTGAATGGAGGGCGCGATCATCATTTCCTTACCACTCTTTTCAAGGCGGTCAAGAAGCCCCTCAACAATTAAAGTGTCGCATCCGTAAGCGCATTGCGGACCGTGGTATTCCACCGTTCCGCCCGCGATGACAAGCGGAAGATTGTTTTTTTGTACGTATTCCACCTCACGCGGAAAGCTTCGTTCCAAACGCATATTAAATGCCTCCTTTTATTGACCAAAGCCCAGCGTCGTGTAGTACGCCAGATTGGTCTGTCTGTTATCCAGCCGTCCGTATTGCAAAACGATGTTGCCCGAGCTTTCCAGCTTCATGGCATACTGCGTTTCAAGCGGTACGACGTATCCACACATATCATCGGTGTTATTCATGCGGAAGCAGCGCACGCTCTTTGCCTTGACCGTCCAATGAATATCGGTGTAGCAGGGCTCGTCTACAAAGAAGAGGGTGACGTCGATATTCACGTCCTCTTCGTTGTCGTTTACGATAATAACGGACTCATGCCCCTTCAGTTCCCCCTCACCTGCGGGCGGCAGCTCGCAATCGGGAATGATCCATCTCTTTTTTCCAATCGCTTCCATGCGTCATTCCTCCGATCAGAATTCCAGCTCGATGATACCCTTTTTGAGGTAATCGGTGTAGGACTCGCAACCGTCCTTCTTCACGGCAATACCCTTTTCCCAACGGCAGCCAAAGGTAGGACCGGAGATAAAGGTGTCAACCTGGAAGGTCATGTTCTCCTGCAGGAGGTAATCGGTGGAGGTCTCCATCCAGGGTGCCTCAACCTCGATCATACCCGTGCCGTGGCAGGGACCGTATACGTAGTTATCCTTGTATCCTGCGTCGCAGTACATTTGATAGAATTTCTTTGCGATGTCGCTTGCCATCACTCCCGCCTTGATCTCGCGGCAGGTCCACTCGTGCATCTGACGGCAGAAGTCAACCAATTCGCGTCTCTCACCCTCGAGCTTGCCCATGATGACGGGAAGGCCGATACTGGGAGAATAACCGTCGATCTTTGCGGAGAGGTTGAGCTGAACGATGTCACCCTTCTTGATCTCGCGGTAGCAGGAACGGCTGATGGCGTGACGGGTAGATTCCTCGGAGAAGACGTACATGGGAAGACCCTCGTACTCTGCACCGTTCTCGTAAATGACTCTCTGTGCCACACCGACCATCTGCAATTCGTTTACACCGGGACGCAATTGACGAATGACCTCGTCGGTTGCAAGCTCAATGATACGGAAGCCCTCGCGGATGCAAGCCAGCTCGTTTTCACTCTTGATCTGACGAAGAGCAACCATGATCTCGTTGCACTTTACGATCTCTGCCTTCGGGTAAGACTCCTTGAGCCCCTCGAAGATCGGAAGGGTGCATTCAACGTAGCTGCCAAGACCGATGCGGATATGCTCACCGCTGACACCGATTGCCTTGAATACGTCGTTAAAGGTATCCGCCTTCAGCTCGGGATAAGAGGGGTCTGCGGACTCACGGAACTCGCGAAGAACGAAGACCTTGTCGATCTTGCTGCGGTCCTTACCGAATACAGCGGACTCGGGGCCAACCAGGAGAGCCGCATCGCCGTTTGCGCTGATCGCAACACCGGCTCTTTCAAACAACGGCCAGAAGCCGGAAAAATAACGCGCGTTTGCGTAGTCGCTCTCGGTGGAACAAACCAGCATCACGTCCAAATTCTTTTCGCGCAGCATTGCCGCCGCTTTCGCAATTCTCTCTTGATACTCGTAATCGGGAATACAAACTCTGTTCATCTTTTTTCTCCTTTTTTATTATAAATTTTATTTAAAAAAACAATAGAATGGGTACCGTGGCAAGAACGCCACTGTCCCATTCTCATTGTACCAAATATTTTTCTGTTTTTCCATGAAGAATCCATAAATTTTTTTGAAAAATCCATAAAAAAGCATGCAATTTCGCCAAATCAGCCAATCAAAGAGGCGATCTCCTCATGAATTTCCTCAATGGAGCGATACGCGTTGACCACGCGGATGTTGTCGCTTTCCTTCAGTTGCTCAAACACGCGGTAGAACTGGTCACGAACCAAGGTCAATCTCGCCTCATTTTCATAGATCTCCTGCGTAGCTCTGCCGCGGTTGATACGCTCCATGCTTTGCGCCGGCGTCAGATCCAAAAATACGCAAACATCGGGGCGCAGGATCTCGGGGCAATCCAAATTCATGCGGCGCACCCACTCGGGATCGGTCTCACTTCCCTGATACGCCATAGAAGAATAGTAATAGCGGTCACAAATGACGTCAAAGCCATCCGCCAGCATCTTTTGAATACCGTTTACGGGGTTGACGTTATGGAAAATGCGATCCAGCACGAAAAGTGCCGCCATCTCACCCGCGCTACGCTTGGAAACGCCGCCCAAAGCGTCACGTAACAGTCCGCCACTGACCGATTCGGTAGGCTCTGCAGTGCAATACACGCGTCTGCCCGTCTCCCGCAAGCGGTTTGCCAAAAGCTCGATCTGCGTGGTCTTTCCCGCGCCATCCAAGCCCTCAAATACGATAAAACGTCCCTTTTGATTCTCCGTCATGCTCATTCCTCACTTTGCTTGATCATTCTCGTTGACTGCCTTTTCGGCTTTCAGCTCTTCCAGCTCTTTTTGCAGTTGCGCGATCGTCGCTTCCATGCGGCAGAGCTGTTGTGCCACGGGGTCGGGAATGTGGATCTGGTCCAGGTCATTGGAAACACGGACACCGTCACGGCGCACCACGCGCGCAGGGATACCCACTGCCGTGCTGTTTTCGGGGACGGGATGCAGCACCACCGCGTTTGCCGCGATCTTACTGCCCGATCCAACCTTCAGAGGACCCAAAACCTTGGCGCCCGAGCCGACCATGACGTTGTCTCCCAAAGTCGGGTGGCGCTTGCCGACGTCCTTGCCCGTACCTCCCAAGGTAACCCCTTGATAAACGGTACAATTATCACCGATCTCGGTGGTCTCACCGATGACAACGCCACTACCGTGGTCGATGAAAAAGTTTCTGCCGATGGTAGCCCCCGGGTGGATCTCAATCCCTGTCAAGTGTCTTGCCGCCTGGCTGACGGCGCGCGCGGCAAAATAATGCTCATTTTGATGCAGGTGATGCGCCAAGCGGTGT